>DATKTD010000057.1:0-3877 GCA_035531315.1 Rectinemataceae bacterium
TGCGATAGTGAACATGGGATTTTAGCTCCTTGCTAGAATTTGGAGGTTTCACCTCCCTTAGCGAGGCTCCGCTTGTAACGCTCGATGGCGTCTTCGATGCCGGTGATCGGCTTCTCCTCTTCCTTCGCCGCTCCGCCGACCCCTCCGGGGGCCGCGCCGGCCGGGGACCCCACGGGGGCCTCTTCGGCCTTGGCCTTGTCGGCGATGTACTTGGCGATGACCTCCTGGCGGCTTTTCTCGGAGATGGGTTTCGATTCGAGGTAGGCCGTCTCGTCTTCGTTGGCTTTTTTCATCGCGGAGGCGACATCGTAAAGGGGCTTCCCGGTCTTCTCTTCCTGGAGCTCGAGGAGCTTCCAGACATCGGATTCCCGGGCGTTGGGAAACTCGGTCTTTTTGGCCTCGATCTGACCCTTGAGTTCCTGAAAACCCTTCTCGACGGCTCCCTTGACGAAGAGCCCGGCCGTTTTCTTGATCTCCTCCTCGGTTTTCTTGACCCTCTCCTTGAGTGCCTTCACCTCGGGGTCGGCCAGCAGATCCTCTTCGGTCTCCTTTTCCGCGCCGGCGGGGGGAGTCTCGCCCGGCTTCCCGGGTTCCTTGATGATGAGCCGTCCTTCCTTCATGGCGAGGTCGATCGCCTCGAGGATGCCGAGTTGCGAATCGACCAGTTTTTCTTTGGCGTTCAACGTCTCGGCCCGCTGGCTGGCATGGTAGCCGTGTTCGACGTACTGCCGGATCTTGTCCGGGTCAGACTCCGATAGGTCCTTGTCGTCGGCCCTGAATACGAGAGGCGTTGGTTCGCCTTTTTCGTTCACAAGCCGGAAGATGGGACCTTTTTTCTCGACCACCTCGGCAGCCGGTTTGCCCTTGTCCGCGGAGCCTTCGATGGACTCGGGCTTCTTGTCTTCAGCCTTGACCTCACCGCCCACCGTGACCTCTTTCTTCTCCGTCTCGGCGGCCGCTTTGGCCTGGCTCTCCGTGAACATACTGAGAGCTTCACCGACACCGGAGGGCGACCTCGCTTCTTCCGTGCCCGGTTTCGCTTCGGTTGACATAATAAACTAGCCTCCTATTTGGGGTTTTTTGTGGTCCCTTTCGGGGCCTCTTTCGGCTTCTCTTCGACCGGGGCCTTCGGCTCTCCGGCAGCCTTGTCACCTTCGGGAAGGTCGAGCGGGATGGCCCCCATCGCCTTCATTTCCTTGTCGCTGAAGAGGCGGGGGAAGAAGGGCTCGGCCTCGGGGAAGGGGATCAGGGTGATGCCCTCCCGGACATGGTAGGGGACCTTCTTGTGCCGGACGTAGGCCTCGACGATCTTCTCCGTGTAGCCCTGGTCCTTGAGCCTCTCGGCCGCCTCTTTGATGGTCAGAAATTTTTCTATCATGGTGTCGTCTCTCCTTGCGGATTAATTACGCTTCGCCCCCTGCCATCTGAGCCATGATGGCCTCGATCAATCCCGGCGGGACGCCCCCGCCGTTCCCTCCGCCCTGAGGAATCGGAACGCCCCCGGCGGCGGGGAGGGGGGTTGCCATCTCCGCCCCGGGGAGTGAGGCCGTGCCGGGGACGCCCGGTTGTGTCGGCTTCTCGACCGGAGGTGGCATCATAGCCAGGAACTCTTTATGATCGTTGAGCCTCTGGATGATGAACCCCTGCGTTGTTTCATCGAGCGACTCGAACTCTTCGCCCTTCCGAAAGTCGTTGAAGAACTTGTAGGCGAACTCATGGTTGTCCGACGGGTCGGCGGGAATGAATTTCTTCTTTGTGACCATCTGCTCGACGTGCCGATTGCATTGGTACTCGTCGGCCTTGTCTTCCTTGAGCCAGCCCTCGACCCCTTTGAAGCGCATGATCTCAAGGGCCTGTTTCGCATCGATGGCCCGCATCTCGACGAACTTGATGGCGATATCCTCGCGCCGCTTCCGGGACGTGAAGATGTCGACGCCCGGGACGACCATGACGTCGGTCGAATCGCGGAGGTCCGCACCGATGAACGACCGCACCGCCGGTAACTTGCCCTTCCCCAGGTTCTTGATGAGACGCGGCTCCTGGTAGTGCTTCTTCGCTAGGGACAGGCGGACTCTCATGCAGTGGATGAGCTCGGCGTCGATGTTGATGAGGCTGGGCTGCATGACGGAGGTATCCGCGCCCTTGAGGCTTTGGAAGAGCTGGTTGGAAGGCCGCGAGGCGTATTTCGGGAGCTGGCCGTAGGAGGTTTTCCTGACCGATGTTTCTATTTCGAACTCGCCCTCGAGCATCTGGGCATAGCCGAGACTCGATTCGGGCAGGGCCGGTGGAGTCTGCCAATACGGCTGACCGACACGCGGATTGTAGGTGATAAAATCGACGCCGCCCATGCGCTTGAAGGCCTGCTCGTCGCCGGGCCGGAGGGAGCCGAAGGGAATGAGGCCCTTGGCCCGGAAATTCTGGAAATGCTCGTCGACCATCGAGTAGTGACGATTGATCTGACGCTGCGGGGTTTGACCGATGGCGACCATTGACTCGTCGAACTGCGTCCCGATAATGGGAATCCCGCTCTTGAAATGCGCGTAGTTGCATTTCGCTTCCGGCGTCGGGTTGTCGCCGTCGTAGAGGACCATGTCGTTGGCGACGACCATGAACCGGCCTTTCGACCTTTCAGCGTTGGCGAACTCCCAATACTCCTTCCTCACCGCCGACGGCTCCTTGGGCGTATCGATGCCGTGGCGGGTGAAGCGGTTTTGCTCGAATCCCTGGTAGCCTTCGTTGCTGATGGAGTTCCTGTCGAGGCCGAACTCGAGCTCAATGGACCTCGTCGGGACCCGCTTCCCTTCGACGACGTATCGCCATTCCTCCCGGCTCATGGCGTGGGGGTCGGGCCGGAAATTGAACGGGCTGACGACGGCGAAGTCGATATCCCCGCCGACGGGAACGACCTTGCCCTTCAGGATCGAGAGGCCGCGGAGGTTCTTGTTCCACCATTCCTTCCAGTAGCAGTTGCCGAGGAGGAGGATGAGGAGCTTCGCTTCCACGAGCTTGCGCTGCAGATCGCGGTCATGGTTCGTTTGCTCGATGATGATGGAGCCGACGGCGGCCGCGCGGCGGTCGTCGGACTCCTCGGTCGCCCCGATGGTGTAGAACTCGTGGTCGAAGATGAGGTCGCCATGCTGCTGGCGGATCATCGGCAGGATGCGGTTGTAGACGTTCTTCACCTCACGATCGACGAAGGCCGAGACATCGAACCACTCGGAGTGCTTCTTGCCGGTGACGTAGCCGTACTGGTCGCCCTCGAACCAGCGGATGTACTCTTGGAACTTGTTGTAGAGCGACAGGAAGGTGTGGTTCTCCCACTCCTCCTGTGTCCGATCGAAGGCCTCCTTCATCGGCCCCTCGGCCTTGTTCCCTTTGATCGGCGTGAACTTCTCGGCCATTGTCAGAACCCCTTGGCCCGATCTCGGGCCTCTTTCTCGGCGGGAGTCATGTTCGCGGTCTTGTCCTTTTCCTCGCGGACCTTTTCGAGGACGATCTTGTTGTTTTCGACCTCGAGCGGATGGATGTCGCGCCAGTAGTGGTAGTCCTCGAGGCTCTTAGAGGCGAGGCGGAGATGGAGGTCCTTCGTCTCCGCGACGTGAGACTTGATAAGCAAAATGATGATAGCTCCGAAGACAAGAGCTTCGGCTACGCCGACTATGGTTAGGCCAAGCATCAGAACATCCCCCTGATCTGTTGCGCCGCGGTCGGCTGGAACGGCTGATACCGCCGGTCCCTGGCGACCTGCTGAGCGAACTCGTTGAGCCGAATGTCCTCTTCCGATGGTGCCTCAACGGCTTTCGGTATGAGGCGGAGGTCGAGCTGGTGGGCCAACGTGTCGAGGATCCCCGTCTCCTGGCCCTTCTTCCCGCGCCGG
>DATKTD010000058.1:0-41868 GCA_035531315.1 Rectinemataceae bacterium
AAATTCATCGCCGCCAGGGGACCCGGTTTCCAGCACATCGCTTTCAGGGTGGAGGACCTGGATGGGGCCATCGCGGAACTCAAGGCGAAGGGTATTCGCCTCATCGACGAATCACCACGGATGGGTGCCGGGGGAGCGCGCATCGCCTTCATTCACCCCAAGGCGACGGGGGGTCTCCTTGTCGAACTCTGCGAACGGAGTCCCGCTTCATCTTGATGCAGGGGGCCTCATTAAGGCATACTGACACGTAGGGTAATTTTGTCAACAGAGAGGGTTCAGGGATGCAGGACAAACTGAAGCAGCTCGAGGCGCGGCGCGCCCAGGTTCTCGCCGGGGGCGGAGCCAAGAGGGTCGCGGCCCAGCACGAGCGCGGCAAGGGCACGGCCCGTGAGCGCATCGAGGCTCTCCTCGACCCGGGCTCATTTTCGGAGATGGACGTCTTCGTCGAGCATCGTTGCGACGAGCTCGGCATGGACGAGGTCGAGGCCCCGGGCGAGGGCGTCGTCACGGGCTTCGGCACGGTGGAAGGACGCACGGTCTGCATCTACGCCCAGGACTTCACCGTGATAGGCGGGTCGCTCGGCGAGATGCACGCCGCCAAGATCACCAAGGCCATGGACAATGCCGTCCGCATGGGGGTACCCCTCATCGGCATCAACGATTCGGGCGGAGCGCGCATCCAGGAGGGCATCGACGCCCTCAAGGGCTACGGAGACATCTTCTTCAGGAACGTGAGGGCCTCGGGCGTCATCCCCCAGATCTCCGTCATCATGGGTCCCTGCGCGGGAGGCGCCGTCTATTCGCCTGCCCTCACCGACTTCACCTTCATGACCGACAAGACGGCCAACATGTTCATCACCGGTCCACAGGTCATCAAGGCCGTCACCGGCGAGGATGTGAGCGCCGAGGCCCTCGGCGGGGCGACCGTCCATTCCGCGACGAGCGGTGTCGCCTCCTTCATGTATCCCGACGAGGCCTCGACCTTCGCCGGGATCAAGAAGCTGCTTTCCTATATCCCCCAGAACAACCTCGAGGACGTTCCCCTCGTGGACGCGGGCGATCCCGTCGACAGGACGGACGCGGGCCTCGTCGCCCTGATGCCCGACAAGCCCAACAAGCCCTACGACGTCCGCGACATCATCAAGAAGGTCTTCGACGTCGGTTCCGGCGACGACTTCTTCGAGGTCCAGCCCCTGTACGCGATGAACATCGTCGTCGGCTTCGCCCGCCTGGAGGGCCGTTCGGTCGGCATCATCGCCAACCAGCCCAAGGTCATGGCCGGCGTCCTCGACATCAACGCCTCGGACAAGGCCGCCCATTTCATCCGCTTCTGCGATTCCTTCAACATCCCCATCGTCACCCTCACCGACACCTCCGGCTACCTGCCAGGCGTCGGCCAGGAACACGGCGGCGTCATCCGCCACGGGGCCAAGCTCCTCTACGCCTATTCCGAGGCGACAGTGCCCAAGCTCACGATCATAACCCGCAAGGCCTACGGCGGGGCCTACATCGCCATGTGCTCACGCCACCTCGGGGCAGACATGGTCTACGCCTGGCCCACCGCCGAGATCGCCGTCATGGGGCCCGAGGGCGCGGCCAACATCATCTTCAAGCGAGAGATCGAGGAGGCCGCCGATCCGGCCGCCGCGAGGCAGGCGAAGATCGAGGAATATAAGGAAGCCTTCGCCAATCCCTACAAGGCCGCGCGCCACGGCTATGTCGACGACGTCATCGACCCGGCCGAGACGAGGCCCCGCCTCATCAAGGCCCTTCGCATGCTGGCCGGCAAACGCGATCCCCAGCCGCAGCGCAAGCACGGCAACATGCCGGTATGAGCCGCCCCGGCGGAAAACAAGGAAGGCGAAGGTGAGCAATCTGCCTTGGTATTTCTGGCTTGTGGCCGTGGCCTTCTTCGCGGGCGCCTGGTGGCTGCGTAGACGCTCCGATGACGCGATGCGCGATCGCGGTGCCGCCATCGCCGGAAAGCTCAGCAAGTCCCTCGCGGAGACGATGCGCGGCGAGGCCGCAAGGGCCGCGCCCGCCTCGGCCGTCTCGGCCAATGGCGAACTTGTAGCCGTCATCGCGGCGGCGGTATCGGCCGCAAGCGGTCTCGATCCCACGCGTTTCAGGATCGCGGGAATTTCCCCGGTCGGATCGACGGGCATTGCGGGCGTGGCAGGCCAGGCCGCCGCCTGGAATACCCCCGTATGGGGCAGGGTCGAGCGCTTCGCCCGGACCCAACAACATCGATGAACTCAGGAGCTCCCATGAAAAGCTATCGCGTAACCGTCAATGGTCAAAGCTATGATGTCCAGGTCGAGGAGCTCGGCGGGGTCCAGGCTTCGGGGTCTCGTGCGCCCGTCGCCGTCCCGACGAGCCATTCCCCCACCGTCTCGGCGGCTTCCGCCTCGGCGCCGGCATCGGCGCCGGCATCGGCGCCGGCATCGGGCGGGTCGGCCCTCATAAAGGCGCCGATGCCCGGCACCCTGATGGCCTACAAGGTCGCCGTCGGCCAGGCCGTCCGCAAGGGCGAGGTTGTCCTCATCCTCGAGGCCATGAAGATGGAGAACGAGATCGTCGCTCCTTCCGACGGCAGCGTGAAGGCCCTCGGGCCGGCCGAGGGAGCCTCGGTCAACACCGGGGACCTCCTCGTGGAATTGGCCTAAGCCGAGGAACCGCGCTCTCCCGATCCGTCGGGAGGGAGGGGCCTCCGAAGTCTCGGCTGGCCGTAAGGCCGGCGAGCCGAGGCTTCGGCGAGGCCTCCCCATCGGCCTTCTGGACAGCCGAGAGACTGATCGGTATCTTCGTTCCGTGTCGAGAAGTAAAGTTGGGCTGTTCGCCATCGCCTCCGCGTCCTTGTTGTCGCTCTTCGTCCTCGCTCCGAGCCTCTATGCCCTGCCCCCCGATCGCCTCTCTTTTCCCATCGGGAGCCCCGTAGCGCCGGAGCGCATGGACGATCGCGGATTTTTGTCCGCCTCGGCCTTGTCGGGTCTCGAGGGCGTGCCCGTGGCCGGAAAGGCCGAAAAGGACTACAGGGTTTCGGACCTGGGAAACAGGGCCCTCGTGCTGTGCTGGCACACTTTTTTGGGGAAAGAGCAGTTCGATACCGATTTTACCCTGACCGAATTCGCCGCCCAGCTCGACGCGATCCGGGCCCTCGGTTATTCCTTCCCGACCGTGGATGATTTTCTCGCCGGCAGGATCAGGGGAGGCCGGAACGTCATCGTGACCATCGACGACGGCAATCACAGCATACCGGCCGCCATCGACAAGGTGCTCAGCCCGAGGGGCATCGTGCCGACCCTCTTCGTCTATCCCGCCGTCCTCGGCACGACCGACTTTTCCATCACCGATACGGAGCTCGCTGCCCTGGTCGCGCGGGGCATCCCCGCCGGGGCCCACGGCTACCACCATCTTCGGGTCACCGAGGCCCTTTATCGCGAATCGCCCAAGGAATTCATGCAAGAGATCTACAAGGCCAAGGATAGGGCCGAGGCCCTTTCGCGGAGCCCCATTCTCGCCTACGCCTATCCCTACGGGGCCCTTTCGCCGAGGACGGTGGCGGAGGTCGACAAGGCGGGCTACGCCGCCGGCTTCGCGGTGGGGCCGGGCTTCGTCTTCGCCAACAAGGACCTCGATAGGCTCTACGAACTCCCCCGCCTCGTGGTCCTCCGCAGCGCCTGGAAAGACATATACGCCCTCCTCCAGAGGAACGCGGCCGAGGATGGCTCGGCCACGGGCGGTGGTCAGGACTCCCTCCCTTCGAACCGATAATCTCTATGGACTCCTTCATGGGACAGCCAATCTCGAGGGATCCGGGGCAGGACAAGTGAAGATAGCGGTGCTCGCCTCGCGGCAGGATAGATCCAATCTCAAGCCCGTCCTCGAAATACTCGCGAGGCTCGGGATTCCGTCCTTCGCCCTCTCGATAGGACCCGAGTGGATCGACCTGGCGGGCCAGCGAATCCAGGCCCTTCTCGGCGAAGCCAGCCATCTCGTGCTTGTCGCCAATCGCCACAGCTTCGTCGACTCATGGTTCAGCTTCGCCGTCGGCTATGCCACCAGGCTTTCGGGTGGCCTGTCCCTGCTCAGGCAGGACGCCTCCTGGGATCCTCCGGCCTACCTCGGTGGCCTTCCCGTATTGGACGATCTCGACGAGCTCGAAGCCTTTTTCCGCCTGAAGAAGTCGGAGTGGTCGAGGGACGAATCTCGCGATTCCGCCCGCACGAAGCTCCTCGACCGGGGCATACCCTGCACGACCGAGTCCTTCGGCGAATGCGTCGCCGAGGGCGACAGCGGCGACGCCCGCCTCTTCCTCCAGGCCGGTTTCGACCCCGACTCGCGCAACCGCCACGGCGTGACGATGCTCTGCCTCGCGGTGAGGAATCGCCACCTCGCCGTGGCCGAGGCCCTCCTCGAAAGCGGGGCCGCGATCGATCTCAAGGCGGATGATCGCGGCTATACGCCCTTGATGGATGCGGTCAAATACGGCCCGCCGGAGCATGTGGCTTTCTTCCTCGATCGCGGCGCCGATCCGAATATCGAAAGCAAGGACGGTCAGTCGGCCCTCGTCATCGCGGTGGGCCGGCAGGACCTTATGAGCGCGAGGCTCCTCCTCGAGCATGGGGCAGATCCCGACATAGCGGACAAGCTCGGGATGTCCGCGCGGAGCTATTCGCGCCTGTTCAAGCTTCCCGATTTTACGAGCCTCTTCGCCGAGTTTCCTCCCATCGATCCGCAGTGATTCTCGAAGACCCGCTTATCCGCATTGAGCGCTCGCATGAGGAGCTGACCGACCCCGCTTCGGCGGGAAGTTCCATGAGCTAGGAAGGTCCTTCCGGCCATGAAGGACCCAATCCCTTCCCGGACTGGTCGGCCCTGCCTTTTCCGCTATACTTGGGATGGGAGCATCCCATGAAAAAACGAATCACACTTCCGATCCAGATCGGCAGCCTGCTCCTCATCGGTCTGATCATGGCGATCGGTACGTATTTGTTCCTGGCCCGACACAACGAAAGAATCATCCGAGACCGTCTCGGTAAATTGGCGCTCGATGTATCCACCCTCGTCAAAGAACGGATCAGCAACTATGAGTATGGGCTTCGGGGGGCTCGGGGGCTGATTATTGGCGCTTCAAACGAAAGATTGAGCCGCGGGATGTCATCGGCATTTCCGGTCGGCTCAATGCGGTCAGCTCGCCCGAACTCAAAGCCGAGATCAAAAAGAATCTTGCGACAGGGACTCAAAACCTGATCATCGACCTGGCGGCAACGGACTTCGTCGACAGCTCCGGATTGTCGGCCCTGGTCTCGGGGCTCAGGCAAACGAGGGAATCGGGAGGAAGACTCAGGCTTGTGGGGCTTAACGACCAGACCATGACTGTCTTCAAATTGACCATGCTGGATCGGATTTTCGAAATTTTTCCGGATGTCGATCGGGCGCTCGGCCAATGACGCCGAGTCGCTTTTCTGGAGCGGGCCGGGAGGAGTTTTGGCCATAGGCTCCGAAATTGCACTATACTAGTTTCATGAGCAGCACCGAGGATCGGCCGGTCATCTCCGAGGGCGCGAAGGGGATCAAATGCTTCGTAATAGACACCAACGTCCTCATCCATAATCCGGAGGCGATAAACTCGTTCAGGGACAACGAGATCATCATTCCCCTCGAGGTGCTTGAGGAGTTGGACAAGCTGAAGACCTTCCCCGACCAGCGGGGCAAGAGCGCGCGCGAGGCGATACGTTTTCTCGATTCGGCCCTCGGCCGCGGCAATTTCAAGGAGGGGGTGAGGCTCGAGAACGGCTCCATCCTGAAGGTGTCCCATATCCTGCCCCGCGATCCACCCGAGGGAATTACCCTCGACAAGAACGACAATCGCATCATCCTCTGCGCCTGGGCCCTCCAACTCGAGGGCAAGAAGGTCTTCTTCGTGTCGAAGGACATCAACGCCCGGGTCAAGGCGACGGCCCTCGGCATCAAGGCCGTCGACTACGAAAAGCAGAAGGTCGACATCGCCACCCTTTACCAGGGGGTGCGGGAGATCGACACGAGCGCCGACAATCTCAACCGACTCGAGGGAACGGGCGAGTACCCCTGGAAGGACAAGCTCCTCCCCAACGAATTCGTCCTTCTCCGTGACAGGGTGGGAGGCCGCTCGCGTCTCACCCGCGGCGAGGCCGAGGGAGGGCGCCTCGTCGCCCTCGCCGATTGGGAAGGGAGCATCTGCGGCATCGTCCCCCTCAATGACAGACAGAGGGTCGCCCTCGAACTTCTCCTCGACGATTCGGTGCGCCTGGTCACCCTCGTCGGCAAGGCGGGGACCGGCAAGACCCTCCTCGCCATCGCGGCAGGCCTTCACAAGACCCTCGAGGAACGGAAGTACGCCCGCATGCTCGTGACGCGCCCCGTCGTCCCCGTCGGAAAGGACATCGGCTTCCTCCCCGGCGAGAAGCAGGCGAAGATGGCGGCCTGGATGCAGCCCATATTCGACAATCTCGAGCAGATACTCGGCGTCTATCGAAGACCCAATCTCAAGAGCATCGACCAGCTCGTCAAGGACAAGATCCTCGAGGTCGAGGCCCTTTCCTTTATCCGGGGCCGCAGCCTTCCCAATCTCTACATAATAATCGACGAGGCCCAGAATCTGACGCCCCACGAGATCAAGACCCTCGTGTCGCGGGCCGGCGACGGGACCAAGGTCGTCCTCGCGGGCGATCCCTACCAGATCGACAACATATACCTCGACGCCAACTCCAACGGGCTTTCCTACCTCGTCGACGCCTTCAAGGGCCAGCGTCTTTTCGGCCACGTCACATTGCAGCACAGCGAACGTTCCGAACTCGCGGAACTCGCGGCGAGCCTCCTGTGAACGGACTCCCCACGAGCGACAAGGAGGGGCGATGAAGGTCGGTTTTTGCGGTTCCTGTCGTCGCCTCATCCTCGCCGATTTCAGCTACTGTCCCTACTGCGGGGTCGAGCTGTCGAAGAAGCGGGATTTCGCCGACAGCGTCGAGGAGCCCTTCGCCCGCATCGAGCGCAGGACCCTCGAACGCGTCGTCAACGAGCGCATCGGCGAGCTCGAGTCCCAGCTCGACACCATGGAACTGGAGCTGGAAAGCCTCATCTCCGCCCGAGGCTCGGCCGAAGCTCAGCCTCCGAGATAGGGAACGTAGCCCTTGTCCGTCCCGAGGATGTGGCCGTTGAGCCATTCCCTGAGGAAGGAGAGGGTGTCGGCGGAGAGTACGTTGACGCCGCTCCTGTACTCGTCGCGCAACTTGATGGCCTGGAAGGTGAAGGCCTCGTGCTGGGAGCGGTGCATCCTGGCGTCGGGGTAGGAGCTCGCGGCGAAGATTTTCTCCTCGTCCTTGAAGTGAGTCGCGGCGTAGGACACGAGTTCGTCGAGAACCGGGCCGAGGAGGTCCCGGCCCCTCCCCGCGTCGATGGCGTCCGCAAGATCGTTGATTAGGTCGACGAGGCGGCGATGCTGGCCGTCGATCGTGGCGTTGCCGATGATATATCCCTGATTCCAGGACATGAAGACGGGGCGTCGGGCCTTGAAGGCCTGGCCTATGAGTTCGACCATCTCCTCGCTCGCCTTCGCGAGTCGGGCGGAGAGGATGGCGGCTTCCTTTTTTTTGCCGGCCTCGATGGCTTCGAGGGCCTCGGCTGCCATGAGGTGTATGGCCTGGTGCTGCCTGTCGAGCTCCTTGATGAGCTTCGCGTCCCTGACTTCCTTTCCTCCTCTTTCCGCGAGCCATACTCCGAGTTCGCAGTTCGCGTGGTCGGCGGCCATGGCTCGGTCGACGCGGACCCTCCCGTCGATCGCCGCCCTGATACGGGCGACATTGGCCAGGTGCTGGAGCTTGAGTATGGTGGCGAGGGAGCTCGACTCCTCTTCCGAGAGACCGCTGGTCTCGAGGACCGAGGCCGAAAGCCTGAGCTGCTCGATGTCGCTTTGGGCCGTGGTGAGGGAATTGAGGTTGATCTCTCCCGAGCCCTCCTGGATCGTGTCGAGGTCCCCGATGATCCTATCGGCCTCTTTCTGAAGGTGTTCGAACCTCGTCTGGAGGGACTTCACCTCGTCTCCGACCTTTTCGCTCACGACCTTGATCTGCTGGCTCGCGTCCTTCGTCGAGGCGACGACGTCCCTGATCTCCCGGCCCGCCGCCGCAAGTTCCCCGGTGCCGTTCCTGATTTCGAGGAAGGAGTCGGTGGCGCGCCTGACCCTCTCCTCGACCGTGGCGAAGATGCTGGCGCTGTTGACCGAGGTCTCCTCGGCCTTGCGGATGGATTTGATGAGTTCGGCCAGTCGTGACGAAATTGCCTGGGCGCTTTCGGCCGAGGAGCCGGCAAGCTTGCGCACCTCGCCGGCGACGACCGCGAAGCCCCGGCCCGCCTCTCCGGCATGGGCCGCCTGTATGGCCGCGTTCATGGCCAGAAGGGAGGTGCGGTCGGCTATCTCGTTGATCGAGGAGATGAAGCCGTTGAGGGTATCCACCGAGGCGACGACCTTCTTGATGATGTCGAGGCTCATGCGCATCTCCATCTGGCCGTCGCGCGAGAGGTCGGCAAGGTCCTTTATCTCCTCGTAGCGGGAACCAGATTCCGAACTCATGCGCTCGATCGAGGCGGCCATCTCCTCGGAGGCCGCGGCGGATTGCTGGGACACGAGGGTGAGCTGGAGGACCTGCTCCTTGAAGCCATCGACGAGACCGGTGATAGCCTTGAGGGAGGCCCCCCCCTGCCGGAAATCGCCCTGGAAGGCGCTGACGGAGTCCATGGTGTCCGCGATGACCTCGGTGATGCCACCGGCGAGCCTGATGGTCGCGAGTACCTGCCCGGCGAGCTCCTCCTGGTGGTCGCGGCTCTTCCGGAGCAGGGTGAGGACCTTGTCGTCCCTGGCACCCCTCGTCTCCCGCGCCTTCGAACGGGAAGCCGCTCCCTCCCTGGAGGAGCGACGCTTGGCGAGGGCGAGGATCGAAAGAAGGAGGGCGGCGGCCAGCGCCGGTACGGCCGCGATCCGTCCCAGACCGGGGTTCACCACGAGGGCCGCGAGTGCCACCACCACCACCGCCGCGGTAGATATCAATCCGGCGTTTCCGCTTGCCCTAGCTCTTTCAGCACCATTCATATCAACGCTCCACTGCGCCGCCGGCGCCTTGTCAGAATAGCGCATCGGCGGGGCCGAAAACAATGAGAAAACCCGCGATATGATTGATCCCGCGAGGCTGGGGCCATGACGTCTTTCTCTCTTTCTTGCACGATTCGCGTTTTCGATGTTAATCTTTCGCGTCGCGGCCATCGCGCCGCGGCGAATGAGAGGACCCCATGTACGGCAGCCTGAAATCCGAACTTGAAACCAAGCTTAGCGCCATCAAGAGCGAAGGCACCTGGAAGGGCGAGAGGGTGATCGCGACGCCCCAGGGCTCGATGATCCGCGTCAAGGACGGCGCCCTCGTCCTTAATTTCTGCGCCAACAATTACCTCGGGCTCGCGAACGATCCCTCGATCCGCGCGGCCGCCGTCCGCGGACTCGAGACTCGCGGTTACGGCATGGCCTCGGTGCGCTTCATCTGCGGCACCCAGGACGAGCACAAGCACCTCGAGCGCATGGTCGCCGACTTCCTCGGCCAGGAGGACTCGATACTCTTCTCCTCCTGTTTCGACGCGAACGGGGCGGTCTTCGAACCCCTCCTCGACGAGGAGAGCGCCGTCATCACCGACAGCCTCAACCACGCCTCGATCATCGACGGCATCCGCCTCTGCAAGGCCCAGCGCTGGATCTACAAGCACGGAGACATGCGCGACGTCGAAGAGACCGATCCCGACACCGGCAAGGCCGCCAAGGGTCTCGAGCGCTGCCTCAAGGAGACGGCCCACCTCAAGCGCCGCATGATCGCCACCGACGGCGTCTTCTCCATGGATGGCGACATCGCGAAGCTCCAGGAGATCTGCGACCTGGCCGAAAAATACGACGCCCTCGTCATGGTCGACGATTCCCACGCCACGGGTTTCATGGGCAAGACCGGCCGCGGGACCTGGGAGCATTGCGGGGTCGGCGGCCGTATCGACATAATTACGACGACCTTTGGGAAGGCTCTCGGCGGGGCCTCGGGAGGTTGCATCGCGGCGCGCAAGGAGATCGTAGAATACATGAGGCAGAAGGCGAGGCCCTACCTCTTCTCCAACACCTTGGCGCCTTCGATTGTCGGGGGGACCATCCGCTGTCTCGAGATGCTCACCATGTCCACCGAGCTCCGCGACCGCCTCGAGACCAACACGAAGCGCTTTCGCGAGGGCATGACGAAGGCCGGTTTCGACATCAGGCCCGGCGTCCATCCCATCGTACCCGTGATGCTCTACGACGAGAGGACCGCCATGAAGATGGCCGAGGCCCTCCTCGAGGAAGGCATCTACGTCATCGGCTTCACCTTCCCCGTCGTGCCGCGGGGGAAGGCCCGGATCCGGGTCCAGATCTCGGCCGGCCACTCGACCGACGACATCGACCGGGCCTTGGCGGCCTTCGCCAAGGTGGGGAAGGAACTCAAGGTCCTGAAGTAGGGGAGGCTTTTGCCCCCGCCACCGCGGCGGGGGCCCGCATCCCGCTTCCATGGCAGGCGCCCCGATCGCGACCAGCCCTTCCCCGTCTTTACCGATAGTGCATAAGTCAGTATATTAAGGGCTCACAACGCAACTTTTGAGGTGTGCCCATGCCGACCTACGAATACGAATGCAGGTCCTGTTCCCATAGCTTCGAGGCCTTCCAATCCATGTCCGAGGCTCCCCTTTCCTCCTGCCCCGAATGCGGGGGGCCTGTCCGAAGGCTCATCGGGGGAGGGACGGGCATCATTTTCAAGGGCTCGGGCTTTTACGTGAACGATTCCCGAAAGTCCAGTTCGGGTTCCATCAGCTCGACCTCGAAGACCGGCGGCGAGTCATCGCCGAGTCCGGCCGCGTCTTCGTCCGGGGCGGGAACCGCGGCCACCCCTCCCTCTGCTGCCTCCTCCGCCGCGGCGAAGGCGGACCATGCGCCTGCGGCGAAGGCCGCCGAGTCGGCCTGACTTCGGTATAGATCCTCAATGAAGACGCCCCGCTATTTTTGCGAACACTGCGGGGCCGAGGTCAAAGGGAACGCCCGCATCTGTCCGAGATGCGGGCGTTTCTTTTCGTCGGTCAAATGCCCCAA
The DNA here is from genome assembly GCA_035531315.1 of Rectinemataceae bacterium. GTDB lineage: Bacteria > Spirochaetota > Spirochaetia > Treponematales > Rectinemataceae > CAIJMU01. The sequence goes on from DATKTD010000058.1 coordinate 11,183, forward strand.
ATGCGGCTTCGTGGGCGTGAGCGAGGACTTTCGCGCCGGTTGCCCCGTCTGCGGCTATGCCCTCGGGGCAAACAACGGCAATCCCGAGCCCATCAAGCCGCCACCCGAATCGTCGGGCCTGCCGGTTTGGACCTGGGCCCTGGGGCTCTTCGTTTTCGCGGCGGCCATGTATCTCCTCCTCAAGGCCCTGGGTTAGGCGAAGAGGGGGCGAGTTCCATGAGCTCAGGCCTCAGTATGTAGCGCTGGAAGAGGGAGGCCGCATGGGCGAAGTAGATACCCTCGGATATCCTTTCGTCGACCGTGGCCCTGATGCCGATGTGGGTGCGCCTGACCGTCGATCCGTCGCCCAGGCGGACTTCCTTCTGGAAGGTTCGGCCGACGACCACGAAGAGGCTGGCCGTTCCCCACTCGTAGAGGTGGTGGAAGGGGGCGTCGAGACCGATCGAGCCGAGGTTGGCGAAAAAGGCCGAGGTGTAGAGGGGATCGGCCTTGAGCATCGAGGCCGGCGCTATGTTCAAGGCGTCGAGGAACCTGAAGCCCGAAGTGATGATGGACTTGCCGAAGGGTAGGCGGTGGGCCAGGTCGATTTCCCTGTCGCCGGCGCCTTTGATCTCGCTCTTCGCGAAGTCGATCGCCTCGTTGATCCGGTCCATCATTTTGTAGACCGTGTCGCCCGCCTCGAAGCGGACCTTGGCGATGGACTCGCCGGCCTCCTCCGTAAGTCGCTTCTTGACGACGAAGGAGAAGGCCGTCTCATGGCGGGCGTAAAAGGTCCTGCCCTTGATGAAGCGGTTGAGATCCGGCTTCTCGAAGAAGGTCCGGGCCCCGGCCGCGAGGAGTAGCCCGAAAAGCGAAAAGGCGTTCGCTCCGGATTCGGCGTTCTTCCGGTGCACATAGCGGATCGCGTTCTCGACCTCGATGTCCTTGCCGAAATAGACGGCCGAGGAATTCCTCCCCTTCATCAGGAAGGGGAGGATGGCGTTGAAGGCGGGAAGGCGGAGACGCTTCCCGTCGGTTCTATCCCTGAAAAGCATTCTTCATATTAACCTCGCGGCTGCGGCCCGGTAAACGATTTTCGACATCGACAATTCCATTCGGACCCTCTTCGCCGCGGTGGGCGATCCGTGCTCCGGATATGGGGCGTCGTCGTCTTTCGACTGCCGGGTCGGGGGACTTGACCTTGGGGAAGGAGCGTGGCACATTATGTATAAATATACGAACGGAGGTATATAGATGCAATTCAGCCCTCTTTACGCGATCGCATGGACGCGGCGCTCCCCTACCGCCGACTTCTCCCGCCTCCGTCGTCGCTGATCGACCCCCACGAGAATAGCGCATACTTTCGCAGTTCGACCGCGAGATGGTCGATGAAGGAGTGATCATGCAAGGAAAGATAGTCCTCGCCTATTCGGGCGGTCTCGATACGACGGTCATCATTCCCTGGCTCAAGGACCACGGGGCCACGGAGGTGATAGCCGTCACCGGCGACGTGGGACAGGAATGCGACTGGAAGGGCCTCGAGAAGAAGGCCCTCGCCACGGGCGCCTCGAAGCTCGTCGTCCTCGATCTCAAGAAGGAATTCGTCACCGACTACCTCTGGCCCCTGGTCAAGGCGGGAAGCCCCTACGAGAAGAAGTACCTTCTGGGCACCTCGGCCGCGCGGCCCCTTCTCGCCAAGGCGCTCGCCGAGGTCGCCATCGCCGAAAAGGCCGACGCCTATGCCCATGGCTGCACCGGCAAGGGCAACGACCAGGTCCGCTTCGAGCTGGGCGTAAAAGCCTTCGCGCCCGAGCTGCCGGTCATCGCCCCCTGGCGCAGCTGGGAACTCCAGAGCCGCGACGACGAGATCGCCTATCTCGAGGCCCGTGGCATCCCCCTGCCCGCCAAGAAATCCGATTCCTACAGCCGCGACGACAACCTCTGGCACGTGAGCCACGAGGGCCTCGATCTCGAGGATCCCTGCAACGAACCGAAGCTCAAGGGCATGCTGAAGATGTCCGTACCTCCCTCCGAGGCTCCCGACCAGCCTGAATACGTCGTCATCGGCTTCGAAAAGGGCGTGCCGGTGGCCGTGAACGGCAAGGCCATGGGCCCCGTCGAACTCGTCTACGCCCTCAATGCCGTCGCCGGCAGGCACGGGGTCGGCATCCTCGACCTCGTCGAGAACCGCGTCGTCGGGATGAAGTCCCGCGGTGTCTACGAGACCCCGGGCGGCACCCTCATCATGGCCGCCCACGACAAGCTCGAGGAGCTCTGTCTCGATCGCGACCTCCTCTCGTGGAAGTCGCACAACGCGCAGCGCTTCGCCGAGCTCATCTACGAGGGCCAGTGGTTCTCGCCCCTCCGCGAGGCCCTCTCGGCCTTCTTCGACTCGACCCAGAGCATCGTCTCCGGCTCGGTGAGGCTCAAGCTCTGGAAGGGATCGATCACCGCGGCCGGCGCGGCATCGCCAAATTCCCTCTACTCCGCCTCCCTCGCGAGCTTCACCACCGGGCCCCTCTATTCGCACGCCGACTCGGCGGGTTTCATCAACCTCCACGGTCTTCCCACCAAGGTGCGGGCGAGGCTGAAGGCTGCGGCCGGGGCCGCGGGAATCGACCAGGCCATGCTCGACCACAAGGCCGCGATGGACGGGGCCTGGCCGCCCTCCTGGCTCAAGGAGCCGGGCCATGGGGCCTCCGGCGATTGAAGGCCTCGTGGCGATCGATCGGCTCGATCGTCCTCCGTGCCGCTGAGGTCGAAGAGACTTCGGTGTATAATGGGCCGCCCGAGGGGCGGCCCTCGTTTTTTAAAGGAGGTTGGGATGGCTACGCAGAACAGGCTTTGGGCCGGCTCGGGCGGCGCGGGCGGGCTCGACGCGGGGGTCGAGGCCTTCCTCTCCTCCCTCGCGGTGGACTCGCGTCTCCTCGTCGAGGACATCAGAGGCTCCATCGCCCATGCGCGGATGCTCGGCGCCACAGGCATACTCGAGCGATCAGTCTCCGATTCCCTGGTCGGGACCCTGGGCGAGCTCCTTGCCGAGGCCGAGGCGGGCAGGCTCCCCGTCGATGCCGGGGCCGAGGACGTGCACAGCTTCGTGGAGAACGAACTCACCGCGAGACTCGGCGACATCGGCCGCGCGGTGCATGCCGGTCGGAGTCGCAACGACCAGGTGGCCCTCGATCTCCGCCTCTGGCTGCGATCGGCCAACGCGACCCTCAGGCTCCGCCTCCTCGAGGCCCTCGAGGCGGTGCTCGACCTCGCCTCGGAGCATCACGACAGCATCATGCCGGGCTATACCCATCTCCAGCGGGCCCAGCCGATCACCTTCGCCCACCATCTCCTCGCCTGGGCCGCCGCCCTCGAACGCGACCACGGTCGCTTTGTCGACGCCGACGCGCGAGCCGACGAGTGCCCCCTCGGCGCGGGCGCCCTCGCCGGTTCCTCCCTGCCCCTCGACCGCGACATGGTGGCTCGGGAGCTGGGCTTTTCCCGGCCGACGAGGAATTCGATCGACACGGTGGGCGATCGCGACGCCGCCACGGAGTTCGTCTTCGACTGCGCCATGCTCTCCACCCACCTCTCCCGCTGGGGCGAGGAGATCTGTCTCTGGGCGGGTGGGGAGTACGGTTTCGTAGGTCTCTCCTCGTCGATCTCGACCGGTTCGAGCATCATGCCGCAGAAACGCAATCCCGATCCCGCCGAGCTCGTCCGCGGGAAGGCCGGCCGCGTCTTCGGCGACCTGATCAATCTTCTCACAATACAGAAGGCTTTGCCCCTCGCCTACGACCGCGACCTCCAGGAGGACAAGGAGGCGGTCTTCGACGCCTACGATTCGGCCATCGGAAGCCTCGGCGCCTTCGCGGCCCTCGTCCGCGGCCTCGAGCCCAGACCGGAGGCGATGCGCAAGGCGGCCTATGGCGGCTTTGCCTGGGCCACCGACGCCGCGGAGCTCCTCGTGACCCGGGGCCTTCCCTTCCGGAGGGCCTATGGCCTCGGCAAGACCCTCGTCGAGGCCTGCAGGTCGAGGGGGCTCGAGGATGTCTCCGGCCTGAGTCGCGAGGAATTGTCGGCTGTCCATCCCCTCCTGGGCGAAATAGGCGCCGAGGAACTAGGGCGGCGTTTCTCGCCCGAGGCCTGCGTCGCCGCCCGCGATCTTCCGGGGGGGCCGGCCCCCGCGCGCACGAGGGCCGAGATCGGGCGGCTCCGCGCCTTTGTCGCCGCGGAAAGAGCCCGATCCGGGTCGGGAGGTGCGGAAGCTTCCGCCCGGACGACATGATCGTCAGGTCCTGCGTCATTCCCGCCGCGGGGGCCTCGTCGCGGATGGGCGACTGGAAACCCCTCCTCTCCTGGGCCTCCTCGACCATCCTCGAAACCGTCCTCTCCTCCGTCCTCGAGGCCGGGCTGGAGGCGATCCTCGTCGCCGGTTTCAGGGGGGAGGAGCTCCACGCCCTATTCGACGGTCGCCCCTCCATTCGAGTCGTCGACAACCCCGCATGGCGCGAGGGTATGCTCGGTTCCGTGCTCGCGGGAGCCCGCGCAACCGAAGGCGAGGCCTTCTTCGTGACCCCGGCCGACATGCCGAAGGTCGGATCGGGTCTCTACCGACGCCTCATCGCGGTCTTCGAGGAGGGGCAGGGGAGGAGCAGTGGCAGGGAGGGCCTCTCGGCCGGAGGCCCGCCGACCCTCTTCGCCGCCTGCGCGGCCAAGGCGGGCCACCCCGTCCTGATACCCCGGGCCCTCATCGCCGGAATGAGCCGCCTGGACCGTGGAGACAAGCTGCGCGACTTCCTGATGCGGGGCCGATGGGAGCTCGTGGAGACGGGTGATCCCGCCGTCCTCGCGGACATCGACACGCGGGCCGACTACGAGGCGGCGCTCGGCTGAACGCCGACCTCCAGGAAGGGGCGAGGGCCGGTCCCCTCGCTCCGCAATCGATTTCGCCGGGCTTTACAGGAAGGGGAAAGCGGGCGAAACTCGATCCGCAATGACAACGATACGACGATTGAGAAAAGGCGAGGCCGATCTCTACCGAAGGCTCCGCCTGTTGTCGATAGCCGATTCGCCCTCGGCCTTCGAGACCACCTACGAGGCCGTCTCCGCGCGCAGCCCGGAAAGCTGGCGCGAGCAGGCCGACTCGAGCGCGGAGGGCAATGATCGCGCGACCTTTCTCGCCTTCGAGGGCGAGGAGGCTATCGGGATCTCGGCCCTCTATCGGGTCGGCACGAGCGAGGATGTGGCCGAACTCCTCCAGGTGTGGGTCGCCCCGGGTCACCGGGGCACCGGCGTCGCGCGCGCCCTCATGGACAAGGTATTCGCCTGGGCGGGGAAGTGCGGTTTCAGGCAAGTCGTCGCAAAGGTCACCTCGGGCAACGAGAGGGCCCTCACTTTCTACAGGAACTATGGCTTCGCCCTCGCCGAGGAATCCGCCGAGGAGACCTCGGGTCCGCGCATCATCTCCAGACCGGTCCCCGCCGGCTGGGCGAAGACCTCCTGAAGACGGTGGGTCCCGCCACGCCGCCCGTTGCCGCCGAAGCCGCCGGAGGCTTCGCGGGTCTCCTCGTTCCGCGTTTCGCGGACAACAGGAAGACGCGTGGCCGGTCCGAGTTCGAGCGGGATCAGGATCGCATAATCTTCTCCACCGCCTTCCGCAGGCTCAACGACAAGACCCAGGTCTTCCCGGTACCGGAGAGCTACTTCGTCCACAACCGGATGACCCACAGCCTCGAGACGAGCGCCGTCGGGCGCTCCCTCGGGAGCATCGTCGGAGAGCGGGTCCTCGAGCGGCGTTCCGGGGACGGGGTTGCCGGCCTCTGGGGAAGCGAGGAGTCGCGTCTCCTCGGCGACCTCGTACGCGCCGCCTGCCTGGCCCACGACATCGGCAATCCGCCCTTCGGACATTCGGGGGAGGACGCCATGTCCGCCTTTTTCCGCGGCCGCCCCGAGCTCCTCGAGGGCCTTTCGCCGATTCAAGCCGAGGAGTTCCGCCGCTTCGAAGGCAACGCCCAGGGCCTCAGGGTGATTTCGCGCATCTCGCCGGACCTCCGCCTCACCGCCAACACGATCGCCGCCTTCACGAAATATCCGCGTTCCGCCCTCGTGGAGGGCTGGCTCGAAGCGGGGAACGAGGCGCGCCGCGACATGAAGAAGTACGGCGCCTTCTCGAGCGAGGCGGCCACCCTCGAGGGCCTCCTGTCGCGCTTCGGTTCGCGGCGACTGGCCGATCCCGGCTTCGCCATGAGCCGTTTTCCCTTCGCCTGGCTCGTCGAGGCCGCGGACGACATATGCTACCTCATCATCGATCTGGAGGACGCCGTCCGCCTCCGCATAGTCCGCCTCGCCGAGGTGGAGGACCTCCTCGAGACCATCGTGCGTGCTGACCCGGAGGGCCTGCCCGATCTCGGCAGGGCGAGGGTCGGCGACGAGAGCCAGCGCATGGCCTTCTGGCGGGCCAAGGCCATCAACAGCCTCGTCTTCCAATGCGCCGAGGCCTTCGGAGCCCATGTCGACGAATTGGGGAGGGGAAGCTGGGGCGGAAGCCTCGTTTCCGAGATCCCGGGTGCCGGGGCCCTCGACGCGGTGCGCGAACTCAGCGCCAGCCGGATCTACAAGGATCGTCCGGTGCTCGAGATCGAGGCCGCCGGCTTCGAGGTCCTCGGCGGCCTCCTCGACATCTTCACCGCGGTGGCACTCGAGCCTTCGGCATCGCGGGGCGTCCGCGCGGCCACCATCCTGGAGATACTCCCGGCCATCGCCCCGCGCGAAGGCGACGGCCGTTACGATGCGCTGCGGCGGGTCACCGACTATGCCGCGGGCATGACCGACAGCTACGCACTTTCGCTCTATCGCAAGCTCAAGGGCGTCGCCCTGCCCCGCATGTACTGAACGCGGCCTCGTCGCGCGAAGGTCGCGCTCGGCGGCCGCCGGATGCTTGCGCCACGGCCGACCGCGCCGCCCAAGGGGGTGAAGATATGGAGTTTTCCCGCAGGGACCGTCCTCTCGGGCTGGCGCCGGGCTCGGTCCGCGACTGGCGCGAGCTGGCTCGACGCCGCCTGCCTCGCCAATTCTTCGACTACATCGACGGCGGGGCGGGCGAGGAGCTGACCATGAGGGCCAACGAGGCGGCCCTTGCCGCTATCGGTGTCAGGCAACGCGTCCTCCGGGACGTCTCGAGGCGCTCCACGGCGACGCGTCTGTTCGGCGAGGACCTCGCCCTCCCCCTCGTCCTCGCGCCCGTGGGCCTCGCCGGAGTCTACAGACGCCGCGGCGAAGTCCAGGCCGCCAGGGCGGCCGCGGCTTTCGGAGTCCCCTTCTGCGAATCGACCGTCTCGATCTGCGGCGTCGAAGAGGTCGCGCGGGCCTCGTCGCGGGCCCCGTGGTTCCAACTTTATGTCATGAGGGACCGGGCCTACGCGGCGGAACTCCTCGCTCGGGCGGCGGCCGCCGGAGCCTCGGTGTTGCTGCTGACCGTGGATCTGCCGGTGGTAGGCGCGCGCTACCGGGATTGGCGTAATGGTCTCGAAGGGAGGCTCTCGCCCCTCGGCAGATTCCGCAAGCTCCTCGATTACGCCGGCCATCCATCATGGGCCTTCGATGTCGGCCTCCTCGGGAAGCCCCTTACCTTCGGGAATCTCGAGAAGGCGGTACCGGGAGCCACTGACCCCACGGCCTTCAAGGCCTGGGTCGATTCGCAGTTCGACCCCTCGGTCAGCTGGGACGACCTGGATTGGGTTCGTGACAATTGGAAGGGAAAGATCCTGCTCAAGGGCATCCTCGATCCGGAGGACGCCAGGGAGGCCGCCAGACGCGGTCTCGACGGCATCGTGGTCTCGAACCACGGGGGCCGTCAGCTCGATGGGGCCCAGGCGACGGCCCTCGCCCTGCCTGCCATCGCCGAGGCCCTGGCGGGGGTCGCTCCTCCTGGCTTCGTCATCCTCGCCGATGGAGGAGTCCGGAGCGGGACCGACATCCTCAAGTACCTCGCCCTCGGCGCCCAGGCCTGTCTCATCGGTAGGCCCTGGGCCTGGGCCCTGGCGGTCGGAGGCGAGGCGGGCGTCGGGACGATCCTCGCGACGATGAAGGCGGAGATGGAAGTGGCGATGGGCCTCGCGGGCCTGAACACCGTGGGGGAGGCAGGCCGCGAGATCCTCGCTTTTTCTCGTATCGACTAGCTCGTATAGTTATTGAAACCGGAATAGTCGTTCTTGACGCCGACGCGGTCGAGGAGGGCCGAGATCTCGCCGCGGTGGTGGGTCCCGTGGTTGAAGATGTGGAAAAGCAGGCTCCAGAAATAACGCTCGATCTCCTCGCCCTTGTAGGTCTTGTACTTCACGCGTGCGGCGAGCTGGGCCTCGTCCACCTCGCCGACGAAGGCGAGGAGAAGCGCGTCGGCCTCGGCGGCTACGGCGGCGGCTTCCTTGACACCCTTGGCGATGCGGCTCTTGGTGTCTTCGATATCGTCGACGACGAGTTTTTTCGCCCCGAGCGAGGAACCAGGAACATAGGTCGCATAACGCTTGAGCAGGCTGACCTCGGAGGCGACGAGGTGCTCGAAGGTGCCGAAGACGCTCTTGTAGAATGAACCCTGGTCCTCTCGGAGCAGCGATTCGGGCTGGGCCACGAGTATCGCCGAGAGGGCGGCGTTGGCGCCTTTGTTGTAGGCGGCGATGGCTGTCAGCAATTCTTTCATCCTGGTTCTCCCTTTCAATCGACGACGCGGACGTGCTCCCGCTCGATGAGGCGCGAGAGGGCCGCGACCGGATCCTTCTTCTTCCCGAGAAGGATCATGGCCGCGATTATATAGGGCTTGTAGCCGGCTTCGCGATAGGTGTCGTCGCGATAGCGCTCGAAGACGGAGGCCGCGACCTCTCCCGCCTTGCAGGATACGTCGGTGATGTCGGCGGGGAGACAATGCATATAGAGGGCCTTGCCCGCCGCGGTGACCTTCATCTTCCCCTCGTCGCATTCCCAGTCCTTGAACCTCGCGTTGTTCGCGAGGGCGCTCTTCTCGAGCTCCTTGAGGCCGGCCTGGTCGCCCGCCTTGAGAAGGGGCACGCGCTTCTGCATCACGTCGTAGGGAGCCCAGCTCTTTGGATAGACGATGTCGGCCCCTTCGAAGGCCGCCTCCATCGAATGGACGTGCTTGAAGGAGCCGCCCGAGGCCGCGGCCTGCTTCTTTGAGAGCTCGACGACCTCGGGAATGAGGTCGTAGCCTTCGGGATGGGCGAGGGTGATATCCATGCCGAAGCGGCTGGCCAGCCCGATGATGCCCTGGGGAACCGAAAGCGGCTTTCCATAGCTGGGGGAATAGGCCCAGCTCATGGCGATCTTCTTGCCCTTGAGCTTGTCGATGCCGCCGAAGTGCTGGGCGAGGTGGAGGAAGTCGGCCATCGATTGGGTCGGGTGATCGATGTCGGACTGGAGGTTGACGATCGTGGGCCTGTCGGGAAGGACGCCCGCCTTGACCGCCTCGTCGAGTGACTTGCCGACCTCGCGCTGATAGCTGTCGCCCTCGCCGAGATACATGTCGTCGCGGATGCCGATGGCCTCGGTGAGGAAGGAGATCATCGTCGCCGTCTCGCGCACCGTCTCGCCATGGGCGATCTGGCTCTTGCCCTCGTCGAGGTCCTGGACGTAGAGACCGAGGAGGTCGCAGGCCGATGCGTAGGAGAAGCGGGTGCGGGTGGAATTGTCGCGGAAGTTGGAGACGGCGATCCCCGAGTCCCATATCTTCGGCGAAATGTTGGCCATGCGCATGGCGCGGAGGATGTCGGCGACGAGGAAGGTGGCGTCGATCTCGTCGCGGCTCTTTTCCCAGGTCAAAAGGAAGTCCTTCCCCTTCATGTCGATCTTCTTCGAGCGGAGCTCGTCGACTAGTCTCCAGATGTGCTTCGTGTCCATATGTCCTCCGTATCGTTCCGCCCGATCGTGGGCGCGCCCATTTTCGGGCGGAATTGCGCCCGCGAAGGGGCGATGATGGCGCCACGCAGGCGCTCCGATTAATTACGACTTTTCCGCGCCAGGCAGTTTACCCATGGCGCCCGCGCCAGGCAGCTTGCCCATGGCGCGAAGTATCCTTTCCGGCGTGAAAGGCCATTCGCGCAGCCAAACCCCCGTGGCCTCGTGGATCGCGATGGAAATCGCCGGCGCCGCCCCGTTGAGCGAGATCTCGGAGACGCTCTTGGCCCCGAAGGGGCCGACCTCGTCCTCGACGGGAACCAGCTCGACCACGAAGTCCCGGGGAACCTCATAGATAGATGGAATTTTGTAGTCGAGGAAGCGTGGATTGAGGCAGCGGCCCTCGTCGTCGAAGAGGAGCTCCTCATAGAGGGAATGGCCAACGGCCTTGAGGACCCCGCCGAAGATCTGGCCCTTCGCGAGGGCGGGATTGATGGGGGTACCGCAATCCTGGTAGACGTGGAAGCGCTCGAGCCTGACTTCCCCGGTTCGGGTGTTGACCCGGACCTCGGCGAAGTGGGCCCCGTAGGGGAAGGCGGCGTGGAGGGTCTTGAAGCTGCCGAAACCGACGAGCTCGCCGAAGCCCTCGCCTTCCCCCGCGCGGTGGGCTATGTCGCCCAACTTCAATTCGCCCTTTGTGCCGACGACGCGGCCGCGATGAGCGATGCGAATGCCCTCGGCGGGTTCGTCGAGCATCTCTGCGGCGGCCGCCAGCACCTTGGAACGGAGGTCCTCCGCGGCCTTGAGGGCGGCGTTTCCCGAGAAGAAGGTCCCGGATGAGGCGTAGGCCCCCTTATCGAAGGGGGTGAGATCCGTGTCGCCGGAGACGACGGTGACGTCTTCCATGTCGAGGCCCATCGTCTCGGCGGCCGCCTTGGCGGTCACGGTATCGAGCCCGGTGCCGAGGTCAGCGCCGCCGGAGAGGAGGAGGAGGGTGCCGTCGGAGAGGAGGCGGATCTCGGCGTTGGCGGCGTCGAGGCCGGGGAGGCCCGAACCCTGCTGCACTATCACTCCGCCCCGGCCGACCTTCCAGTCCCCGTCGGAGGCGGCAGGCTCATTGGCTGCCGCCGCGGGCATGGGCAGGGCTTCGGCCGCCGTTTGCCAGGCGGCCATCGCTTTCTTGCCGCGGTCGAGCATCTCGCCGAGACCGCATTCCCCGAGATCGACGGGCGCCCCCTCGCGACCTTCGCCGAGGGACTTGAGTATCTCGATGCGCGTGCCCGATCGCACGCGGTTCTTCTCGATCATCTCCACCTGGTCGATGCCGAGCTCTTCGGCGAGTTCGGCGAGGCAGGCCTGTATGGCGAAGGAACCCTTGGGCGCACCGTAGCCCTGGTAGGCGCCGGCGACGGGAAGGTTGGTGTACCAGGACTCGACCTTGAAGCGGGCGTTCGGGCAGATGAGGAGGGGCAAGCTCTTGGAGACCGCGTTCATGGGGACGGTGAGGCAATGCTGGCCGTAGGCGCCGGTGTCGGCATCGACACTCATGTCGATCGCGGTGAGTCTACCGTCGCGCTTGGCGCCCATCTTCACCCTTATGTCCATCGCGTGTCGCGTGCGCGAGGCGTAGAATTCCTCCTCCCTCGTATAGCGGAAGAACACCGGCCTGCCCGTGGTCCAGGCGAGCCACCCGGCTATGTCCTCGACGACGATGTCCTGCTTTGCGCCGAAGCCTCCCCCGACCCTTTCCTTCACGACGCGGACCTTGTTTTCCGGGATGCCGATGACGCGGGAGACGATGCGTCTGACGTGCCAGGAAACCTGGGTGGAGGCATGGAGGACGAGGCGGCCCGCCTCGACCCTCGCGTAGACGACGTGGGGCTCGAGGGGGCTGGACTGGACGCGATTGCCGCGATAGGTCCTTTCAATTACGACATCGGCCTCGGCCAAGCCGGTCTCGACGTCGCCGATGCCTCCGTGGGCGCTCGCGGCGAGGTTTCGCCAGGGATCGGCTCCGATGGGGAATTGATAGGTGATCGAGTCGTCGCGCCCGTCGCCCTTGGTGTGGGAGCCTTGGGGCGCTTCGCCGGCGACGTAATGGACCTCGCCCGAGTGGATGACCGGGGCCCCGGCCGCCTTGGCCGCGGCGATGGACAGGACGGGCTCGAGGACTTCGTACTCGACCTTGATCGCGGCGAGGGCCGCCTGGGCCTCCGCCGGCGACTCCGCGAGGACGGCGGCCACGCGGTCGCCCACGAAGCGGACCTTGCGTGAGAACATGCGTTGATCGTGGGGCGAGGGCTCGGGAAAGCCTTGACCGGCCGTCGTGTAGACTTTGTCGGGACAGTTGAAGGTGTGGATCACCGCGACGACGCCCGGCATGGCCATGGCGGCGGTCGTGTCCACGGACTTGACGAAGGCGTGGGCGTGGGGGCTCCCGAGGACCTTGAGGTGGAGAGAATCGGGAGCGACGCGGTCTTCGACATAGGCGCGCTCGCCCCGGGAGAGGGCGCGGGCGTCGACCTTCTCCCGATCCTTGCCGATGTGGCGGAGGTCGGGGCGGAAGCTCTGCCCCTCGATCGCGAGGGCGGACGGTTCGCGAAGGCGCCTGGATGCCAGACGGGCGGCGTCGAGGAACTGCTCGTAGCCGGTGCAGCGGCAGAGCGTTCCGGAAAGGGCGTCGCGCACCTCCTCGTCCGAGGGCTCCGGAGAGCGGGCGAGAAGTTCGCGCAGGGCCAGGGAGACGGCGGGAGTGCAATAGCCGCACTGGACGCAGTGGGCGTCGATGAGGGCCTGTTGGGCGATGCCGAGGAGATGGTCCTCGACTCCGGGCTCCACGGCGAGTATGACCTTGCCTTCGGCCTGGGCCGCCAGGATCATGCAGGAATTGACCAGGACTCCGTCCATGATGACGGCGCAGAGGCCGCAGGAGCCCTCGCCGTCGCAGCCGTTCCGCAGCGAGACGAGGCCCTTGGATCGCAGGAGGTCGCGGAGGCTCGTGCCCGGCTCGCAGTCCCAGCGCCGGGCCCTGCCGTTGAGGGTGAAGGAAACTGTCATCGGCGGGCCTCCGTGGATTGCGTGCCGTCGGCGGCCAGGGCCCCGAGGAGGACCTCGGCGACCAGGCTCGAAATGCGCGAGCGCTTGAAGACGGCGCTCCCTCGCGCGTCGTCCCTCGGCGACACGAAGGGCCTGCCGTGGCCGTCCAAGCCGGAGACGAGGGCTTCGATGTCGGCGCGGGGCGGGAGGGGGGAGCCCTCGAAGGCCGCCTCGAGGGTGCCATGGCGGCGGGCGTGGGCGGACACGCCGCCGAGGACGAGGCGGAGGCCGCGGATACGGTCGCCTTCGATTCTATAGGCGGCGGCGGCGCCGAGGATGGCGAGGTCGGCGGCCACCCGCGACCAACGCGCGTAGGCGACGCGGATCTTGTTGTCAATTGCGATATTCAGGGATGTTATCACGTTTCTCCCCGCCGGCCCCGGGGGCAAGTCGAGCCATTTTTCGAGGCTGAGGCGGCGGCCATCGAGGAGAAGGAGGTCGGCATCGAAGGCGAGGAGCACGGGCACGAGGCTCGAACAGGCCTTGTCCGCCCCGAGGTTGCCGCCGATGGTGGCGCGATTGCGGATATTGCGATCCCTCATGCCCGCGGCCGCAGCCCTGAGCGCGGAAGGCGTCTCCGGCGAATCGACCAGTTCCTGGAAGCTCGTGCCGGCGCCTATCGCGATGCCCCCTTCCGAACGCGAGACGCCCCGAGGGAGGAGGGCTGAGAGGTCGACTGCTTCGAAATCAAGGTTGCGCGATTCGGCGGAATTAAGCTGCGTGCCGCCGGCGAGGGGCAGCCTCATCGCCGAGGGCCGGTCCGAACCCCGGCCCTCGGTGGCGGCTAAGAGGGCCAGTGCCTCGGCGGCGTCGCGGGGTCTGTGGTAGGCGAGTGTCATAGGAGTCCAGCCTTTTCGAGGAGGGTCTTCGAGACGAGGTTGGCCGCCTCGGCCAGCCTTTCCTCGTCGACGCCGAGGACCCTTCCCCCCTCGACGACGATCTTGCCGTTGGCGATGACCATGTCGGCCCTGTGATCGTAGCCGCAGAAGAGGAGGGCCGCGCCGGGGTCCGAGAGCGAGCCGGCGTAGGCAGGGCCGTCGACCCTCCACATCGCGATGTCGGCCAAGGCGCCCTCGGCGATGCGCCCGCCCTGGTCCCAGCCGAGCATGCGGGCGCCGCCCTCGGTGGCGATGCGCCAGGCCTCCTTCGCGCGGAGACCGGCGGAACCGTAGCGGACGCGTTGGAGGAGGAGGGCCTGGCGGGCCTCGCCGAGCATGTCGGAGCTGTCGTTGGAGGCGGAGCCGTCCACCGCAAGGCCGACGGGGACCCCCCTGTCGATCATCTCGCGCACCCTCGCGATGCCCGATCCCAGGCGCATGTTCGAGGAGGGGCAGTGGGCGACGCCTGTTTTCGTCTTCGCGAGGAGCTCGAGCTCCGCATCGTCGAAGAAAATGCCGTGGGCGTACCAGACATCGCTTCCGATGAAGTCGCAATCCTCCATGAGCCTGAGGGGCCGCCTCCCGTAGACCTCGACGCAGAAGTCGTTCTCGTCCGCCGTCTCGGCGAGATGGGTATGCAGCCTGACGCCGCGTTTCCTCGCCAGCTCCGCCGACCGCTTCATGAGGGACTCGGAGACGGAGAAGGGGCTGCAGGGGGCCAGGGCTACCCGCCTCATGGAATCCGGCGAGGGGTCGTGGAAGCGCGCGATGGTGTCCTCGGAATGCCTGAGGATGAGTTCCTCGTCCTGGACCACGGAGTCGGGCGGCAGGCCTCCGTCCTTCTTCGACCGGGACATCGAGCCCCGCGTCGGCGCGAAACGGATGCCAAGCTCGCTGGCCGCCTCGAACTGTATGGCGGGGAGGTCCTCGGCGAAGCCCGACGGATAGAGATAGTGGTGGTCGGTGGTCGTCGTACAGCCCGTCCTGAGTAGCTCGGACATCGCGAGGAGGCTCGAAACCCGGACCGCCTCCTCGTCGATGCCCTTCCAGACTTCGTAGAGATTGACGAGCCAGTCGAAGAGCTTGGCGTCTTGGACGGCCGGGAGGTTGCGCGTGAGGGTCTGGTAGAAATGATGGTGGGTGTTCACGAGACCGGGTGCCACCACGTGGCGGCGCGCGTCGACTATCCTGGCTCCCGCGGGCGGCGCGAGGTCGCGGCCGATTCGCGTTATGCGATTGCCTTCGATGAGGACGTCGACGCCCTCGGCATCGGGGCCCTCGTGGGATAGGACCCGGAAGCAGCCCCTAAGCAGTATCACCTCGTCGCCTCCGCGTTGAAGTCGGCGATCATCGAGTCGAGCTCGGAGACCTGGGCGCGAAGGCCGCCCCAATAGGCCCGATGGTCGTCCCACTGGGCCCTGAGCTCGGCGACGTCCTTTCCGAGCTGCTCGATCCAGGTGAAGTACTTGAGCTGATGGATGCGGCGCTTCCCGGCCTGGTCGAGCTCGAGAACGTGGTCGATCTGGAGGTTCGAGAGCATCTCCATGTCGCGGTCGGCCTGTCGCTGGCCGTAGGCGCCGCGCTCGGCCGCCATCTCGTCGATGCGGGAACCGTAGAGGGCCATCGAGTCGGTGAACATGGTGAAGACGATCTCGTCCTCGCCGAGCTCGTAGTGCTTGGCGAACTTTATGGCGGCCGCAAGGTTGCCGTTGCCGGAGATGCCTAGCCAGTCGAGCTTGGAGAGGGTTGCCTGGTCGACGCCCTCCTCGGCGAGGCGGGCCCTGCCGGCCTTCTCGTTGAGAAGGCGGATCATGCGCACGGGGACCTCGTCGTCGACCGCGATGATCGCGTCGGTGTCGCGGAGATTGTGGATCCAGGGTATGTGCTTGTCGCCGATGCCCTCGATGCGATGCTCGCCGAAACCGTTCTCGAGGAGAGTGGGGCATTGGAGGGCCTCCGCGACGCCGACCTTCGCTCCGGGGAAGTTGTCGCGGATGTAGGAGCCGGCGCCGAGGGTTCCGGCGGAGCCCGAGGAGAGGACGACGCCGGCGAAGCGGTCGCCGGGCCGGGCGACCGCGCGGAAGGCCTCCTCCATCGCCGGGCCGGTGACGGCGTAATGCCAGAGGTGGTTGGGCAACTGGTCGAACTGGTTGAAGATGACCGCGTCCTTCCTGGTCGCCTCGATCTCGATGCACTTGTCGAAGATCTCCTTGACGTTGGACTCGGTGCCCGGAGTTGCGATCACCTCCTCCGCCATCGTCTTGAGCCAATCGAAGCGCTCTCGCGACATGCCGGCCGGCAGGATCGCCACGGAGGGGCAGGAGAGGAGGCGGGAGATGTAGGCGCCGCCCCTGCAGTAGTTGCCCGTGCTCGGCCAGACGGCCTTCTTGGTCGTGGGGTCGAAGCGGCCGGTGACGAGCTCGGGAAGGAGGCATGATAGGGCGGCTCCCACCTTGTGCGCTCCGGTGGGGAACCACTTGCCCACGAGGCCCACGATGCGCGCCCTCGTACCTGTTATGGCTTTCGGGATCTCGAGGAAGTTGACGCCGCCGAAGCCGCCCCCTCTCTCCAAGGGCTCGTTGTGCCAGTTGACGCGGAAGAGGTTGCGGCTGTGGACGTCCCAGAGTCCGATGCCCTTGAGCTCCGCCTTGACCGACGATGGGATCTTCGCCGGGTCGCGCATCTGGGCATAGGTCGGCAGCACGATGCCTTCCCGCTTGCAGCGCTCGATGTTCCGCCTGCGCGCCTTCTCGTCTATCTTGAGATCGATCATGTAAGACTCCTTGGGAATGGTGATGCGGATTCGGGATGGGTCGCCGAGTGTCGCGGGCTCATGCCTGCACCCCGACGGCCCTCGCGGCGTTGCGGATGTCCTTGAGGCCGGATCCGGTGATGAGGACGACGGCCTTCTCGTCGCGGCCGATTTCGCCGCGGGCCTTCACGAAACCGGCGAGGGCGGCCGCGGAGGAGGGTTCGGCGAAGAGGCCGACTCTGGACGACGCGAGGAGCTGGGCCTCGAGTATCTCCTCGTCGCTCACCGTGATCGCGCGGCCACCGTGTTTCCTGAGCTTGGACAGCGCGTGGGGGCCGTTCCTCGGCGCGTCTACCGCGATGGAATCGGCCAAGGTCGTGGAGGGCCTCGGCTCGAGGCTGCCGCCGACGAGGGCCCTTGCGATCGCGCTCGATCCCTCCGCCTGCACGGCCCAGACGGTCGGCATGGCGGCGATCTCGCCGGTTTCGAGGAGGTTCTCGAAGCCGCGGTAGATGCCCGCGAGGATGACCCCGTCGCCGGTGGGCACGAAGACATGGTCCGGATGGCCCTGCCCGAGCTTTTCGAGGGCGTGGACGATCTCGAAGGAGGCCGTCTTCTTGCCCTCGATGGTGAGGGGATTGAGGGCGGTGTTGCGCGAAAGGACGCCGGTCTTTTCGGTATAAGCGACGCAGCTGTCGAAGGCGAGGTCGTAGTTGCCGTCGATCTCGACGAGATCGGCGCCGTACTGGAGCACCTGGATGCGCTTGGCGACGGGGGCGCTCTTCGGTAGGAAGACCTTGACCTTGATGCCCGCCGCCGCCCCTATGCAGGCCATGCTCGAGGCGGCGTTGCCCGTCGAAGCGAGGGCGATTTCGCCGATGCCGTGCTCTCGGGCGAAGGCGGCCACGAGGAAGCTCGCCCTGTCCTTGAAGGATCCCGAGGGTTCTCGCGTGTCATCTTTGATGAAGAGGCCGGGGAAACCGAGTTCGGCCCTGAGTCTCACCGGTTCCCAGAGGGGCGTCCTACCCACGGGCACGCGGGGGAAATGCCTGTGCTCGACGGGAAGCGGAATGCTCCCCCGATCGGGTCTTCCCTCGAAGACGCACTCGAGCACCCCGTCGAGCGGCTTTCCCGGCGCGTTATGCGACGAGCAGGGACCGCAGAGATAGCGTCCCGGTTCGATCGCGTAGCTCGCCCCGCAGCCGGGACAGCGATAATGCCAGCGCAACGCCGAGGCGCTCGAGCGCTCCGTCGACGACCGGCCAGCGGAGATCCGCTCTCCGGAGGATGTCACCTGGTCGCCTCCAGTGCCCAGGGGAGGGCCGCGTAGAAGGCGGCGCACTTCTCGAGATCGTCGATGCGGTTGATCTCGTTGGGCGCGTGGGCCTGGGCCTCGTCGCCGGGGCCGAAACCGATGCAGGGGATGCCGTGGCGACCCGCGACGGCGACGGCGTTCGTGGAGAAGGTCCATTTGTCCACGATGGGCTCATCGCCGTAGAGGCCCTTGTAGGCCTCGACGCCGGAGCGGACGAGATGGTGGTCGGCCGGCGTCTTCCAGGTCGGGAAGTAGAGTTCCTGGGGGAAGACCTTGCCGGTGTAGGCCGCTTGCCGGTACTCGGGCATCTTGACCGTGAATTCCTCGACGCCGGCCCCGCGCAGGGCCTTCTCGACCTGGGAGATGGCGAGCTTGTCGGTCTCGCCCCAGGTGAGGCGGCGGTCGCAATAGAGCATGGCCTGGTCGGGCACGGCGCACTGCGAAGGACCCTGGACCTTCATCTGCGACACGACGATGGTGCCCTTGCCGAGGAAGCCGTCGTCGTCGGGCTTCAGCTCGGTGTTGAGCTTTTCGAGGGCGAGGGCGGCGCGGGAGGCGCGATAGGCGGCGCTGACGCCGCGCTCGGGCGCCGAGCCGTGGGCGGAGAGGCCGCGGATGTCGATCTGGATCTCCATGCGTCCGCGGTGGCCGCGGTAGAGCCTGCAGCTCGTCGGTTCGGTGGAGACGAAGAGGTCGGGGACGAATTTTTCCTCCTCGATGAGGTGCTTCCAGCAGAGGCCGTCGCAGTCCTCCTCGATGACGGTGAATGCGAACCAGACCGTGTAATCGCCGGCGTAGCCGAGGGTCTTGAGGATGGAGGCGGCGGCGATCATGGAGGCAGCCCCTCCCAATTGGTCGGAGGCGCCGCGGCCGTGGACGAGGCCGCCCTCGATGTCGCCGGAATGCGGGGGCTTCTTCCAACGCGCGGGGTCGCCGACGCCGACCGTATCGATGTGGGCGTCGATGACGAGTTTTTTCGGCCCGTTTCCGACGCGGCCGAGGAGGGAACCGAGGCCGTCGACGTGGATGTCCTCCATGCCCGCTTCTTCGCAGAGCCTGCGGATCACCGCGATCCTGTCCTTCTCCGTGCAGCTGAAACCGGGCACCTTGATCATGTCGCTCAGGTACTTCGCGGTCGCGTCGCGACGCGTCTTCGCCTCGGCGAGAATCCTCTTCGTATCCATTTTCACGTCCTTTCCTCCATGCGTTTCCAGAGCCTCGCGGCCTCCGACCTTGCCTTCGCGGCGATGCCTTCTCCATCGAAGAGGGGCTTACCCTCCTCGACGACGAATTTCCCTCCGACCATGACCGACCTGACCGACCTCGAGGAAAGGCCGAAGGCCATATGGCCCGCGATATTGTCCCCTTCCAAAGGAGTCGGCGCCTCGTAGTCCCAGAGGACGAGATCGGCCGCGGCTCCGGCCTCGACCTTCCCGTGGTTCCCGCCGAAATATGTCTCGATAATCCGGTTCCCCCTGTCGAGGGCGGCCAGAAACTCCGGCGGCCACCAGGGCCCGCCGCTCTCCCGATGGCGGAAGACCGCGAACTTGAATTCCTCGAGCATGTCGGCGCCCATGCCGTCCGTACCGAGGACCACCCTCTCGTGGCGGTGGAGAAGGCCGTTGTAGCCGACGGCGTTGTTCATGTTGCTGCGGGCGTTGTGCGCGAGGTAGCAGCCGCGCGCGTTCATGAGCTCGACCTCGGACTCGCTGAGCCAGAGCCCGTGGCCGATCAGGGTCCGGGGGCCCAGGCAGCCGGCGCGGTCGAAGCGCTCGACGGGGTCGGCGTCGAAGCGATGGCGCGAATCGACGGCGTCGAAACGATCCTCCGCGAGATGGATGTGGAGACCCCGGCCGCTTTCGCGCAACGCGTCGGAAAGGGCCTCGAGGGTTTCGTTCCCGACGGTGAAGCCCGCGTGGGCCCCGATCATCGCGTCGACGAGGGGAGGGGCGGCGGGGATCCTACCCGGGGTCGCGGAGCCGGCGGCCTTCCGCGCCTCGTCGATCTCCCTCGCGAAACGGAGATTCTCCCTGATGCCTGCCCGCGCCCCCTCCAACCCGTTGCGATCGCTCGTCTCGTAGCAGAGGATGCCGCGGAGCCCTATCTCTTCGTAGGCCTTTCTGATCACCGAGAGGGAACCGTCGATGGCCTCGGGTCCGGCGTGGTGGTCGACCACGCTCGTGACGCCGCACAAGGCCGCGTCGGAGAGACCCGCGAGGGCGCTCGCCTCGAGGATGGGGAGGTCGATGGCCCGGTCCAGGCGCCACCAAAGGTTTTTGAGGATCTGGGCGAAATCCTTGGAAGGCGCGATGGCCACGGTGAGACCTCGGGCCAGGGCGGAATACAGATGCGTATGCGAGCAGACGAGGCCGGGCGAGAGCCAGGCGCCCTTGAGCAGCCTGGCCCCGGCATGCTTCGCCGCGAGGCCCCGGCCGATTTCGGCTATCGTGCCCGCCCCGGCCTCCCCGGGTCCGGGGACGGCGACGTCGGCCGGCGGGGAGACGGAGGGCGGGTTGAAATTGATAATGCGTACATTCTCGAAGATGGTCATCGCTTCGCCTCCGCCGCGAGGGGGGCTGCGAGGGAGGGCAGGAGCCAGCCCTGGTTCCTCAGGACGGCCCTGGCGAGTTCGAGCATCCTGCCCTCGTCGCCCCGCCTGTCTTCGGCGAAGGCGTACCAGGCGTCGAAGGCGAGCCTCGAGGGCCACGCGCCACTCTCTATCCGGTAGGAAAGGGACCGGTCGGCGGCGATGGCGAAGCCGGCCTTGGCCGAGGCCGAGAGCGCCGCCTCGTCGGCGAAGAGGGCGGGCTTGTCCCTCCAGGGTTCGCCCTCCCAGGGGCAAAAAGAACCGCAGTTGCCGCATTCGTTGCACAGGGCGTCGACTTGGAGTATCTGGTCGCCGCCCCTGCCCGAGGCCGAGGGTACGGCGATATAGGCTCGATTGGGACAGACTTCCACGCAGCGCCCGCACCAGGAGTCGCAGGAGAGGCAGCGGTCGGCTTCCCTCCCGGCGAAATCCGCCGAAGCGAAGTCGCTCGGGACGAGGATGGAACCCCTGTCCGCGCGGATCTCCTCGCGGCCGACCGAAGGCGCATAACGCGTCGTCCGGTGCGGGATGCCTGCTTCCTCCATTATCGCGAGGGCGGAGGCTCTGCCGTCGGCCTCTGCCTGGATGATCGATGCGGGGCCCCGTCTGATGTCGCCGGCGACATAGACGCGCCGGGTGCCGCCCTTCGACTCGCCTTCGGCGGTCAGGACGACCCGGCCGTCCTCGGCGGCCAGGGGCCTCCCCTCCTTCCCGACGGCAATGCCCAATCGGGCGAGGAAGACGGGATCGGGTATCTCGCCCACGGCGACGACGAGGAGGTCGCAGGCCTCGGAGAAACGTTCGCCGCTGGGCTGGGGCGAGGGCCTGCCCGAGGCATCGGGCTCGCCCGGTTTCATCAGGCCGAGGACGAGGCGGCCTTTTTCGAGGGCCAGGGGTTGGCTCCATTCGAGGAGGACGGCGGCTTCGACCCCGCCTGCCTTGCCGCTCCTGGTCCCCTCCGCGCTCCCATGGACGGCGGCGGCCTCGTTGAGCGCGAGTTCGACTTCCTCCCTTTCGGCGGGCATGTCCGAACGCGAGCGGCGATAGGAGAGCTTGAGAGACTCGAGGCCCTTCATGCGCGAGGCCCGGCGCAGGGCGTCCATGGCCGTATTGCCGCCGCCAGCGACGATGATGTGGCGGAGGCCGGCGAAGACACCGTCGTCCTTGGATGTCCCCGCGAGGAATTCGAGGGCGTCGACGACGCGGGGGCTTCCCCCGGCGGGGCCGGCCCCTCCCTCCAGCCTGAGCTTGCGGGCGACGGGGGCGCCGGCGCAGATAATGAAGCGCGAAAAGCCCATCGTCTCGAGGGCCTCGAGGGAATCGATGCGGCTGCCGAAGCGGAACTCGACGCCGAGGGCCTCGATCCGCTCGATGTCCGCCCTTCGCGCGGATGCGGGTATCCTGAAGGAGGGCACGACGTCGGCGACGACGCCCCCCGCCTCGGCGCCCGCGTCGAAGACGGCGACCGGGACGCCGGCACCCGCGAGCTGCCAGGCCGCTGCGAGACCGGCCGGTCCCGCTCCGACGACGGCGACCTTGGGGTGGTTCGGGTTGGGTGAAATCGTAGTAACTTGTATGTTCGCCGCATTGGCGACGTGGAGCTTGACGTCCCTGATCCTCACCGTCCCCTCGTAGTCGTTCCTCGAGCAGGCCTCCTGGCAGACATGGTCGCAGAGGGTTCCCGTGACGCAGGGCAGGGGATTGTCGGCGAGGATCGTAGCGAGGGCCTCGGCGTCCCGCCCCTCCGCGGAAAGGGCGATGTACTCGGGGACCTTCTGCTTCACCGGGCAGGCCTCGACGCAGGGGGCAGCGAAGCAGTCGAACATGGGCAACTTGCGGGCGATCTTGGCCTCGCCCTTCTTCCATTCGCCGTGATATTCGGGCCTCGTGAGGGCCGCCTCGGAGAGGAGTCGAAGTTTCGCCGCGTCGGGTCTTCTTGACCTGTTCTCGTCGGAGAGGGCGGAGACGGCGCCCTTGGCGATGTCGCCAAGTCTCTGGTAGCCGCCCGGCTTGAGGAGGTCGGTGGCGACCGTGAGGGGACCGAGGCCGGAGGAAATGAGGTCCCGTGCGTTGAAGGCGGAGACGCCGCCGCAATAGGAGAAGGGTCCGGAGAACTCGGGGAGGGCCTCGGCGAGGCGGAAGGCGAGGCGCGAGGTCAGGGGGAAGAGGGCCCTACCCGACATGTAGCGCTCGGCGCCGGGCAGGCGCTTGGCGTCGTTCTCGTTGGCGAGGGTGTTGGAGAGCTTGACGCCGAAACGCCGTCCCTTCGCCTTGGCCCTCGTTTCGAGGCCTCGGACGAGGGCGAGGGCCTCGGGGAACTGGAGATCGTGCTCGAAGGTATCGCGCTTGATCGAAACGGATCGCCAACCTGTGGTGTCGAGTATCCTTCGCGCTTCGTCGAAACCGAGGAGGGTGGGGTTGAGCTTTACGAAGCTGTCGAGTCCCTTCTCCTCGATCAGATAGCGGCCGATCGACTCGATCTCCGCCGGCGGGCAGCCGTGCATGGTCGAAAGGGTGACCGAGTGAAGCGGCGAGTCGGGGAAGGACTCGAGGAGGGAGGTCGCCCTGCTCCGCGAATCCCGCCCGAAGGCCTTGGCGAAGGCCGGTCCGGCGACGAAACGCTCGAGATCGGCGAGATCCTCCCTCCAGGACGCGAGCTCCGAGGGCCTTCGCATGCCCTCGATGAACTCGTCGACCCTGCGGCCCTTGATGCCCTCGAGGGTGTAGCCCACCGAGATGTTGAAGGCGAGATCGCGCGGCCTCGTCGACCAGAGGGAGGCGAGAAGCTGTATCGCCATCCAGGCCCGGAGGTATTCGCCGCGGGCCTCCTCGAGGGAGAGTTCGGTCGACCATTCGGTGTTGTGGCCCTCGTCGAGGGCGAGGATGCAGGGTTTCTCGATGTCGAGCCTGTCCTTTTCCTGGACGGTCTTGAGCTCGAAGACCCTGGCCCCGGAGAGCCAGGCGGCGACGAGGTTAGGCGCTATCTGGGAGTGGGGCCCGGCGGCCGGCCCCACGGGCAGGCCGAGGGGCTTGCCGAGGAAGTCGAAGCCCGGCGAGACGGCCTCGAGCTCCAGGGCGGCCCGGAAGGCCGCCTCGGGAATCTCATAGATAGTACCTTTTGTCCGATACTCGCCCGCTATGCGGAGGAGGAGGGCCTTGAGACCCGTCGTCTCCATCACTTTGCTCATCGATACCCCCAGGTGAGGAAGCTGCCGTAGCCCGGCGCGGCGAGGATGGTCCCGCTATCGTCGGTCTTGCCGGAAAGAGGCGTCGAGGACGGTCCCCGCGCCGTGAATACGGGATGGCCACGGACCCAGGTCTCGACGACCTTGCCTCTGAGGCGCATGCCCTCGAAGGGCGTGATCCTACCGAGCGAGAGGAGCCTCGCGCCTTCGATCGTCGTCGTCGCCTTCGGATCGACGATGGCGAAGTCGGCGTCCTTGCCGACCTCGATCGAGGCCTTCCGTGCGGCAAGGCCGTAGCGGCGGGCGGCGGCCCCCGAGCTGGCCTCGAGGAAGCGACCGAGGCCGAGCTTGCCGGCGTAATAGCCCTCCGAGAGAAGGAAGGGGAAGCCCGTGCCGACGCCGGGTATGCCCCCATAGGCGCTCAAAGGATCGCCGGTGTTCTTCTCGTAGTCCGGCGCCGGTGCGTGGTCGCTCGCGAGGAAGGAGATCCTGCCGTCGGCGAGCTGTCGCCAGAGGGCCTCGCGATCCTCCCCGGTCTTGACGGGCGGGGCCGTCTTGAGGGCCGACCCGAGGCGCTCGAAGTCCGCCTCGGTGAAGGCGAGATAGTGGGCGCAGGTTTCGCAGCTGGCTCCCGACCGCGCGACTTCGGTCGCGACCTCGGCGGTGCCGACATGGACGATATGGAGAGTTTCGGGATGCCACCGCGCGAGGGCTATGGCGGAGACGGCCGCCACGAGTTCCGCGTCCCGGCTCCTCGCCCCCGTGTAGTCGCTCCAACGCGGGGTCCTGCCCTCGGCGGCACGCGTGGCGGCGAGGCGTTCTGTCGCCCCCTTCACGCAGCCGGGATCCTCGGCGTGGAGGAGGAGGGGCCTTCCGAGCCGCGCCGCCTCCGCGAGGACACGGGGAAACTGGTCGTGGTCGACGGCGGTGAAGCTGTCCATGCCCGAGATGAAGTAGCACTTGTAGCCGACGACGAAGTCGGCGAGTTCGGCCATGGCTCCCGACAGGGCCTCCTCCACCAGATGGCCGGAGACGCCGCCGTAAAAGGCGAAATCGACGATGGCCTTCGGCCCCACCACGGCGAGCTTGTTCTCGAGGGCGCTCCGCGTCGTGACGGGGGGGAGTGAGGTGCAGGGCATGTCGATGACGGTGCCCACGCCGCCCCGGGCCGCCTCCATGGTGCCGTGGAAAAAGTCCTCGCGATGGGTGAAGCCGGGATCGTCGAAGTGGACGTGGGGATCGATGGCGGCCGGAAAGACCTCTAGGCCCGCAAGCTCGAGTTCGGGACTTCCCTCGGCGGCAAGATCGATACCAATTGCGGCTATCCTTTCGCCGGCGACTCGGATATCCCGGCGAAGGAGGCCGGTCTCTCCCGGCAGGGCGACGAGGCCCCTTCTCAGGATCATCTCCCTCCCTCCGAGGGGGTCGACCTATCGGCGCGCCCGGCCTGCCCCAAGGACGCCGCCCCGTCCTCCTCCGAGCCCAGGCGGCCCGAAAGGAGGCCGAGGATCTTCTCGGGAACCAGGGGAAGGTCCCAGTAAAGGAGGGGATGGCCGACCGCCGCGCGGAGGGCGTCGAGGACGGCGAAGTAAGCGGCGATGCCGTAGATCAGGGGAGGCTCTCCCACCGCCTTGGAGCCCAGAACGGCGCCTTCGTTGGGCCGGTCGGGGAGGAACTCGATGTCCGGATCGAAGTCGAGAAAGCGGACCTCGGGGAGCTTGTAGGTGGCGAGGGCGTCGGAGAGGAGTCGGCCGTCGGCCCCGAATTTGAGCTCCTCGAGGAGGGACCAGCCCAGACCCTGGGCCAAGGCCCCTTCGATCTGGCCCTGGTCGACGAGGGGATCGAGGCCCGCGCCGGCGTCATGCACGATCGCGACGCGGGTTACCCTCGCGGTGCCCCGCAGTGCGTCGAGCCTCGCCTCGACGAGGGCCGCCCCGTAGACATGGTAGGCGAAGGGGCTCCCCTTCTCGGCCACCGAGTCGTAGAAGAGGCCGGGGGTGGCATAGAAACCATGGGCCGAAAGGTCGATGCGGACCTCGTCGGCCGCGGCGACGAGCGCCCGCCAGTCGAGCTCCGTCGGCCTTCCTCCCTGGGTCACCCGGCCTTCGACGATGTCGATGCCGGCCTTGTCGACGCCGAGCATCTCGGCGGCCTTGGCGAGGAGGCGCTCCCGTATCTCGAGACAGGCCACGCGGGCGGCGGCCCCGTTGAGATCGCTCCCCGTGCTCGCCGCCGTCGGCACGGTGTTCGCGACCGTCAGACTGCTCGTGCGTTCGACGCGGACCAGCTCGAGGGGGACGCCCAGGCTCCGCGCGGCGACGCGGGCGATCTTGCGGCTAACCTGCTGGCCCATCTCCACGGCCCCCGTGGAGACGAGAACCGAGCCGTCGATATACACGTGGACGAGGGCCCCGCCGCGGTTCATAGGGAGCTTGGTGAAGGAAATGCCGAAACAATTGGGTATTATCGCCACGCCACGCTTCTCGAGCGGCTGCGCGGCGTTCCAGGTGTCGATGTCGGCGCGGAGAGCCTTCCAGCCGACCTTGTCGAGGAGGCGGTCGAGGGACTCGGCCGCCCTGACCCCCTTGAGGGGCATGCCGTAGTGGGTCAGGTCGCCCTCGCGGAGGAGGTTCTTCCTGCGAAGCTCGAGGGGGTCGGCGCCGAGACGGGCCGCGAGGGCCTCGATGGCCGATTCGATCACGAAGAAGGCCTGGGGCGCGCCAAAGCCGCGGAAGGCGGTGAAGGAGGGGAGGTTGGTGCGGCACATCCGCCCCGTCGCGCGGAGGTTCGGGATGCGATAGGCCCCGGCGGCGTGGAAGAGGCTGCGCGACATGATGGCGGGGGAAAGATCGCAGGTTGCCCCGGCGTTCTGGAAGAAATCGACCTCGAAGGCCGTGATGCTCCCGTCGGCCTTCGCGGCGAGGCGGAAGTCGCTCGAGTAGGGATGGCGCTTGCCCGTGGCCCTCATGTCCGTGGCGCGGTCGAGGACGAGCTTGACGGGCCTCCTCGTCACCCAGGAACCGAGGGCGACGAGACAGGCCCAGGGGGTCGCCTGGTCTTCCTTGCCGCCGAAGCCGCCGCCGAGCTTTCGCGCCTCGACCTCGACGCGATGCTGGGGAAGGCCGAGTATCCTCGCGATGGCGCGCTGGGTCACCGAGACGCCCTGGGTCGAGGAGACCACGACCATCCTGTCGCCCTCCCGTCTCTCGGCGAAGGCGCCCTGGGTCTCGAGGTAGACATGCTCCTGGCCGCCGGAGACGACCCTGCCCTCGACCACGACCCCGCCTCCGGCGAGGGTCTCGGCGAAGACGGCCCTTCCCGCCTCGTCGCCCTCCACGAAGGCGCCGGAGCGCTGGGTCCTCGGCCCGAGAATGAAATCGCCCCGCGCGGCGGCCACGCGCTCGTCCAGCACCGCTTCCAGATTTTCGCTTTCAATTATGATGAGTTTCACGGCCTCGCGGGCGAGTTCCCTCGTCGCCGCGAGGCAGAGCGCGAGGGGCTGGCCGCGATAGTCCCATTCCGGATCGGGGAGGAGGGTCTCGTCGGGCAGGGTCGAACCAATCTGGTTTTCGCCGGGAATGTCGGCCGCGGTCACGACGACGACGGAGGGATGGAGGGCAAGGGCCTTGGAGCGGTCCAGGCCGAGGATCCTCCCTCGCGGCGTTTCGGAGAGCCGGAGCGCCGCAAAGAGGAGTCCCCGGGGCTCGGGTATGTCGTCGATATAGCTGGTCTCCCCGCGGAGATGCCCGACGGCGTCGACACGATCGCTCATCGCTGTCCTCCCGCCGCGCCGCGCGCGGCCGCGTCGGCCCCACCGCGCGCGGCCGCGTCGGCCCCACCGCGACGGATCGATGCCGCGAGCGCCACCGAGAGGCCCTCCGCGAGCTCGGGCCTCAGGGCGACGAAGTGGGCGAGGACGAGGCGTTCGAGACCCTCGCTTCGGTAGCTCGCCGAGCCGCGCACGTCGTCGATCGGTTTTACCTCGCCCGAGGCGATTTTCGAGGCCTCGAGGGCAGTCTCGATCCTGATCGGCCTGTCCCGGAGGAAGGCCGCGGTGGCCCCAAGCATGAGGGGGATGGGCGCGACCCCTCCCGCCGATAGGCGGGCCTCGAGGATGCTGCTGCGGTCGGCGGAGAGGCGGAGGGAAAGGGCCGTGTTCACCGTGGCGATGTCGAGGTTGTCGCGTTTCGATAGTTTTTCGAAGTTGAAGAAGCCTTGAGGCCCGAGCCGCGGAACGACGAAGGCGGCGATGATTTCACCCTCGCGGAGGTCGATGCGCCGATAGCCGGTGAAAAAGCCTTCCAATGAGGTCTCGCGCCGGCCCTTCTGTCCCTCGATGACGAGTCGGGCGCCGAGGGCGAGGAGGATGGGCGTAAGGTCGGCGATGGGCGAGGCGTTGGCTACGTTGCCGCCCACCGTCGCGCGGTTCCGCACGAGGGTGCTCGCGAAGCGCGTCTCGAAGGCCTCTATGCCCGGTACGGCCTCGCGGAGCAGATCCGAAGCGAAGAAGTCGCGGACGCTCACGGCCGCGCCCACGGAAACCTCGTCCCCTTCGCGCCATATGCGACGGTAGCCCTCCTCAAGACGGAGGAAGCGCGGGGCCGTCCTGAAAAGACTCTCGGGCGTCTTGATGGCGAGGTCGGAGCCGCCGCCGACCGGAAGCCGCGGCCCTGCCTCGAAGGCGCCGGCCTTGTCGAAGGCGCCGGCCTCGCTGGCCTCGAGTCTCATCCCGCCCCGGGCGAAGGCGAGGGCCGAGGTCGGCACCACGCCGCGCGTTGCGAGGGCCTCGATCCTCTTGACCGGGTCTCGGGGGAGCTCGGCGAATTCTTCGATGAGGAGTCTGGCGGCCCGGCGTATCGACGCGTAGCCGGTGCAGCGACAGAGATTGCCGTCGATCGCCTTGACCGCGCCTTCCTCGCTGAGGTCTGAGCCTTCGAGGAGCCATGCGGTGAGGCTCATCACGAAACCCGGGCTGCAAAAGCCGCATTGGCTTCCGTTCTTCTCGAGGAGGGCCCGCATCACCGGCGAAAGGCCCTGCTCGCAGCCGGCCTTCTCCGCCCCGGCCGCTATGCCCTCGATGGTGAGGAGGTGTCTTCCTGCGAGCTCGCCCACGAAGGCGAGACAGGAGGGATGGGCGCGGTAGCGAGGCTGTGGCGACCCGTCGGCCGCCTCTACGATCTCGCCTATTATCACCGCGCAGGCCCCGCAGTCGCCCTCCCTGCAGCCTTCCTTCGTGCCGACGAGGCCGAGCTCGCCGCGCACGAAGTCGAGGAGGGGCCGACCCTCCGGCGCGGCGGTGGCGACAGCGGCCTCGTTGACGAGGATGGTGGCGGCGCTCACTGGGGGCCTCCCGTCTGCGATGGCTGCATGGTCATTCCTCTCCTCCGGCGGACCCGAGCCCCGGCCCATCCTGGTCGCCCGCCTTGTGGCGGATCGTGGCGAACTCGTCGAGGGTCGCCTGGGCGCAGCGGTCCCAATGTCTTCCGAGGAGCTCCACGGCGGCCTCCCTGTTCCCATGGGCGAGGGCGGCGAGGATGGAACCGTGCTCCTCGGCCGAGACGCCCACGAGCTCGTCGTTTTCCATGAAGGCGTATTCGTAGCGGAACATGATGCGTTTAAGTTCGGAAAGAATGCGTTTGAGATGGGCGTTCTGCGCCCCCTCCAGGACGGCCTCGTGCCAGGCCGAATCGATTTCGATCCGCCTGAGGGGATTGTCCTTTTCCTTTATGAAGGCGCGGCTCAGCTTTTCGAGGCGTTCGATCCCCTCGCTGCCCGGGGTCCTGGCCTCGGCGAGGGCCGAGCATTCGAGGAGCCTGACGAGGGGATAGACCTCGCGAATTTCGGATTCGGCGAGGCCTTTGACGGAAAAGCCCAAGTGCTTCTGGGCCGAGACGAAGCCTTCGCGCTCGAGTCGAAGGAGGGCCTCCCTGACGGGAGTCCGGCTTACCCCGAGGCCCTCGGCGAGCTCCGCGTCCCTGAGCCGCTGACCGGGAGCGAATTTGCCCTGGATAATGTTCTTGAGGATTTCCTGGTGGATGTCGACGCTCATACGTTCGCGGGCTATCATTGTGGAATACTGTATTCTGTATACAAAGCCCCGTCAAATAATTTCGCGCCAGGGCGAGCCACGGCCAGGTCCCTGCCGGGTGAGGGCTCCGGTCCCGGACCGAAAAGCCTCCGAACTCAGTCGGTGAAAAGCTCTACCGGGGCGAAGCGACGAACATCGACAAGGCCTCGGTCGGTGATTTTAAGGGCGGGGATGACAGGGAGGGCCATGAAGGAGAGGGTCATGAGGGGGGAGGGGTTGATGAGCCCTTCACGCTCGAAAAGTTCCTCGAACTCGTGGAGGCGTTCGACGACGAAGCGGGCGTCGCGGTCGCTCATCAGGCCGGCGATGGGCAGGGGCAGGTCGAGGACGACCTCCTCGCCTATGGTGAAGACGAGGCCTCCCCTCAGCTTGTTGAGGTGGCGGGCCGCCTTGAAGATGGAGGGATCGTCGACCCCCGCGACGATCATGTTGTGTGAATCGTGGCTTATCGTGAGACCGAGGGCTCCGCGCTTGAGGCCGAGGCCCTTGATGAAGCCCTTGCCGATGTTGCCCGAACCCGTGTGTCTTTCGATCACGAAGAGCTTGATCATGTCGCGCTCGACGTCCGAGACGGCGAGGCCCTCCTCGATCTTCGGGGCGAGGAGGAGTTCGCCGGTGACGATGGAGCCGGGCCGGGCTTCGATGACCCTCGCCCGCGCCCCCGGCCTCGGCAGGGGTATGCGGAAGTCCTCCTCGACCAACCACTTGATGTTGACCGAGTCCCTGAGGGGCGGTCGGGCAGCCACCGGTTCCTGGAGGAGGCGGCCGCCCTCGGCCACGAGGAGGCCTGATTTCCAGACCATCTTCGCCTCGAAGGCCTCGAGGGACTCGAAGGCGACGAGGTCGGCGCGATAGCCGGGGGCTATCGCGCCCATGCCGGAGATGCCGAACCAGCGGCCGGGATTCCTG
>DATKTD010000059.1:0-13408 GCA_035531315.1 Rectinemataceae bacterium
AGAGGGGGCTGAGGCCTTGTTCGAAGCCGGGGCCGCATGGAGGGTCACGATCCCCGAACGCCAGGAGAAGCCCGACACGGTGGAAAATTGGAGAAATACCAGGCCGACGAAGATGACGGCATACACCATACCCGCGATCGAAGCGCGGCGCCAGAATGCTGATTTCATCATGGTGACTCTAGCGATTCCCGCCGCGCCTGACAACCTTGTGCAAGGCGAGCGGAAGGTATAGTATCCCTTCGATCCGACGGCCTTGCGCGAGTCTGGACCCGGGCCTGATGACCTCGGCTTTTATAGTTGTCGCAGGATCCCGAAGCAGCACCCGGAGAAACGGACGATGCATCTCCACAAGCACCCACAGACAGGTATTTTCGCCTCTGCCCTGATCCTCGCGGCCCTGATCTACTCCTGCGCGGGAGGACCGGCGGTCAAACCGGAGACCAAGCCCGCATCTCCTTCGGCCCCCAGCCCCAAGATCGAGGCCGTCAATTCGGCCGAAAGCCTCCTCAAGGCGGGCGACGCGCAGGGGGCGGCCTTGGCCCTCGGCAAGCTCGCGGACGCCAATCCCGACGATCCCGAGATGCGCCGTCTCGAAGCCTCGGCCCTGGTCTCGGCCGGAAAGATGCCGGAGGCACGAGCCGTCCTCGACGGCATCCTCGCAAAAAAACCCGACGATGTATCCTCGCTCACGATGGCGGCCGAAATAGCACGCTTCCAGAATGACGCCGCTGGACGCAAGGACTACCTGGGTCGGGCGAAGACGGCGGCCCCCGATAAGGCATCGGTCCTCGTCGCCTGGGGCGAGTATTATTTGGACCTGCACGACTGGCCGAGCGCAAAGGATTCCTACTCAAAGGCCAGCCTCGCCGATCCCGGCAACCCCGACGCCTTCAAGGGGCTTGGCCAAGCCCTCTACCGTCTCGAAAAATACGACGATGCCGAAAAGGCCTTGGATACGGCCCTGACCCTCGACCCGGAGGACGCCTACACCTGGTCGGACCGCAGCAAGGTTCGCTACCAGCTCGGGCACTATGCCGAGGCGGAGGCCGATCTAGGCCAGGCCATCGCCCGCGCCACGAATGCCGCCTGGCCCTATATAGATCGGGCCAGGTTCCGCATGGACACGAACCATTTCGCCGACGCCGAAACCGACCTCGACGCCGCCATCAAGGCCGAACCCGGCTACTTCCTTCCCTATCTCTACAGGGCTTCGATCTACGTCAAAACGGGGAAGGACGCCGAGGCCCTCGCCGACTACGACAAGGTCGTCCAGCTCGAACCAGCCTACTGGTACGCCTACGAGTCTGCGGGCCTCTGCGCCTTCAGGCTCGGCCGCTGGAGCGACGCCGGGCTCCGTTTCCGCAAGGCCTTCGAAAGCGCCCCGACGCGGGCCGATTACGCCGTACTCGGCGCCATATCCCTCCTCCGCGCCGGCGACATGAACGGTGGAAGGAGCCTGGCCGGCAAGGCGGCCTCCCGCCTCGACCGCGACACCGAGCAGTCCCGCTGGCTCATCCTTCGCCTTCTTCAGGACCTGAACGATCTCACCTCCGACCTGGAGAACCGCATCCAGAGCGAGCCCAAACTCGACATCAGGGCCGAAATGCTCTTTTCCCTCGGCGAGTATTGGATCATCCGCGGCAAGCCCGATCTCGGCGCCAAGTATCTCGGTCTCGCCCATGACATGAATCGCCAGAGCGCCCTTCAATACAGCCTCATCGCCTCCGAGCTCCTCCGCTCCGGCGGCGCCCAGGCGAGTCACTGAAGGCCGGGACGCACACAAAGGAATCCGCATGCCGCAAACGACACGACGCCTGACCATCGCCGGTCGCCCCGTACTCCTCGTCGGGACCGCTCACATTTCGAAGGAAAGCATCGGCGAGGTCACCGGCCTCATCCGCGACGAAAGGCCGGCCCGCGTCTGCGTCGAGATCGACGCCGGCCGCTATCGCTCGATGAGCGAAGGCGCGAAATGGGAAAGTCTCGACATCATCAAGATCCTCCGCGAAGGGAGGGGCTTCCTCCTCCTCGCCAACCTCGCCCTCGGCGGATTCCAACGCCGCATGGGCAGCGCCGTCGGCGCCAAGCCCGGTGAGGAAATGCTGGCGGCCATTTCCGTGGCCGAAGAGCTGGGTATTCCCTACGCCTTCTGCGATCGCGACGTCCAGACGACCCTCAAACGGGCCTGGGGCAAATCCAATCTCTGGAATAGATCCAAGCTCCTCGCAAGCCTGGTCGATTCGGCCGTTTCCGGCGAAAAGCTCTCCGCCGAGGACATCGAGAAGCTCAAGGAACAGAACGAACTCGAAGAAATGATGGGCGAGCTCGCCGACTTCCTCCCTTCGGTCAAGGAAGTCCTCATCGACGAGCGCGACCGCTATCTCGCTGCCAGAATCTACCAGGAGACCAGGCTCGCAGCCTCCATCGGCTCGCCGGCCCTTGCCGCCGTTGCGACCTCCTCCCATGCCGCCGGCTCGGCAGCCGGCCAGTCCGACTTGATCTCGACCGCCGGCGCCTTGTCCGTCGATGGAGAGGTGGCAGGCGAGAATTTGGGGCCGGCCACCGGCCCCTCCTCCGAGTCCCCCGTCCTCGCCGTCGTCGGCGCCGGCCACCTCGAAGGCATCGTGAGCTGGCTCGAGAAGCTCGAGGCCGGAAGGGCCGAGGCCAAGGTCGACGAGCTCGAAACCCTGCCGCCGCCCTCACCCGTCGGCAAGATCCTCGGCTGGCTCATCCCCGCCGCCATCGTCGCCTTTATCGCCATCGGGTTCTTCCGCTCAGGCACGACTGCCAGCCTCGACCTCCTCCTCCGCTGGGTCCTCCTCAACGGTTCCCTCGCCGCCATCGGCTCGGCCCTCTGCCTCGCCCATCCCCTGACGATACTGGTGTCCTTCCTCGGCGCCCCCATAGCCACCCTCAACCCCTTCGTGGGCGTGGGCATGTTCGCGGGCGTCGTCGAAGCCTTCGTCCGCAAGCCACGGGTCGCCGACCTCGAGAGCCTCGCCGAGGACGTCACCCACCTCAAGGGCTTCTACCGCAACCGCGTCACCCGGATCCTCCTCATCTTCTTCCTCAGCAGCCTCGGAGGGATGATCGGAAACTTCATCTCTTTGCCCTTCCTCGCCTCCGGCGCCCTGTCCGGGCATTGATCCGTCGCGGTCGGAAGAGTACCGACATCCGGGAAGCGGTTTCGGTCGATCCCGCCGAAGCATACGTCTGCGCCTTGGCGCGAAGGAGTCAACCATGAACGATTGCCCCTGCGGCTCCGGCCGCGCCTATTCCGACTGCTGCGAGCCCGTCATCACGGGAAAGTCCCCCGCGGAAACCGCCCTCGCCCTGATGCGCAGTCGCTACAGCGCCTACGTCAAGGGAGAGCTCGACTGGCTCATGAAGAGCTGCGTCGGCGGCGACGAGGGCGTGGACCGTGAGGCGACGCGGAAGTGGGCCGAGGAGTCCGAATGGCTCGGCCTCAAGATCGTTTCAACCGACAAGGGTGGTCCCACCGACGACAAGGGAAGTGTCGAGTTCATCGCCGACTACGTCCAGGGCGGCCTCCACGACAAGCACCATGAAATGGCCTCCTTCGTGAAGAAAGATGGAGTCTGGCTCTACGCAGAGGGCTCGATCGTCCCCGAGACCATCGTCCGCGCCGGCCCCAAGGTCGGGCGCAACGATCCCTGCCCCTGCGGCAGCGGCAAGAAATACAAGCAGTGCCACGGTAAATAATTTTTTGCAGAGGCTCGCCGGCACGACTTCGCGTCCCCGCCACGGGCCCGGCCTTCTGCCAACACAAAGCCCCCGGCCGGAATCGATCCGTCGGGGGCTTTTTCTTGCCCGGGGCTGCCCCGCGGCAGCCTGTCTGGCTCAGGCCTCGGTCGCCTGCTCCACGAGCTCGAAGAGGGCGGGCATCAGCTGCTTCTTGCGCGAGAGTATGTCCTTGAGCACGTAGACGCCCTCCTCGCTTCGCGGGTAGCCGATGAGGCTGGTGAGCGACTTCTCCCCGTCGATGAGGAGGAGGCTCGTCAATTCGGTTATATCCGTGACCATGAGGGCCGAAAGCCAGCACTGACGCTCGGCGCGGACCTTGGCCAGTGCCTCGAGGATCTCCGCCTTCCGCTCGATGATCACGGCCGTATCGGTCACTTCGACCTGGCTCACCGATATTCTCTTGCCCGAAGCCTCGTACTCCTTGAGATCGAGGGCGACGATGTCGGCTGCCGGCTTCGAGGCCACGGCGGAGGCCGCGCCCATGATATCGCTGCCGAGGGCCTCGATGTCGAGGTCGGTAATGTTGGAGAGATACTCGGCGATTTCCCTATCCACGTCCGTCGTCGTCGCCGAGCGGAGGATGAGGGTGTCGGAAAGGACGCCGCAGAGGAGGATCGAGGCTATCTTCCGCGGCAGGGGCACCCTCTCGTCGCGGAACATCGAGGCAACGATGGTGCTCGTAGAGCCCACGGTCCTGTTGATGAAATTGATCGGATAGCGGGTCGAGAAGGTGCCGAGTCGGTGGTGGTCGATCACCTCGAGGACCCGGTAGTTCTCGGCCCCCTCGACGGCCTGCGACAGTTCGTTGTGGTCGACGAGGATGATGTCGAGGTGGGGTTCTCGGGCGAGGTCGCCCTCCGAGAAGATGCCGACCACCCTCCCCTCCTCGTCGACGACGGGCACGGACCTGCTCGGCGAGGCCGCCAGGGCCTTGCGCGCCGATTTGATCCAATCCTTCTTCTGGAGGGGCTGGATCGAGGCGTCGCCCATCGTGCCGACCGGGGTGGAATAGAGGACGAGGAGGGAGGTGCTCGACGTGTCGTAGGGCGACACGAGGACCGACACCTTCTTCTTCTCGGCGAGATCCCGGATGGCCTTGGAAACGATGTTGCCGTTCGTCACGATCAAGGCCCGGACCCCCGCCTCGATGGAGATGCGCTGGACGTCCTCGCGGTCGCCGACGAGGATGATCGTGTTCTCGACGGGTTCGCTCTTCAGGTGCTTCACGAAGGACTCGGTCTCGAGGGCGGCGACGAGCATCCTGGCCTTGAAAAAGGACTGCTCGTCGAAGACCACGAGGGGCTGGGCCTTCGCCGTCACGATGAGGTGGGAGACGCTCGTGGAGATGACGGCCTTTTTGTGCGGATTGATCTTGGCGAGGATGTTCTCGGCGAAGGCCCCATAATGGAGGAGGGCCTTGTAGCGCCCCTCGCCGTCGACGATGGGCAGAACCCTGTTATCCGCCTTGCCCATCAGGGCGAGGGCCTCCCATAGAGGCGAGGTCTCGAGGACCGTCGGTACGGGATCGCCGAGCCAGGATTCGACCTTGGGGATGAGGTCAGGAACGAATTCGGGGAGGTGGACCCCGAAGCGCTGGAAGATGTACTCCGTCTGCGGGTTGGCCGCTCCCGCCCTCGCAGCCCGAACCTCAGACATGCCGAGGGTGCGCTTGAGTTCCGCGTAGGCCGTCGCCGAAACCACCGAATCGGTATCCGGGTTCTTGTGCCCGATCACGTACACTGTCCTATCCATGGTTCTCCATTCACGTCGCCGCCCGATGTCGGGGGATTTATTGGATGAGGAACGGCTCGGAGCCGATCCTCAATTTTCGGTCGTCTCCACATCTCCCGCCGAGGGAGGGGAAGTCTTCCCCGCCTCCTCGATGATCCGGTCGTACTTGCGATTTTCCGCCTCGAGGGCCTTGGCTTTGGCCTCTTCTTTGCGGACTTCGAGCTCCAACACGTCTTTTCGCGCCTTGAGCCTATCGACCTCGGTCTTATCGCGCTGGATAGCCCTGACGAAGAAAAAAACCACCCCGGGCAGGCCGATGAACATGAGGAGATAGAGGAAGATCCTTTCGAGCACGGGCAACCAGTACCTCCCGGCGGAGCGGCCCGCCGCAGCTGCAATAGTACAGAGCGTTTTTCGCCACGGCAAGAATCTCCGAGAGAGGAAGCCTCGATGCTCGCGCCTTCAGCATCACCCGGCTCCTCGTCGGCGAGGGGCGGCTACTTTTTCCTCTTCCTAAAATCCCAGGGAGCCTCGGGCGAGGCATCCTTCCAGAGGCCGATCCTTTGAGTCCGGGCCTCCCGCTCCAGTTTCGCCAGGACGGGATCCTTCGAATATTGCAGGTACTGCCAGGCCAGGCCCGCCTTGACGAGCTCGCGATTCAGCGAACGACCCTCGACGAAGACTTCTCCCAGATAGCGGCCGTAGCGGTCGACCCCATGGACCTCGACCCGGGCGGTTTTGCCGAAGGCGAAGGCCGAGGCGAAACGCTTCGAGACCTGGCCATAGGCCTGGCTCAACTCGGGGGCGTCTATGCCGTCGAGACGTATCTTGTATTGGCGTTCCGCCTGGAGGACGGTGATCGTGTCGCCGTCATGGACGCCGACGACCTTGCCGACGATGAGGGGCGGATAGGAGGCCTTTGCCCACAGACCTGCGGCGATCAACGCCACGACGATAAGAGATAGCTGCCTTTTCATGAACATCATCAGGCTTCCTTCGACATGAGCAACACGAGGCTTTTCCCGGCGAGGAGGTAGGAGCCCTGGGGGCTGAGGAATTCCTCCTTGCCGGGGCTGGATACGTCGAGAGGGCTCGGCAGGGAGCTGTCGACCACGCGAGCCCAGACCTTCCCCCGGGGCGGCGCATGGATGGCAAAGCTCCGCGAGTCGGGCCAGGCGTTGCAGAGGACGAGGAAGTCGTTGTCGTCGCGATCGGCCACTATGTCGGCCCTGGCCCCGTCGATACGCCACACGAGGAGTCGCTCGATCCTCGCCCAATCGGGACTCTGGCCCTTGTCGTCGTACCAGACGATGTCCGGGATCGCGTTGTAGTCGGCGTCCTTGCCCGTGAAGAATTCCGGCCGCCGGAACGCGGGGTGGCGAAGCCTGAATGCTATGAGTTCGTGGACAAAGCGGAGGAAGTCCGCGTTCTTCTCCTTGAGGCCGAAGTCGTACCAGCTCGTCTCGTTGTCCTGGCAATAAGCGTTGTTGTTGCCCCCCTGGCTCCGAAGGATCTCGTCGCCGCCGAGGAGCATGGGTGTGCCGATCGAAAGGAGGAGGCTCGCGACCAGGTTCCTGGCCTGACGGGCCCGGAGCTCTTCGACGGCGGGAGAGGCCCCCTCTCCCTCATGGCCGTTGTTCCAGCTCCAATTGCTGTCGAGGCCATCGCGATTGCCCTCGCCGTTCGCCTCGTTGTGTTTGCGCTCGTAGGAGAGGAGGTCGCGGAGCGTGAAGCCGTCGTGGCTGGTGATGTAATTGATGGAGTGAAAGGGCTTGCGGCCGTCGCGGAGGTAGAGGTCGCTCGAGCCCGTCACCCGCGTCGCCAGGCCCTGCACGGCCCTGTCGTCGCCCCGCCAGAAGCGCCGAAGATCGTCGCGGTAGCGGTCATTCCACTCGGCCCAGCGCCCCCCGGGGAACCAGCCCACCTGGTAGGCCCCGCCGGCGTCCCAGGCCTCGGCGATGATCTTCGTGTGGCGGAGGAGGGGATCCTCGGCGATCTCCTCGAGGACGGGAGGATTCTCGAGAAGCTTTCCATTCTGGTCCCGACCCAGGATCGAGCCGAGATCGAAGCGGAAGCCGTCGACGTGCATCTCGGCCACCCAGTAGCGCAGGCAGTCCATGATCAGTGAGCGCACGACCGGGTGGTTGCAGTTCAGGGTGTTGCCGCAACCGGAGAAGTTGCGGTAGAAGCGCTTGTTTTCGTCGAGGATGTAGTAGATGGGGTTGTCGAGGCCGCGGAACGAGAGGGTCGGCCCCTCCTCGTTGCCCTCGGCCGTATGGTTGAAGACGATATCGAGGATCACCTCGATGCCTGCCGCGTGGAGTTCCCTGACCATGTATTTGAATTCGGCGACCTGGCCCCCGGGCTCGGCGCTCGAGGCGTAGCCGGCCTTGGGCGCGAAAAAGGCCAGGCTCGAATAGCCCCAGTAGTTCCGCAGTCGCCCGCCCCCCTTCGGATAGCGGCGCATAAGCTCGTTTTCGTTGAACTCCTGTACCGGGAGGAATTCCACGCTCGTGATGCCGAGGGTCTTGAGATAGGGAATCGTTTCCACGACCCCCCGAAAGCTACCCGGGTGGGCCGCGCCTGAGCTGGGATGACGCGAAAGCCCCTTCACGTGGGCCTCGTAGATGACGCAGTGCCGGAGGGGATAGTTGAGGGGCCGATCCCCCTTCCAGTCGAAATCGTCCGAGACGACGATGCACTTCGGCATCGCGGCCGCGTTATCTTGATCGGACCAGGACAGATCATGGTCGGGGGATTCGGGATCGAAGGCCCGCGCCGCCGCGAAATTCCATTCGGGCGTCGCGGAAAGGGCCTTGGCATAGGGATCGATGAGGGACTTGTGGCGGTTGTAGCGGAGGCCCCGCATCGGGATGTAGGGCCCCTCGGCCTTCCAGAGATAGAGGGCCCCGGGCCTGAGGCCGGCGACGAAGACATGCCAGATATCTCCTGTCCGGTTGTGTTTCGGATCCAGGCGATATTCGAGGACGGCCTCCCCGTCTTCTGCCCTCGCGTAGATGGAGAGGATCAATGATTCGGCGTTCCGCGAGAAGATGGCGAAGTTGACCCCCTCGGAGGAGGGGCGGGCTCCGAGGGGGAGGGGTGAGCCGGGAAGAAGCACGTACAGATGCGATGACACGGCGAAACTATACCCGGCTATCGCCGCTCCGTCATCAGTGGCTCACATCGCCATGCCGCCGTCCACCTTGAGGACCTCCCCCGTCACGTAGGAGGCGAGGTCGCTGGCGAGGAAGAGGGCGGCCTTGGCGACCTCCTCGGGGCTTCCCGAGCGGCCGAGGGGGATGCTCGCCATCAGCGAAGTCCGGGCCTCGTCGGCGATTTTGTCGGTCATCGCGGTGTCGATAAAGCCGGGGGCGATGGCGTTTACCCGGACGCCGCGGCTCGCGACCTCGCGGGCAAGGCTCTTCGTAAAGCCGATGATGCCGGCCTTCGAGGCCGAGTAGTTCGTCTGGCCGCCGTTGCCTGTTATGCCGACGACGCTCGAAAGGTTGATGATCGATCCCGCCCGCACCTTGATCATGTGCCGGGCCGCGACCCGCGAGACGAGGAAGGCGCTCGTGAGGTTCGTTGTCATCACCGTTTCCCAGTCCTCGAGTTTCATCCTGAAAACAAGGCCATCGCGGGTCACGCCCGCGTTGTTCACCACGACGGCCGGGGCTCCCGCCTCGCTGACCACCGTCCCGATCGCTGCTTCGACCTCGGCCTCCTTCGACACATCGCAGGAGATCCATTTCACCGAGCCACCCGCGGCAGCCGTCGCCGCGAGGGCGGCCGGATCCTCGGCCTCGCTCCGCGAAAGGTAGTAGACCCGGCCGCCCTGGGCGGCGAAGGCCGCCACGATGGCGCGACCGATGCCCTTCGAGCCGCCGGTCACCACGCACACCTTGTCCTTGAGCATCATGTCCATGTCGTCCACCTTAGAGCGAAATCGTGGCGATCTCGGCGAGGCTGCCGAGGGGCGCACAGGGGATATCGGGGTATACGGCCTTCCAGAGCCCCGAAAGCACGGTGCCGGGGCCCGTCTCGAAACACTGGTCGAAGCCCGCCGCGGCGATCGCTTCCTCCTCGGCTATCCAGCGGACGGGGCTGACGACCTGCTCCACGCAGAGTTTCTTCGCCTCGGCCCCGCTCTCGATGCGGCGCCCGGTCACGTTCGAGAAGACGGCGATTTTCGGATCGGAAAAGACGACGTCCGAGACCAGCTCGGCGAAGCCGTCCCTGGCCCAGGCCATGATGGGCGAATGGAAGGCCCCCGAAACCTTGAGCCTGATGGCTCGCTTGGCCCCGGCGGCCTTGCAGGCGGTCTCGGCCGCGGCCACATCGGCCTCGGTGCCGGAGATCACGCATTGCGAAGGGCTATTGTAGTTGGCCACCCAGACCTGTTTGAGCCCGGCCTCGGCGATGACCTTTTCGATGCCCTCGGGGGCCAGCATCAATATGGCGCTCATCGTCGAGCCGCCCGAACGGTTCCCCGCCTCATCCATGAGCCGGCCTCGCTCTGCCACCAGGCGGAACATGTCGGCGAGGCCGACCACCCCCGCCTCGGCCAGGGCCGGCCATTCGCCTACCGAAAAGCCGGCGCAGGCCTCGGGATGGATGGCGTGCTCCCTGGCCGAAAGGGCCGTGGCCGCCTCGACGACCGCCATGGCGATCTGCGTGTTGCGTGTCTGCTTGAGTTCGTCTTCCGTTCCCTCGAAAATGAGCTTGGAAAGATCGATCTTGGAAGCATCCGAGGCGAGTTCGAAGAGCTCGCGGACGGCCTTGCTCGTTTCGTAGAAGTCCTTTCCCATGCCGATCTTCTGGGCACCCTGGCCGGGAAAGAGAAAGCAGGTCTTCATTGAATCCTCCTCGGATCATACGACGTCGGGGGCCATGATTTACAAAATCGCGAAAAATGTAAAGCCGTCGTGACCCGTGACGGAGCGGCGGCAAATGGCCCCAAAGGAGGATGAAAAATGGAACGAGAAGCAGGTAGCGAGGGGAGCCGTCGCATCAAGGCGGTGCTCAAGGCCATACCCAAGGGTCGAGTCTCAACCTATGGGGCCGTCGCAAGGGCCGCCGGCTTCGCCAACGGGGCCCGCCAGGTGGTCCGGATACTCCACACGAGCGCCTCGAGCGAGGGTCTGCCCTGGCACCGGGTCCTCCGAAAGGACGGCAGCATAGCCCTCCCCGCGGGCGATGGCTTCGAACTCCAGATGGCTCTCTTAAAGAGGGAGGGGGTCGAGGTCGACAAGAAGGGTCGCGTGGATCTGGCCCGCTTCGAACAACACTTCTAAGTCGACCCCAAGAACCGACCGCAGGGGTCTAGCCCGTCGTCAGGCCCTGGCACCCTAGCCTAGCCCCGCCGCCAGGCCCTGGCACCGTAGCCGGTAAAACCCGAACTGAACAGGCTTTTCTCGAAGGGGCCATAGAGAAGGGGCAGGTCGACGAGGACAAGTCCCCCCTCGTTGCCGCCAAGCTCCGCCGACATCCTTTCCAGGAGGCTGCGCGCGAGACCGAGGTTTCTGAATTCGGCGGCTACCGCGAGAAAGAAGATGCGGCCTATGGCCTGCCCTCCCTCGAACTCCCTCCGTCCGGCTATGCCCGCGACGGCCCCGCCCTCACCGTCCTCGACCCAGATTCCTACCCAGTCCTCCGCGTCGAGGTTACTCTTGAGAAGTCTGTTTTCCCTCGCCACGATGGCCGCCGGCGCGTCGGGGGCGATTTCGGGGCCGATGAGGCCGAGAAGATTGAGCATCACCTCTCGCGCGACCGGAGCGAGGCCCGAGGAATAGCCGAGGTCGCTCGCGATGAGGTCCGATGCGTCCTCGGGCTCGGCGCCGAGTCTTTCGAGACCCTTGGCCTCGCGAAGGTCGTCGTACCATTCGCGGATGACCCTGCCCATCACGCTCGACTTGTTCTCGCGGAAGGATCTCTCGATTTCCGGATAGGGCACCAGGGCCGCCTTGAAGGCCTTGAAGACGCCCCGACCGTGGGCGAGGGCCTCCTGCAGGGCCCGCCTGGCCGTCGGCTGCCTGACCCGACTCGCGAAACCCTCCATCATCTTGAAACCCTCGCGGGGGCTCCAGTCGGGCACGGGCACCGTCTCGGGTCGGGGCAGATCGACCTGTTCGCCCTCGTCGCAGGCCTCGGCCCTCGCGATGAGGTGACCCGTGTCGACCTCGACCATCCAGGCCCCGTCCTGGTCTTCCATGGCGAAAATGATGTCATCGACGACATCGCGGTTCAGCTCGAACATAACCCCTCCGGGTGACGGCTCGTAATTCAGGATGCGCGATACGAATCCAGCACGATCTATAAAGTCGTCAAAGCCGAGCCGCCGATCAAATGAAGAGGAGGGCGGTTCCGCCCACGGCGACGATGGCGCCTATGAGCTCGACGGGTCTGAGCTTCTCTTTGAAGAAGAGGGCCGAGGGAGCGATGATGAGGACGGGCACGAGGGACATGATGGAGGCCGCGACGCCGGCGCTCGCCCCCTGAACGGCAGCCAGGCTGAGGGACACCCCCAGGAAGGGCCCGAAAAAGGATCCCGCCAGGAGGCTCGCAGCCGCCCTTCCATCCTTTAGCGAGGAGAGAACGCCCTTCCACGCGCCGCTCCCGATGAGGATTATCCCGAAGACCAGGACCGCCACCAGCACCCGCATCTGCGTGCCCGAGAAGGCATCCATCTTCGGCGCCCCGATTTTTGAGAGGATAAGGCCCCCGGCCTGGCCGAGGGTCGCGAGGAGGGCGAAGATGGCCCCCCGGCCGGTCTTTCGCCGGGCCGATCCCGCGGCGACGGTCGGGGATTCGGCATTCCCGCTCGTCGCCGGCCGCCCGAGCACCGCCATGGCGATGCCCAGGATGGTCAGGGCCATGCCTGCCAGGGCCAGGGGCGACAGGGTCTCGCCGAGGACCAGCCAGCCCAGGAGGCCGGCGAAGGCGGGAGCCAGGGCATAGATGAGCATCGCTATTCTCGCCCCGATGTCGATGAAGGCCTGAAAAAGGAAGAGGTCCCCGAGCACGAGGCCGAGCAGACCGGAGGCACCCATCCAGGCCCAGGTCGAGAAAGGCGCGTCGAAGGGCGCGAAACTCCCGTGCGCGACGATGCCATAGATGCCTAGAAAGACGGCGCCTGCCGCCAGACGCAGGAAATTGAGGGCAATAGCGCCGATACGCTTCCCAGCGTACTCGAAGGTGATGGCGGTGATGGTCCAGAGAATGGCGGTCGCTAGGGCGGCGGCTGTGCCGGTCATCGCAGAACTCCTCGGCGCGGGCGCTCTTGTATCGCCACGGGCTCGCGCAGTATATCATCGCGCCCGACACTCATGTTCAAGCCCCAGGAGCCTTTACATGGCACATTGCGTCGTTCCAGATGCCGAGGAAATCCTCGACCGCGAATTCCCGGTACTCGACCACGGCTTCGTGCGCCTCGTCGACTATCTCGGCGGCGACGCCCGCATCGTGCAGGCCGCCCGAGTCTCCTACGGCGAGGGCACCAAGAGCTATCGGGAGGACGCGGGCCTCATCGACTATCTTCTCCGCAACGACCACAGCTCCCCCTTCGAGCAGGTGGTCCTCACCTTCCACGTAAAACTGCCCATATTCGTCGCCCGACAGTGGGTTCGTCATCGTACGGCCCGCCTCAACGAGGTATCCGGCCGCTATTCGGTGATGAAGGACGAATTCTACCGCCCCGCCCCCGGCGACCTCGCCGCCCAGAGCGGCGATAATAAGCAGGGTCGAGCCGCCTCGCCCCTGGATGCGGCCGATGCCGCGGCCATCCTCGCGCGCTTCGAGGCCGGACAGAAGGCGGCCTATGCCGACTATTCTGCCCTCGTCGAAGGGGGGCTGGCCCGGGAAATCGCCCGGATCAACCTGCCTCTCTCTCTCTACACGGAGTGGTATTGGC
>DATKTD010000060.1:0-26664 GCA_035531315.1 Rectinemataceae bacterium
TATCCGGGGATGCGCTTGTGTCAAGGAAGCGGTCCGTCAAGGTACCGAAACTAGGTTCCAACTAAGCTATTCGGCCCCGGCATTAGAGGTTGAGGACGAGGGTCATGATGGTGAGGTCGGAGGCCTGGACCTGGTTGACCAGGGATTCGAATTTCACGTTGACCTTCTCGCAGGCCTCCGAAAGATAGGAGAGATAGTAAAGGCCGAGTTCCGCGCTCGCGTCCGAATTCGGCAGCTCCTTGTAGAAATCCTGGAGACTCTTCTTTTTAAGATCGGCGTTGCGCTTCTCGTCGAAGGTCTCCTTCATGTTCTGGTACTCGGATTCCTTGTTGTAGAGGGTGATCTGGAGCCTGCCCTGGGTTCCGATCGAGGCGTTCCTCGAGCCGATCTTCCAGGAAAGATAGACATACTCGCCCCGTCTTTCGAGCGAATCAAGGACCTGCTTGCGGACCCCGGGATCGAAGAGGACGGCGTTCATGTCGACGGCGCCCTTGAACAGGGCCTTGGCCTCGCGCTTGAGGTTCGAATTCTCCGCGTTCATGGCGAGTTCCATGACCATCAACGACACGTATTCGGCGATTTTCGATTTCTCCATGTACTCGGCGAGGCTCGTGC
Organism: Rectinemataceae bacterium; assembly: GCA_035531315.1. Lineage (GTDB taxonomy): Bacteria > Spirochaetota > Spirochaetia > Treponematales > Rectinemataceae > CAIJMU01. Next base: position 616 of record DATKTD010000060.1, read on the forward strand.
GGATGTTCTTGAGGAGGAGGTCGTAGCCATCCGAGCCCTTGAATTTGGCGATTATGAACCAGGTGAAGGGCCTGAGATTGGTGAGGAATTTCTCCGATAGGAGGAGCTGGATGTTCTTTTCCTCGGGGAGGAGGGAGGAATTGCGGCTGATGTAGGAATACATCGGAGCGAGGATCTCCTCGCGTATCGCGGCTATCTCCTTTTCCTTTTCCTTCAGCACGGTCTGGAGGTAGCCGTCGTTGATCTTGGTTTTCTCGTCGATGATATTGGCGGGATTGAGCCTGTTCCACTTCTTGATGACATCCGAGGCGAGTATCCTCGCGAAAATGTAGGAATCGTACTGGCGGTAGAGCATCGAATACACGACGAGCTTCGAAAGGTCCATTATCTCCTGCCGCGAGCTCATGAATTCGGTCTTGGAGATCTCGACCTTCGAGATGTAGTCGAGGAGCATCATCCGCTGTACCGACACGGGCGTGAAGCTGTCCATGACGAGGCCGTATTCCTCGATATTGTCGGCCAGCCTGAATTTTCTGAGATTTTTGCCCTTGCGGATGAAGAAGGTCGTCCCCTCTTCGGTCAGCACGACCTTGAGCGGGAGCGAGAGGATGCTTTTTCTTTCCTGCATTCCTGGACTTTGCCGTCCTCCGATTGTTGTTCACGTAGTATATATGAACTTATCGGCGGGGTAAACCGTATTGACGCATAGCTTTGTCGCGCCTATCCTCCTCGGCGTGGCAAAAGGTAGCTGGACGGCCCTCGGCACGGCCTTTCTGGTCGCGTTCTTCGCGGCCTCGGCCTCCGTGGCCCAGACTCCTTCGAGCAGGGGAGCGCTTCCTGGGGCGGTCGCCTGGCTCGCCGGCGACGGGATCGACGCCTCGAAGCTCCAATCCGATTTCGAAGCCCTTCTGGCTCAGCTTCGCGCCTTTGGCCCGCGTACCGAAGGCGGGCCTGGCGAGGCTGCCGCGGCGAAATGGATAGCCTCCCTCCTCGAAGCCGGCGGGCTCTCCCCCTCGATGGATCCCCTGGACAATCTCGTGGACGACCAATCCGACGCTTCGGCGGTCTCCGTCAGGATTCCGGGAAGGAACGATAATCTCCTGGTCTTCATCGCCCCCCTCGACCAGCATCGCGACGGGCCCGAGGGTGAGGGCGACGCGGCCATCGCCTTGATGCTCGCCGAGCTCCGGCGGATCGCCAGCCTTCCCGCGGCGGGGAGGCTCCCTCCGATAAGCATGCAGGTCGTCTTCCTGCCGGGGGACAAGCGGGGTTCCATAAATGAGGGGCTTTCGCAGGGTCCAGGCCCGGCCTGGTGGCTCGCCGGACTCGATGCCGCGAATCCGACGGCTGTCGTGTACCTGTCGATCGATTCGTCGCGGGGACCCATCGCCCTCCGGAACGCCGAAAGGGGAGTCCTGTCTCCCTGGTGGCTCTATGACCGGGCGGTCTCCGCCCTCGGCGTATCGGGACTGGCCTTTGTCGTGCATCCCAACCGGATGCAGGGCTATCGTCTCGGTCTACTCTCGGGTCGTGGCCCACTCGCCCCCTACCTCGATGGCGGCATACCCGCCATCGAGCTGCGTGGCGGCACGGCCGGTCCGGACTCTCCCGGCGATGCCCCCGCCTTTTCGAGATTCGTCGAGGCCCTGGTCGAGGGCAACGCGCAGGGCTTCCTCGACACCTGGGATCGCAATTATTCATCATTCAGATTCGGATCCCTCGCGCTGGAAATACGCGAGGGGCCCTATATGGTCTTCCTCCTGTTCTTCTCCGCGGGTATCGCGATCCTCGTGCTGACTATCTCGCTGCGGAGGAGGGCCCTCATCCCCCGCTTTCTCGAAAAACTTCCGCATCGCCTCCTCAATCTCGGCCTCCTCGGCCTCCTCTCGGTCGTCGCCGTCCTCCTCTCCTTCGCCTGCCTCGGCCTCGAATCCCTCGTCCTGGGCGCCGTCTCGTCCTGGAAGGCGGCTCCCGGCCTCTTTGCCGTGATGCGCGTCCTCGTTTCCGTGTTCGCCTTCCTCGGCATCCTTTCCCTTGCCGTTTCGCGACACTGGATCTCCCCCGACCCCTGGTTCTACGAGATAGCGGCCCTCGTCCTCTTCGGCCTCGATATCTTCCTCTTCGCCTTCCTCAGCCTCCCCCTCTCCCTCTATTTCTGCTGGGCCTTCATCGTCGTCCTCGTCTCGACCCTCGTGAGGCGGAAGATAGCCAGCGTCTTCGCGGTGCTTCTCATGATGGTCCCTATCGGCCTCGTCGCCTGGGAGATGTTCGCCACGCCCGAATCCTCGGCCCTGGCCTTCGTCATCGCTCCCGACCCGGGAAAGGGCCTCCTCCTTTCGCTGGTCATCCTTCCCTACGCCACGATGTTCTCGAGCCCCCTCCTCTTCTTCGCCCCGAGGGGCATCCGTAAGCGGAGGGCCGCGGCCCGCTTCTTCATCGCCCTGGCCATCGTGGCCGAACTCGTCCCGATCGCTGTGGTGGCGGCGCGCATGAAGACAATGCCGCTGTCGCTTTCGGAATCCTTCGACCAGTCCACCTCGACCTGGAAGGCCAGGGTCGAATCCGATACGAGGCTTTCCGCCCTGGCCCTGTCGAGAAATGGCGCCCCCGAACCCCTCCGCTCCGAGACAGCCTCGGCCCTCCTCCGTGGGGTCGATTCGGCAAGGCCCATAAGTCTCGACGTCAAGGTCAGGGATTTTCTCGATCGCAGCAACAGCAGCCTCAGCCTCGATTTTCCGCGAGCCCCTGATTCGATTTCCCTCAGCATCCTGTCGGACAAGCCCCTCGCCATCTACGATTGCAGCCTGCCTTATCGTGTCGACCTCGACGGCCATGGAGCCAGGGTTTTCGTCGGCCCGGGCAAGGGGAAGAGACTCACCTTCACGCTCACCACCGATGCCGCCTTGGCGGCCCGCCTCATCGTCGATGCCGACTTCGCGGGCGGCCTTTCCGACTGGAAGCTCGCGGGGTCTCGGCCGCTCGGGGTCGTCAACGGCAGGGTCGAGGCTTCCTTCGCTCTGGGTGGCCCCCCCCGGTGAGCGCGACATGGTTCCATGTCGATCTCGACGCCTTTTTCGCCGCGGTGGAGAGGCTCGACGATCCGAGTCTCGAGGGAAGGCCTGTCGTTGTCGGAGCGCTGCCGGGGGGGAGGGGCGTCGTCTCCACCTGCTCCTACGAGGCTCGCGCCTTCGGGCTGCACTCCGCGATGCCCATAGGTGAGGCCTGGCGGCGTTGTCCCACGGCTGTCTTCCTCCCCGTGCGGATGGATCGCTATTTCGAGATGTCCGAGAAGGTCATGGCCATCTTCGGGGAACTCTGTCCCGAGGTCGAGCGCATTTCCATCGACGAGGCCTTTCTCGACATGAGCGGCACCGGCCGGCTCTGGGGCAGGCCCCGCGAGGCGGCCCTCCTCCTCAAGCGAAGGGTCCATGAGGAGACGGGGCTGACCGTTTCGGTGGGCATCGGCCCCAACCGCTATGTGGCCAAGATAGCCTCGGGCCTCGAAAAGCCCGACGGCCTCGTCCAGGTCGAGGAGGGGGAGGAGGAGGGATTCATGCTCCGGCTCCCCCTGTCGCGGCTATGGGGAGCCGGAGAGAAGACCCAGGATCGCTTCCGCGATCTCGGAATCCTCACGATGGCCGATCTGGCTTCGAAGAACGCGGTGGAGATGACAAGGCTTTTCGGCGAGGCGGGCGGGCGATTTCTGTACGATGCCTGCAGGGGCCGGGATCTTCCGCTCTTCGGCGCCCGCTCCGCTACGCGAAGCATGAGCACCGAGACGACCTTCGAGCGTGACATCGTCGACAGCGAGGCCCTCGAGGCCTCCCTCCTCGAAATGGCCCTGAGTCTCTCCTTCCGGCTGCGCAAAGAAGGAGGCGTGGCGAGGACCCTCGTGCTCAAGTTGAGGCTTTCGGACTTTTCCACGACGAGCCGCCGCCTGACTCGGGGCGAGGCATACGGGGAGTCCCTGGAGATCTTCGCCGACGCCCGGGCCCTCCTCGAAAAGAGCTGGAACGGTCGTTCCCCGGTGCGCCTCATAGGGCTCGGTTTCTCCGATCTCGCCGGAGGCGGTCTTCCCGTTCAGGCCGCTCTCTTCGGCGGCGACGACAGGAGGAAGCGACTCGAAGACGCGGTCTTCGAGATCGAGGATAAGGGCCTGGCTTCCATCGTACCCGCGAGGCTCGTCGGGAAAAAGAGCCGGCGACCGGGGCCGCGGCCGCCAGGTCCGGGCTCCCGATCTCAGGGATAAACTCAGTAGAATTCGGTATGGACCTGGGAGTCGTGAACCTTGAGGGCGAGCTGGCCCTCCGCGAAGCCGAGAACCGCGTTCATCACCTTCTCGCCGAATTCCTTCGAATTGGACACGAGGGCTCCCCCGATCTGGGCGAAGCGGAGCGAGTCGAGGAGGTCCACCTCGGCGACCGATATTCTGAATTTCCTCCTGATCCTCTCCTTGGCGGCGTTGACGACCGAGCGCTTGTCCTTGAGCGAGGTCGCTTCGGGCAGCTCGAAGACGATCTGGATGAGCGTAACGACCATTGTATCCCCCGATTGCGTTCCCGACATGCTATCATTGCTGTCTGTGTCGGCCAACAGCAATCGCGTCGCCCTTGGCGTTGTCGTCCTCGCGTTCGTCTCCCGCTTCGCGACCCTCGCGGAGGATCTTCCTCCCCTGGCAAATGCCCTGCCCGTCGAGGCCCCCTCGAGCGTCTTCTCGGCCGGGAACGGCAAGGGTGAGTTGAGCGCTACCGGGTCCTGGGACCTGGAATTCCTGTCCTCTGTCTCGTTCTTCCGGCCCGCAGGGGGCGGTCTCCAGCTGGGCCAGGTCCAGCCCCTCCTCATGACCCAGACGCCCGACCTCCTCCTCGATTTCAATCTTTTCGATCGCTGGTACGTGGAAGCGCGGGTTAGCCCCGACGCGGGCGCCACCCGCTATGCCATGGGCTACAAGGGCGCCCCGGGCGAGAGCCTAGAGGAGGTCCGCATCGGCAATAGCGGCATCGGTCTTCCCGAGCTCCCCTTCGTCAATCTTGGTGACGGTGGGGCCTACTCCTTCGGAGGCCTCGTTCGAGCCGGAGGGCCGGGTCTCGAGGCGAGGGCCATGCTGCGCTACGATCAGGCCGAGCGAGTGCATAGGACCTTCGCTGGCAGCCGGGAAATATCCGAGACGACGGCCCTTGGTTCCGATTTCATCCGCGGCCGATGGTTCTACCTGCCCGCGGTCGAGAGCGGGCTCAAAGTCTACGTTCAGAGCGCCGTGGGAAGCCTCAAAGCGAACGACGGGAGCCTGTGGCGTCGGCTCGGCATCGACGAATACAGCCTCGAGGAGGGCGGTAGGGTGCTCGCCCTCGACGTGGCCGCCACGACGCGCCTCGCCCTCGCCTGGGACGGTCTCGCGGCCTCCTCCATCGATCTCGCTATTGGCGGTACATCTTCATCCCTCGCCTTCGACGCCGCGGCGGCCCCCTATGCCTACGATCCCTCGGCGACACAGACCAGGCCCATCGAGATTCTTTCGCACTATGCCCTTGTTTCGACCGCGGGCGATGTCTTCGTGCGCGACCTCGCCTCGGGCAAGAAGCTGTCCCAATTCGTGGTTCTCGCCGACGCGGACGGCAGCGCCGAGCTCCGCGAGGGAGGTGGCACGGTCGTCGATCCGCGGCCCTTCCAGGCCGAGGAGCCCAGCCTCTATACGCGCGTCCCGAACCAGACGACGACGAGCTTCCCGGATCTCGGGGAGTTCCAACTGGTCTCCCAGTCCTTCGCGGCCAGCGACGGCATCCCCCTCGACGCGGACGCCATAGGCGCCTCGATCGAGGTCCTGCGCGACGGCGTGCCCGATCCCGCCTTCGAGGTCGACAAGACCAAGAACCTCCTCATCCTCCTCCGGCCCCCCGAAGCCTCCGAGCGCATCGACCTGTCCTATCTTCGCGAATCCTCGGAGCGGAAATCGGGAGCCTTAACGGCCGGCCTCGTCGGCATACTCACGCGCGACGATCTTTCCGCCTGGACGGCCCTGAGCGGCCATCTTGGGATTCCCGGACAGGGCTACGCGAGCTCGGGCCAGGATTCGCCCGCCTGGGCGGAACTTACCGCGGGTGCCGCGAAGGCCAAGGGAAGCCTCACCGGCAAGCTCGGCGTCTCCGCGCGCATGGGCTACGCCGAGTCTTCGGGGCGTTATCGCATCGACGGCATGGAGGATGGCGGCAGCGCGACGAGTTCATATTGGCCCAGCGGCGGCGGCATCCCCGCGGGATTCACCATCGCCCAGGTCGCCAGTCCAAGCTTCGCCTCGGCCTGGCCCAATCTTTCCTCGGCCCTTCATGCCGATGGCAGCGCCTCCGAATGCCTCGAAATAGGAACCTATGCCGACCCCTCATTCGCCGGTTCGGCCTCCTTCAAACGCATCGTCGATACGCCGCCCCTTTCCTCCTTCGGCAGTTTCACTTTTTTCGCGAAGAGCGCGGCAGGCCTTTCGGGGAGCCTGAGCGGGGCCAGCCTGACCATCGTCCTCGACGACGGGCTGGCGGGCCACAGTGCCCTATCCGTCTCCGTGCCCCTCGACGCCCTTTCCTCGGGATGGACCAGGCTGCGTTTCGATTTTTCCTCGGGGCGCATGACCCTTACCGTGGGGGAGGGCGGCACGGAGAACGTCTTCTATCCGAGCAGCCCACCTACGAGGGATTTCCAGGTCACCGCGGCCTCTCGTGTCGATATCTCCGTGGCGGGGATGAGCGTCGGCCAGACCCTCGATCTCGACGAGTTCCTCCTCGAGGATCCCCTCGGATCGGCTTCCCTCGATCTTTCGGCCAAGCTCGCCTATAAGGATAAAGGCTGGGTCTTTGGAGCAAGGGCGTTGCCCATTCTCTCGGGTATCGATGCTCGCCTTACGTTCACGGGAGAGCTCGCCGACCAGGCCTGGGGCTTCACGGACCTCGGCTTCGGCACGGCCCTCGGCCCCTTCGACCTCGATCTCGGATTGAGCGCGAAGGATTATGCGGGAGCCTCCTCGATGTCGGGTCGCCATTCGCTTTCCTTCGCCCCTTCCTGGTCCCCCCTCCATATCTCCGACCAATTCGCCCCCGCTTCCGACAGCGACAGTTACTCGAAGGACGACAAGCTGTCCTTGTCCCTCGGAGCTCTCGGAAGGATTGGCGCCGAGCTTGGCTCCATCTATTCCGACGATCCCCTTTCATCCAACCCCGGCCTCCTCCAGCGAAGCTGGAAGCTTTCCATCGGCGACGGATCCATCATCGCCGCCAGCGCCGCCGCCGGCGAGAGTTCCAGCGCCTCGGGTCGGAGCGGACTCGGGGCCTCCTACTTCGATCGCTGGTACGGTAGCTTTGCCGACTACATGCCCTATCCCCTGGGCACAGGCTCCAAACGAAGGCTTTCCTCCAAGGTCGATCTCCTGCCCTTCCTTGGCAGTCCCCTGCTTTCAGGGACCCTCTCCCTCGATGGCAGCGACCTTGGCGCCGGCGATAGGGGCCTATCCCTCGGCCTCCGCGCGGGCACGAGCATAGGTCTTCCCGGCGACATCCACCTCTCGCCCTGGTACTCGCGGACCTGGACGGCAAGGCGAAGCGGGATCGACGGCGATCTCATTTCCTTCGCGATTTCCGGACTCGACGACCTATACCCTGTCCACCTTCCCTGGTCCTCCCTGCCCTTTGCCGAATTCGCGACCCAGGCTCCGCTTTCGGATTTTTCGGGTATCGCCCTTGACGGCAGCCACTATTCCTCGGGCTATACGCCGCAGGTCGGCCTCAAGTTCGAGCGGGCGCCGGGCATCTCCCCCTGGGAGCTCCTCATCCCCCAGACCCTCAGCTGCTCCTACTCGCGCGAGCTTACGAGCGACGGTTTCAGCGTCCTCGACACGGGGGAGATCTCGGGGTCGGTCGTCTTTTCGGCGCTTGAGCTCTTCGGTTCGCAGGGTGCCTATCCCCTTTTCAAGCGTTATGCGAACGATGAGTATCGACTCGACCTTTCCTCCACCGTCGACATCCCCTCGGGCGCGGGGCTCGGCTCCTGGACCCTGGCCGAGGATGTCATGGTATCCCTTCTTGGCGAGCGGGCCATCGGCTCGGACCGCCTTGTGGCCACGGAACGCTACGACATGAGCGGCTCGCCAGCGGGCACGAAGTGGAACGCCTCAGGCGGTTTCGACCTTGCCCATGTCCTCGGCGACTCCTGGCTCCTCTCGGTCTTCGCCCTCGCCTCGAGTCTCGCCACGGCCCCGATCGCGGGCCTTCCTTCCGGCCTGGATTCCCTCTGGCTCCGTTCCATCCTCGCCAGTTCGCCCATCGCCAAGAGGACCCTGAGCCTCGACTGCAGCCTCGCCTCGACCACGGGCGACGATCCCGCGGCCTACCCCAGCCTCTCCTTCGACGAGTCCCTCGAATCGAGGATTTCGGTGCCTGACCGCCTCGAGGCCTGGTCGAAGCTCAAGCTCGGCCAGGCCCTCGATTCGACGGGGACCCTGACCTTCGACGTCGAGGCCAGTCTCGGTCTCAGCCTTTCGTTCTAAGGTTCCGGGGTCCCTGTCTCGCGCCGGTCCTCGCGGCTCGAGACAGCTCGCCGACCTCGTCGCTTGACACCCCTCGGGAGACGCAAGTAATGTCCTTTCCCATGAAACGTCGCCTCATCACCGCGGCCCTGCCCTATGTGAACAACGTCCCCCACCTCGGCAATCTCATCCAAGTCCTCTCCGCCGATGTCTTCGCCCGCGCTTCGCGGCTCCGGGGTTTCGAGACCCTCTACGTCTGCGGCACCGACGAATACGGCACGGCGACGGAGACGAGGGCCCTCGAGGAAGGCGTCACGCCCCGTGAACTCTGCGACCGCTTCCACGCGATCCATCGCGACATCTATTCCTGGTTCGGCATCGCCTTCGACAAGTTCGGCCGAACCTCTACGCCACGCCAGACGGAGATCACCCAGGCCATTTTCAAAGATCTCGACGCCAAGGGCCTCATTCATTCCGAGACGATCGAGCAACTCTACTGCCCCTCCTGCGAACGCTTCCTCGCCGACCGCTACGTACGCGGCATCTGCCCCCATTGCGGCTACGATGGGGCTCGGGGCGATCAGTGCGAAAACTGCGGCAAGCTTCTCGAGCCCACCGAACTCAAGGAACCCAAGTGCTCGAGCTGCGGCTCGACACCGGCGCCCAAAAAGACCGAGCACCTCTACATCGACCTCCCCGCGATCAAACCCCTCCTCGAGGCCTGGATGGGCAAAGCGAGCGTCGATGGCTTCTGGGCCAACAACGCGGTGCAGATGACCCAGGCCTGGATCCGCGACGGCCTCAAGTCCCGCGCCATCACCCGGGACCTCAAGTGGGGCATCCCCGTGCCCAAGCCGGGCTTCGAGAACAAGGTCTTCTACGTCTGGTTCGACGCGCCGATCGGCTACATCTCGATCACCGCGACCGCGGGGGACGAAAAGGGCTTCGACTGGAAGACCTGGTGGATGGATCCGGCGAAGGTCGAGCTCTTCCAGTTCATCGGCAAGGACAACATCCCCTTCCATACGGTCATCTTCCCCTCGAGCCTCCTCGGCTCCGGCAAGAATTGGACCCTTCTCCACCACATGTCCTCGACCGAATATCTCAATTACGAATCGGGGAAGTTCTCGAAATCGGCGGGGGTCGGCGTCTTCGGCACCGACGCGATGGAATCGGGCATCCCGGCCGATGTCTGGCGCTTCTACATCTTCTGGAACCGCCCCGAGCGCGCCGACTACACCTTCACCTGGCAGGACTTCGAGGAGCGCGTCAACGCCGAACTCATCGGCAATCTCGGCAACCTCGTCAATCGCACCCTCACCTTCGTCCAGCGCTACTACGAGGGCAGGGTGCCCCAGGCTTCCTCCGATCCGCAATTCTTCGCCCGCGTCCGCGAGATCGAGGCCGACATTGGTTCCCGACTCGACCGTGCCGAACTCCGCGACGCCTTCCGCGCCATTTTCGAACTATGCAATCTTGCCAACAAGCGCTTCCAGGACGGCGAGCCCTGGAAAACGCGGACGAGCGAGCCCGACAAGGCCGCGGGCCTCATCGGCGACCTCGTGTGCGTGCTTCGCGACCTCACCGTCCTCATCCATCCCTATCTGCCCTCGAGCTCCTCGCGGCTGGCCTCCTTTCTCGGCCTCGAGCTGGGCAAGCCGGGCTGTTCCTGGTCCGATCTCGGAACGACAGCCGGCCCCACCAGGGTGGCGGGGGCGGAGGTCCTCTTCTCGAAGCTCGAGGACGAACGCATAGCCGAACTTCGCGAACGCTACGCGGGCTCGCAGAAGGACAGGAAGGAGAGGGACGAAAAGGCGGGGCTTCCGTCGGCCTCGATCGGCGCCGCGGCGGCCCAGCCCCCTGCCGGCCAGGCCGCTCCGGCCAAGAGCGATGGGGCGAAGGCGGCCCCCGAGCCCAAGCCGCTTCCCTTCGCCGAGTTGCCCCATCCCGAGCGTTTCGAGAGGCTCATCGATCTTCGAGCCGCGAAGATCGTCAAGATCGAACGCCATCCCAAGGCCGACAAGCTGTACATCGAAACCCTCGACGATGGATCGGGGATCGAGCGCGTGATAGTTTCCGGCCTCGTGCCCTACTACAAAGAGGAAGAGCTCCTCGGCAAGACCATCGTCCTCGTCAACAATCTCAAGAGCGCCAAGCTCCGCGGCATCGAGAGCCGTGGCATGCTTCTTGCAGCCGCGAGGATGGGGGAGGGCGGCAAGGAAGCCGTGGAGGTCCTCGATGCCGGCGCGGCAATACCCGGTGAGCGCATCCTTCTCGACGGTCAGGCTCCGGATTCGGCCCTCCCTCCCGAGATCGATGTCGACAGCTTCTTTTCCGTCCCCATCCGCGCCGGAGGGGGGAGGGCCCTGGTCGGCGAACGAGCCCTCCTCGCCGGCGGCAAGCCCTTCGTCCTTCAAAAGGTCCCCGAAGGCGAAGTCGGATGATCGCGAACAGTCCCGAATGAAAGTCAGTCTCGAGGCCCTTCCCGCCACGGATTCGAAGGCCAGGGCAATCGGAGCTGCGGCCTCCTTTGTCAGCCCCGACCTGCCCTTTCTCCAAGCCGACTTTTGGTCCCGCTTTAAAGAGTCCTTCGGCTGGAGGGGCCTTGCCTTCAGGCTGAGCGTCTCGGCAATGCCGGACCCGGGAAGCTCCACGACCGAGCTCAGGGTCCTCCTTCGCTCCCTTGCCGGCCCCCTTTGTTTCGCCTATCTGCCCGGGGGCCCGGCCCTCGATTGCCCTCCCGATTCGAGACCCGAGCTCCTCGCCTCGCTCGGCGCGGCCCTTCGCCGCCACCTCCCGCCCTTTTGTCTTTTCATCCGTTTCGACCCGCCCTGGTTTGAGGTGGAAGAAGGCCTTGCAGGGGAAGGGGAGGGCCCGCAATCCCCGGCACCGGGCCAGGTGCCAAGTGAGGCCGCCGCCGGAGCCCCCTCGCGACCGACCTTTTCCCCGCCCCTCCGCAAGGCCGAAAGCGATGTCCAGCCACCCGATAGCGTTTTCCTTGACCTTCATCGGGAGGAGGATGAGATCCTCGCGGGTATGAAGCCCAAGTGGCGCTACAATGTCAGGCTTGCCGCGAAGAAAGGCATCCTCGTCAGCGAGGAAGGCCTGGAGGGCCTCCCCGAATTTTACCGCCTCTACGAGGAGACCTCCCGGCGCGATAGGATCGCGATCCATCCCCTCGCGTATTATGAGAAACTCTTCGAGCTCGCCCGGGCCGGCGGAGAAGGGCTGGGCCGACCCGGCCTCGTCGATCTCCGGCTATGGGTCGCCCGTCACGAGGGCGAGGCCGTCGCGGCCATCGTCACCCTTTACCATGGAAACAGGGCCACCTATCTCTATGGTGCCTCCTCCGATAGCAAGCGCTCCCTGATGCCCGCCTATGCCCTCCAATGGGCCGCCATCATGGCCGCCCGTCAAAACGGCTGCGCGATCTACGATTTTTACGGCATTCCGCCAAGCGAGGATCCCGACCACCCCATGGCCGGCCTCTATCGATTCAAGACAGGCTTCGGCGGAAGCATCGTGCACTATGCCGGCTCCTGGGACCTTCCTCTCTCTCCAGCCCTATACGCTCTCTGGAGTCTCGCGGAATCCCTCCGCGCCTTTTGGTTCAAAAAGCTTAAAAAGCGCCTCGGCGGAGGCCTGTCCACCCTGAGAAAGTCGACCGGGGCGAATGGCTCGCCCCCAGCCTCCGCTCGGGAGGCCTCTTCCCAGGATAGTGGCACCTGAACGAGAAGGCGCTCGCCTACTCCCTTCCCGGGGATTCCTTTTCGCCGAAGACGTAGCCCTCAAAGACCATTAGGACGGCATCGGGTCTCTTCCACGCGTCGGGACCGAGACCGGCCTTGCGGCAGAGTTCCCGCAGAAGAGTTTCCCTGTCCCAAGCCTGCTCCGTGGCGACCTGGGGAAGGAATACCGCCGAGGAATGGCCCTGCTGGAGCCAGACCCCATGTCTGCCGATCGCGATCTCTTCGATCGAGGAAATCCGCCTTCTCGGGCCGAGGAGGCTTATCTCGATCATGATATCCTTGTATTCGGTTTCGGTGAGGGGGATGAAGCGGGGATCGTAAAAGGCGGCCGATAGGGCCATGTCGGCGATCGTTTCCGAAATCGGTCCCTCGGCCTCCATCCGCCCTATGCAGCCGCGAAGCCTCCCTCCCTTGTTGAGGGTTACGAAGGCGCCAACCTTCGGCTCCGCGGCCCCGGGCCGGGGGGCCTGGGACCTTTCACCGGCAAGACGCGCCCGAATGCTTTCCCGCGCCAAGCCCAGGAGCCTCTTTTTCTCTTTTTCGTCCGGTTCCTCGAAGGGGAGGGGAGCGGGGTCCTCTTTCCTCCCCCGGGCTCCCTCGCCCGGTCCATCAGTCGAAGGCGATAGCCGCGTATTCTCCATGAGCGTCATCCTCGCTTTCCCTCGCGCTTCCCGAACCGTGCCGGCCAAGGAGGCGGGGCCTTCCCGCGAAGCCGCTCGCCAGGAGGGCGGCTATCCCCGTAATTCCGCAGGCAGCCAGCCTTCCCGCGGCGCCTTCCTCGGCGAGCAGCTCCCAGTCGCCTTCGTCGATGAGGCCGATGAGGCGATCCGAACGCGCGGCGCTTTCCTCGGCGCTCGGGGCGAATTCGAGGTCCGTCGAAACGACGAGGAGGGTGCCGGCGATCCGTCGACCGAAGACCATGTCGAGGCTGGTCGCGAGCGATTTGACGAGGGCCAGGCTCGGTCGGCCGACGAGGATGGGGACGATGGGGGCACCGGGGAAGAGTCGGGAAACGAAGGGCAGTTGAACCTCTATCGAATGCTCTTCGAGATGGGGCAGGTCGCTTTGCACGTTGAAGGTGCCGCAGTCCATGAGCTCGGCGACGGCCCTCCTGTCCACTTCGATGCTCCCGAAGGGGCCCTCGAAGCGCTGCGATTCGGGCAGCCAGAGCGAGGTCTCCGTCGTCCGGTGCCAGGATCCCAGGATGACGATCCGTGAGATCCGACGATCCTTGCAGGCCGACCAGGCGAGGGCGGCGAGGTCGCCGGAGTACTCCAGGCTGGCGTGGGGCGAGAGGATGGCTCGAGCCTCGCTCGGCCCCCTTCCCGAGGCCCTTTCGAGGAGGCCATCCACGTCCCTGGAAAGCTGGGTCGGATCATCGTCGTAAAAAATACCGGCCCATGTGGCTTCCCGGACTTTCCTGTTCCCGTCTCTGTCGGCCATACTCATTAGTATAGGGGCCGGTCCCCAGGTCGCAAGGGAAAGGACGGATTCGGTGAAGGTTCTTATCGTCGACGACGAGCGTGGCATGAGCTCCTCCCTCGTGGATTTTCTTGCCCTGGACGACATCGAGGCCGTCCCCGCCGCCAGTGCGGCCGAGGCCATGTCCCTCCTGGGCGAGACTCCCTTCGATGCCATCGTTTCCGATCTCAGGATGCCGAAGACGAGCGGCCTCGAGCTCCTCGCCCAGCTCCGCGAGCTCGGCATAGGCATCCCATTCATTATGATGTCGGCCCACGGCGAGGTTCGCGACGCGGTGGAGGCCATGAAGGGCGGAGCCTGGGACTATCTCGTCAAACCCTTCGATCCCGAAGAACTCGTCATCAGGCTGCGCAAGGCCGTCGCCGAGCGACGCGCCCTCGATCGGCTGGCGGCGGGCATACGAGGCTCGGCCGGCAATACAGGCCTTGTCGGGGAAAGCGCCGCCATGGTGGCGGTGCGCAGGCTCATCGCCAAGGCCGCACCGAGCCCGGCCACCATCCTCCTCACGGGCGAAAGCGGCACCGGAAAAGAGGTGGCCGCCCGCAGCATCCATGAACTCTCGGGGCGGGAAGGGCCCTTCGTCGCCGTCAATATCGGCGCCCTCCCGGAAAGTCTCCTCGAAAGCGAACTATTCGGTCACGAGAAGGGGGCCTTCACGGGGGCGGATTCGCGGCGCATCGGTCTCTTCGAGGCGGCACAGCGGGGAACCCTCTTTCTCGACGAGATCGGCGAACTCCCCCTCCACCTCCAGGTGAAGCTCCTCCGCGCCATCCAGGAAAGGAAGATCCAGCGACTGGGCTCATCCTCGAGCCTTCCCATCGATGTCAGGCTCCTCGCGGCCACGAACCGCGATCTCGAGACCGAGGTCAGGGAGGGCCGTTTTCGCGAGGACCTTTATTACCGAATCGATGTCGTGCGCATCCGACTCCCCCCCCTCAGGGAGCGCGAGGGCGACCGGAGCCTCCTGGCAGGTCACTTCTTTGCGAGCCTCACGGGGCAGCTCGGCCGCAAACTCGAGGGCATCTCGCCCTCGGCCCTGTCCCTCATCGAGGAGCATCCCTTTCCCGGCAATGTGCGCGAGCTCGCCAATGTGATGGAGCGGGCGATAATTCTGGCCGAGGGGCCCTGGCTTGAGCCGGTGGATTTCCGCCTTGGTCCTGTCTCCGGAGCAAACAGGGGGCAGGGCTCCGGTCTCGGTCCGGTTCTCGGCGGTCCCAAGAGTCTCGAGGAGGTCGAAAAAGAAGCCATCGAGGTCGCCCTCGCTCGAAACCGCTGGCATCGCGAACGAAGCGCGGCCGAACTCGGCATAACGAGGCGCACCCTCCTCAATAAGATGAAGGAGTACGGGATCGAGGCGCCACAGGTGGATTGACGTGGGTCGCCGGTCCGCCCGCGGAGGCGAGGGAGGCCCGGCGGGGATGGCGGGCCTAGAAAGAGGATTCGGGAAAGAGCCGGGCTATGGCCTCGTCGATCGTGGAGACGAAGACGAGTTCCACATTGTCCCTGACTTCCCGAGGGATGTCGTCGAGATCCTTCCGGTTGCCCTCGGGGAGGAGGATGGTCCCTATCCCGTTTCTATGGCCGGCAAGGAGTTTTTCCTTTACCCCTCCGATCGCCAGGAGGCGGCCGGTCAGGGTTATCTCCCCGGTCATGGCGATGCCCGCGCGGAGCGACTTTCCCGAAAGGGCCGAGAGGAGGGCCGAGGCGAGGGCGATGCCCGCCGAAGGGCCGTCCTTTGGGATGGCCCCCTCCGGCACATGGATGTGGATGGCTTTTTTCGCGAAGTTCTTCTCGCCGAGGCCGAAGTCCGGGGCATGGGCCCTGATATAGGTCAGGGCGGCCCTCGCGCTTTCCTTCATCACATCGCCGAGGTTTCCGGTCAGGATGAGGCCCTCGCCTCCCGAGAAGACGGATGCTTCGATGGGGAGTATCGTCCCTCCGGTCTCCGTCCAGGCCAGGCCGTTGGCGACCCCAGGCCTGCTCTCGCGCACGAGGAGGTCCTCGTCCCGGCGACGCTTGCCGAGGAGCTTGGCTACCCGCTTGGCCGTCACGATCGTGGACCAGGCGGCCAGTCTTTCGGCATCGCCGGCCAGGCCCTTCGCGACCGCCTCGCGCGCGAGCTTGCGGGCGAGGCGTGATATCTCCCTCTCGAGGTTGCGTACCCCGGATTCCATCGTGTAATGCCTGACGATCTCCAGGATGGCCTCGTCGCGGAACGAGAGGTTGGCGTTTCCGAAACCCGCCGCCTTGAGGGCCTTGGGCACTATGTAGCGTTTGGCGATGGCGAGCTTTTCGAACTCAGAATAGCCGGGGATTTCGATGATCTCCATCCGGTCGAGGAGGGGCAATGGTATCCCGTTCAGCGAGTTCGCCGTCGTCACGAACATGACGTCGGAGAGGTCGTAGGGGAGCTCGAGATAATGATCGACGAAGGTCGAATTCTGTTCCGGGTCGAGGACCTCGAGGAGGGCGGAGGCGGGGTCGCCACGAAAGTCGCTCGACATCTTGTCGATCTCGTCGAGGAGGAAGACGGGATTGACCGTCGCCGCCTTCTTGATCGATTGGAGGACCTTGCCGGGCAGGGCTCCCACGTAGGTCTTGCGATGGCCCCTGATCTCGGCCTCGTCACGGAGACCCCCAAGGCTCACCCTCACGAAGTTCCTCCCGAGGGCCCTGGCGATCGAACGGCCGAGGGAGGTCTTGCCCGTACCGGGCGGCCCAACGAGACAGAGGATGGGGCTGCGGGAGCTTCCCGAGAGTATCCTCGCGGCGAGGTACTCGAGTATGCGCTCCTTCGTCTTTTCCATGCCGAAGTGGTCCTCGTCGAGTATGGCCGCGGCGACCTCTAGATCGCGATTTTCCTCGCTGCGCGAGTTCCAGGGCAGGTCGGCGATCCATTCGCAGTAGTAGCGGAGGACCCCCGCTTCGGGCGAGAAGGGTTGGAGCTTGCCGAGCCTCGACAGTTCTTTTTTGGCCTTGGCCAGAACCTCGGGCGGCGGATTCTTGGCGGCGATGGCCTTTTCGAGCTCCGCCGTTTCGGGTTCCTCGCCCTCCTTGCCGAGTTCGCGGTTGATCTCCTTGAGCTGCTCCTGGAGGAAGTATTCTTTTTGCTGCCGATCGATGCGGGTGCGGACCTTGCCGCTGATCCTCCTTTGGATCGTGAGGACCTCTATCTCCGTCTCGATTACCTCGGCGAGGGCCTCGAGTCTCGGCTGGGCGCCTTCGGCCTCGAGTATGAGCTGCTTGCGCTCGGGCTTGACCATGAGGGCATTGCCCGCGAGGTCGCAGAGATCCTGCGGGTCGCTCGCCCTGTCGATGGAAGCGAGGCTTTCCTGGGGTATCTTGCGGGCCAGTTCCGCGTATTGCGCGAAACTCTTTCTCACCAGGGCCATGGTCGCGGATATCTCTTCCTGGTTCTCCGAGGAAGACGGCGCCATCATCGGTTCGATGCTGGCCGCCAGGTGGTTTTTCCGGAAGATCGTCTTGCGGATTCGTACGCGCTTTTCGCCTTCGACGAGGAGGCGGATAGAGCCGTCGGGAAGCCGGACCTGCTGGACAATGTGGGCGATGGTGCCGACGGCGTGGACCTCGATCTCCGCCTTCTTCTCGTCGCCATCGCCCTTGAGGAGGGCGACGACGACGCGCTTTTCCCCCCGTGACGATTCGTCCACGGCCGCGATGGAGAACTTCGTGGCCGCGAGGAGGGGGGCGATACTGTTGGGAAAGACTACCACGTCCCTGACGTGGACGAGGGGCAGCTCGACCTGGGAGCCGCCCGTAAGGGCCTCAAGCAGGCTCATGCGCTTTTCTTGAGGACCTCCACGGTCGGGATGCCGTTCGATTCGACGCAGGTCCGGTCGACAACCACCTTTTTGGCCCCGTCGATGGATGGGATGTCGAACATGATTTCCATCATGAGGTTCTCGACTATCGAGCGGAGGCCGCGGGCGCCGGTGTTCCGGGCGATGGCCTTCTCCGCAATCGCCTCGACGGCCCCCTCCTCGAAGACCAGGTCGACATCGTCGATGCGCATGGCTTCCTGGTATTGGCGGAGGACGGCGTTCTTGGGCTCGGTGATGATGCGCTTGAGATCTTCCTTCGAGAGCTCGTCGAGGCCCACCTGGATCGGGAGACGGCCGATGAACTCGGGGATGAGACCGAATTTCACGAGATCGTCCGGATGGAGCTGGGCGAAGAGGGCGGCGAATTCGCGCTTTCCCTTCGGTTTGACATCGGCGCCGAAGCCGAGGGCGGTCTTCGAAACGCGACTCTCGATGATCTTGTCGAGGCCGACGAAGGCGCCGCCGCAAATAAAGAGGATGTTGCTGGTATCGATGCGAAGATATTCCTGCTGAGGGTGTTTGCGCCCGCCCTGGGGCGGCACATTGGCGTGAGTACCTTCGATGATCTTGAGGAGGGCCTGCTGGACTCCCTCGCCGGAGACATCGCGGGTAATCGAGATATTCTCGCCCTTGCGGGAGATCTTGTCGATCTCGTCGATATAGACGATGCCCCGCTCGGCCGCGGCGATGTTGCCGCCGGCGTTCTGGATGAGCTTGAGGAGGATGTTCTCGACATCCTCGCCCACATAGCCCGCTTCGGTGAGGGTGGTCGCGTCCGCCATGGCGAAGGGGACCTTGAGCTTCCGCGCAAGGGTCCGGGCGAGGAGGGTCTTGCCCGTGCCCGTCGGACCGATGAGGAGGACATTCGATTTCTCGAGCTCGACCTCGGCTTCCTGGTTCGACATGTGGGCGACGCGTTTGTAGTGGTTGTAGACGGCGACCGAGAGGGCCTTCTTGGCGTAATCCTGGCCTATCACGAACTGGTCGAGGTATTCCTTCAGTTCATGGGGCTTGGGCACCTCGCCGGTAAAGCCGTCGGCCACCTCTTCCTCGTCTTCGGCGATGATCTGGGCGCAGATGTGCACGCATTCGTCGCAGATGTAGACGCCGGGGCCGGAGATCAGTCGTCTGGCGAATTCGGCGCTTTTGCCGCAGAAGGAGCATTGGCGCTCCTCCCCGTTCCCGCCGTTGCCGTTGCCATTGCCGTTATTTTGCTTCGATCGCGCCATGCTTCCTCCGTTCGAGGATCTTGTCCACAAGTCCATAGGTCAGGGCTTCCTCGGCGGACATGTAGAAGTCGCGCTCCATGTCGGCGGCGACCATATCGGCGCTCTTGCCCGCATGTCGCGCGAAATACTCGATCGTGAGTTTCTTGAGCCTGAGAATTTCCCTGGCTTGGAGGCTTATGTCGGAGGCCTGACCCTGGGCCCCGCCCCAGGGCTGGTGGATCAGGACGCGGGAGGAGGGGAGGGCGAAGCGCTTCCCGCTCGTCCCGCAGGCGAGGATGAGGGCTCCCATCGAGGAGGCCTGGCCCAGGCAGATCGTCTGTACATCGGGCTTGATGTACTGGATCGTGTCATAGATTGCCAGACCCGCCGTCACCGAGCCGCCCGGGCTGTTGACATAGAGGGAGATGTCCTTTTCCGGATCCTGGGACTCGAGGAAAAGGAGCTGGGCCACGGTCAGGTCGGCGGTCAGGTCGTTGATCTCCCCGTCGATGAAGATGATCCGGTCCTTGAGAAGCCTCGAGTAGATGTCGTAGGAGCGCTCTCCTATGCCGGTCTGCTCGATGACGATGGGTACGAGGTTATGCATCCGCTCATCCATGGGGGTCGCCTTTCGTATCGGAATGGCCGTCCCTTTCGCAAGGGACGGCCCTGTCAACTTACTGATTATCGGCGACTGCGTCCACGAAGGAGAGCTTGGGGCCCTTTCCGACCTTCGCCGCCGCCAGGATCTCCGCCATGAGGCGGTCTTCCTTGATGCGCTCACTGAGGTACTCGAGATTGCCGTGCTTTTCGTATTCGGCCCGAACCTCGGCGGAACTCATGTTCGATTCGGCGGCGATCCGGTCCAGCTCGGCGTCCAGGTCGGCGTCGGAGCACTCGTACTTGCCCTCGGTCGTCAGCTTCTCGAGGACGAGGCGGGTCGCGATGGACTTCTCGGCGTTCGGACGCCAATCTTCTATGAGGGCGGCCCTGGTCTTGCCGGTATAGTCGAGCCAGCGATCGAGCTTGTCGACGCTGTCCATGCCCATTTGCCTCATCAGGTTCTCGAGGCGCATCGCGAGCTCTGCCTCGACCATGGAGCGGGGTAAATCGACGCTTGCCCTGGCCATCAGGGCCTCGATAAGGGCCTTTTCCCGAAGCTGCCTGAGCTTTTCCTCGAGGCGTTTGTCGAGCTGCTTCCTGACGTCGGCCTTGAGATCGGCGAGGGTCTTGTATTTCTCGGACACGTCCTGGGCGAATTCGTCGTCGAGGTCGGGGAGCTTCTTTTCCTTGAGCTTGGTGAGGGTCAGCTCGAGCTTGACCGTCTTGCCCGCGAGATCGCTGTACTCATAGTCGGCGGGGAAGCTCTTCTCGAAGGTCTTGGTGGCGTCCTTCGCCATGCCGACCACCTCGTCGTCGAACTTGTAGAGGTTGTAGCCAGTGCCGATCTCGAAGGTGAAATCCTCGCGGGCGCTCCCCTCGACGGGCTTGCCGTCGGCCCCGAGCTCCTGATAGTTAACGGTGGCTATGTCGCCCTTGGCGGCCGTGGCCGAGGCCTCCCTCTCCATCACGATGGCGTTGCGATCGCGGATGGCCGCGATTTCCCTCTCCTCGTCGACGGCCTCGACGGAGATCTCGGGAACCGCTATGTCGAGGCCCTTCCAGTCGGGGGCAGAGACCTCGGGAAAGACATCGTATTTGACAGCGAAGGTAAAGTCCTTATCGACGGCGAAATCGGGATCGCCTTCGAGGCTGGGCTGGGAATAGGCGATGGGCTTTTCGGGGATGTCCTCGATGGCCTCTTCGACCGCCTTCTCGAGGACCCTGCCCATGGCATCGAGCCTGAGGCCGTCGCCGAACTTGCGTTCGAGGACCGAGGCGGGCACGTGACCCTTCCTGAACCCGGGGATCGCGACGGTTTTCGCGTAGTCGGCGAGGAGGGCGTCGTATTCCTTCTTGCAGTCCGCGGCCGCGACGGTCACGGTGAGCTTCACGGCGGAATGCTCGAGACGCTCGATGTTCTTGCTCGCTACCATAGAGTTCCTCTTTCGTACGCCTGATGGGCGGGAGCCTTGGGGGCGCCCGCCAAATGAAAAAGGCGATTCGGTCGTCCGAATCGCCTCGTCGTTGAGAGCGGGAAACGGGAGTCGGACCCGCGACATCCACCTTGGCAAGGTGGCGCTCTACCACTGAGCTATTCCCGCTGGATATGAGCCGCGCAGGCATCGAACCTGCGACCCGCAGATTAAGAGTCTGCTGCTCTGCCAGCTGAGCTAGCGGCCCATGTTTACCATCGCCGCGAAACCGCGTCGATCAGGTAGCCGACAATATCAACCCATCCCGACTTAGTCAAGACGAGCCTTTTGCCGGAAAGCGGGAAACGGGAGTCGGACCCGCGACATCCACCTTGGCAAGGTGGCGCTCTACCACTGAGCTATTCCCGCGCGAAGAAAAGGACACCCCCAGGGTGGACTTTTCCTCGCGTAGAAGCTCCCCGAAAGGAACTTCTGCCTCATGCATCCGCAACACCCCAAGGCGCTGGAGAATGCGAGAGAAGGGACTTGAACCCTCACGCCCGAAGGCACCAGATCCTAAGTCTGGCGTGTCTGCCATTCCACCACTCTCGCAGAAGAGCAGCCTAACAAAAAGGCCCAAACCCGGGGGCCGAGTTCCCTCGGTTCCCTCTCTTGCGAAGAATCCCCGAAGCGGATTCTTCACGGGAAGGTCGAAATGCCAAAAGGCATTTCGACCTTCCCGATGAGCCGCGCAGGCATCGAACCTGCGACCCGCAGATTAAGAGTCTGCTGCTCTGCCAGCTGAGCTAGCGGCCCATGTTTTCGCCCCAAAGGGCGTCGCCCTTACGAGCGTCGCCATAACCGAGATGCCGGTGATGGCGTGCCAATCGCGATCTGCGTCCGACAGGAGTCGAACCTGCGACCTACGGATTCGAAGTCCGTCGCTCTATCCAGCTGAGCTACGAACGCGTAAACCAGAGCCGCAACCGGATGCGGTCTAGGGTGGGTGATGGGGTTCGAACCCACGGCGACCAGATCCACAGTCTGGTACTCTACCTCCTGAGCTACACCCACCGCGAAATCGGCGAAAGCGAAGATGCCGTACTTCGCCGAAAGAGTCAAGCGGAACATGGTGCCGGGACCTGGCTGAATGCCCCCCTTTTAAGACAGGACGAAGAATTCGGGGTGGCCGCAGACTGCGCATCTGGCTCCCGGCCGACCCAGGGGGCTGCCGATCCCGCCTGTCGAGGCTTCCTCCCCCGTCGCCGAATTGGCCATCGATCCCTTGGCGGCGAAGGGCCCGTCCAGCGCGGCTGCGAGCAGATTTCTTGTCGCGACCCGATAGCCCCTTCTCTCGACGAGGACGGTGCCGCAGGACCCGCAGCGATCCATTTCCGACTCGCCCGCGACGTTGCCGACATAGACGGATTCGAGTTTCCTCCGGGCGATGCCGCGCAAGGCCTCGAGAAGGGCGGGGGAGGTCGGCGGGGCATCGTGCTTCCATGCCGGGTGGTAGGCCGATAGATGGAGGGGGATGTGGGGCGAGAGGGAGGAGAGGAAGCTCGCTATCCCCTCGATGGAGCTTTCCCAGTCCTCTAGACCCGGGACGATGAGGCTCGTCGCCTCGAGCCAGGAGGTCTTGGCGGCCAGTCTCGCAAATTCGAGGGTGGTATCGAGACGCCCTCCAAGCGTTTTCTCATAGACCGCGGCGGAAAAACTCTTGATATCCAGGTTTACCGCGTCGATCGTCGCGAGCAATTCCCTTGCCGGCCCCTCGTTGAGCTGCCCGTTGGTGACGAGGACCGTATGGAGGCCACCAGCCTTCGCAAGCCGGGCCGCTTCGAGGACGTATTCGAAATGGAGGGTCGGCTCGGAGTAGGTGAAGGCTATCGAGGGGCTGCCCGATTCTTTCGCCGCCTCGACCAGGGCCCCGGGCGGGACGAAGGGGCGGCCCTCCTCTCGACGCTGCGATATCTCCCAGTTCTGGCAAAAGGGGCAGCGCATCATGCAACCGAAGAAACCGACCGAAAAGACCCTCGAGCCGGGCAGGAAGCGGAAAAGTGGCTTCTTTTCGATCGGGTCATCCGATAGCGAGGATATTCTCCCGGCGAAGGGCAGATTCGGCCCGCCATTCGAAACTCCCCTTACCCGGCAAAGCCCAAAGTTCCCCTCGCGGAGCCGGCACTCATGGGGGCAGAGAAGGCATTTCAGGCTGCCGTCGGAGTCCTTCGAGAACCAGGCCGCTTCCATCAGGGCATTGCGGCCTCGGCCCTGTGGGCGCTTCGCAGGCCCGAGACATTGACCGCAGGTCTGATGGGATCGGCGACCTCGAAGGCTTCGTAGCGGACGCCAACGCTCCCCTTTCTCACCCAGAGACGGGCGAGGTTCCTCGAGGTGCCGGAAGTATCGACGGGCGAGGCAAGCTCTTCGGCCGCCACGATGTCGCTCACCTTGAATTCGTAGATGGCAGGCTCGGCCTCGCCAGGATCGGAAATCAGGAGGCACTTGTCCTCGTCATAGGGGTGCTTCCGGAGCGTCCCCACGAAGGCGATGGAGGAATCCCGTGGATTGCCGTGCCAGCGTTCGATTTCCGAGAGAGGCTCGGCTTCGAGATAGGCTCGTATGCTCATGGTCCCTCCCTTCGGGATACCCGATCCCCTGCTACAATCATAATCCCCCATGCCAGGGAAAGTAACAGGCAAAGGACGGCAAACCACTCGCCGAAGGCGAGGTAGAGGGTCTTCGATGGCTGGGGAATGTGAATGTCGATCATCTCCCATTGGGGACTGAAGAGGGGCAGGACGTCGTGTATATCTCCCCTGGCGTCTACAAGGGCCGAGACGCCGGAATTCGTCGAGCGGACAAGGGGTCTTCGCGTCTCGATGGCCCTGAAGCGTGCGGCGGCAAGGTGCTGCCACTCGGCGCTCTTGGTCTGGGACCAGGAATCGTCGGTGAGGTTGACGAGGAGGTCGGCGCCCTTCAGCACGAAGTCCCGGCAGAGGGGGGCGAAGGCATCCTCGAAACAAATCGGGGCGCCGAAACGCAGCGCCGACCCTCCGGCCTGGAAATCGAAGACGACCTCCTTCGTCCCCATCGTCCAACCCGCCTCGAGGCCCACGGCCTGTTTGAGAAAATCGCGGAACCAGGGGTATTCGTAAAAGGGAATGGCCTCAGCGAAGGGCACGGGGTGGATCTTCGCGTAATCGCCGCGCGGTTGGCCCCGTGGGTCGATCAGCATGACCGAGTTCGTGGCGGAAAAATCCTTCCAGTCGAGGACAACAGGGGTTCCGGTGAAGAGCCAGAGCCCTTGTTGCCTCCACCAGGGCAGGAAGGGATCCTTGCGGGGATATTTCTCGTACCAGGACGTCGAGTCTTTAAAAGGGTAACCGAGGCTCGATTCGGAAAAGAGAACGAGGTCTGGCTTGCCCTGGCCCGAAGCGAGGGCCTCTTTTACGAGCCTCATGTTCGCCTCGACGGCCGCCTCGGCCCCCTCGGTCCAGGGATCGGACGCTTGCTGGATGATAAGGGCCTTGAGGCTTGTCCGTGTCGGCTCCGGCTGAGAAAGCCGGTACAGCCCATAGCCCAGGCTGAGGAGGATGAGGGCGGCGGAAAGGGCCGCATAGCCCGCTTTGACAGGGCCCGGAAGCCTCATGGCCCCCGGCAATTCGAGGCGGTAGCGGGAATGACGGCCCCTTCTCGTTCTGTGCGTCGAGAAACGGGGTCTTCCCCAGGTAGGCATTTCGAGGCTTTGAGGCGGGGACCGCAGGAGTAGCTCGGCCAGGCTCGCATTGGCGAGGGCGAGGAGGAAGCTGAGGCCGTAGACCCCCGTAAGGTCGGCGATCTGGAGGAGGGGGAGGATGGTCGATTGGGTGTAGGGAATGAGGCCCCAGGGATAGCCGAGAAAACCGCTCGATTTACAGAGTTCGAACGATGCCCAGAGGATGGCGAAGGCTAGTGGGCGGAGAAGACCGGCCCTTCGGGGGAGGAAGGCGAGACAGAGGCCCAGAAAATAATAGATGACGAAATAGGCCATCGTCGTGGCGCCGATCGTCCAGAAGGCGAAATCGCGGAAAAAATAGAGCCAATAACTCGAAGCCGCATGGAGGGCGGCTCCATAGCTGGCCGTGAGAAGGGCTGTCTTTCTTCGGCTCTCCGCCTCGAGGAGGGCGAGATAGAGGGGAACAAGGGCGACCCATCCCAGGGGGGCGAAGCCAAGGAGCCAGTGCTCGTTGGGCAAGCCGAGCGTAAAGAGGAGGGTCGAGGAGAGGGCGAGGAGCCAGGGGCGGAGCGAAAGCATAGGCCACTCTAGCACAGGGTGGAGGGGGACGAAAAAGCCCGCGCCCAATTCTTTTGCCAAGTATGGCCCATGCTTTGGGAGGAGTCGGCCAAGGGCCTTCGGAAGCCTTGACATTGCAATTGACTTTGTCAAAGTGCCTGTGTAAAGTGTCGCAATGGTCAAGGCAGTCTTCGCCGGATCCTTCGATCCGCCCACCTTCGGTCATCTTAACATCATGGAGAGGGCGAAGGGCATTTTTGAGCATCTCTATGTGGTCGTCGCGGTCAACAAGCACAAGAGCGGCTTCTTTAGCCCCGAGGAGCGTCTCGACCTTCTCAAGAAGCTCCTCTCGCCCTGGCCGAACGTCTCGGTGCACCTCCATGATCGTCTCGTGGTCGAGTTCGCCCGCGAGCATGGCTGCAAGGTCCTCGTCCGCGGGGTCCGGAGCATCCACGATTTTTCATACGAATTCGAGCTTTCCATCATGAACAAGGGGCTCGGGCCAGATATCGAGACCTTTTTCATGCCAACCGATCCTCGCTACTTCGTCCTCCGCTCGAGCGCCATCAAAGAGCTCGCTTCGTTCAAGGGCGACCTCTCCGCGATGGTTCCTCCGGAGGTGGCGGTCGCGTTGCGGTTGAAAATGGAGGCCGAAGAAGGAGGCGGCGGGGCCGGCATCGCCCATGCTTGACAACAGCCTCATGCCGCGTGTAGTTTACCTGGTCGATTTTTACTTTCGGAAACTCTTGCGCGAATGAGGTTTTCCCATGGCTGTACCCAAATTCAAGACTTCAAAGGCCCGGACACGAAGGCGACGCTCCATCAACATGAAGCTGACCGCACCTTCCCTCGTCACCTGCGGGAATTGCGGTAATCCCGTCCTTCTCCACCGGGTCTGCCCCAAATGCGGTTTTTACCGCGGGCGTCAGATCATTTCGCCCGATTCGAAAGCGTAAAGGAGATCCGGATGG
>DATKTD010000061.1:0-4915 GCA_035531315.1 Rectinemataceae bacterium
CAGGGCGGAGGCGAGGGCGGCGGGGGAGGGCGAGAGGGAGGCATGGAAGAGCGACCTCGCGCTGCGAAGGGATGGCTTCATCAGGGACCTGCACCTTCAAACGGGGCTTTGGCTCGGCGAGCTTTCGCGCAGGCTGCTCGCCGATCTCGCGGGAGAGGATCTCGGCCCCAGAGTCGTCGCGACCTTCCTCGAGCGTCTCGAAGACCTGGACGAAGAGGCGCTCGCGCCACTGCGCGTGGCCCTCGCGCGCGACTCGGCGACCCTGATCGTCGAAAGCGATTTCGCGGTGGGCGAGGAAGATCGGAAGCGCATGGAAGGGACGGTCCGGCGACGCCTCGATCCAGGCTGCGCCCTAGTATTCAGGGAGGACCCGGGGATAGGCCTCGGCATCGCGATGGAGGCGGGAGGCCTCAGGATCGGCTGGGGGCTCGAGGAATACATGGGAGAAATAGAGAACCGGATCGAGGCCGCCTTCGACAGGGAAGCGCCGGACGGAGGGACCAATGGATGAGGGTCGAAGACGCGACGAACTTTCGTCGATGCTCGACCGGGTCTTTTCGACCGCGAGCAAGGCCCTGGAAGAAGGACCGCCCTCCATCGGCCCCGAGGAAATAGGACGCGTCGGCGAGATATCGAAGGGCGTGACGAGGGTCTCGGGTCTTCCCGGCCTCGGCTGCGAAGAGCTGGTCTTCTTCGAGGGCGGCGGTCTCGGTTTGGCCTTCGACCTCCATCCCGACGAAGCCGCGATCGTGCTACTGACCAAGGCCGAGGGGCTTCGCTCGGGAATGGCGGTACGACGCAGCGGCCGGAAGATCGATGTGCCGGTGGGAGATCGTCTTCTCGGCCGCGTGATCGATCCTCTGGGGCGGCCCCTGGATGGCGGCGTCTCCCTCGAGGGAGGCGAGCGGCTTCCCATCGAGCGTGAGGCTCCTCCCATCATGGCTCGCGCCTCGGTTTCCGCGCCCCTGCAGACGGGCATCGTCGCCGTCGACGCCCTCATTCCCGTGGGCAGGGGGCAGCGCGAACTCATCATCGGGGACCGGCAGATCGGCAAGACGGCGATCGCCCTTTCAGCGATCGAAAATCAGGGGGACTCGGGGGTCCTCTGCGTCTATTGCTCCATCGGGCAGCAGAGCACGGCAACCGCCAAGGTCGTGGCCGAGCTCGCGGCGACGGGGGCCCTGGCGCGAAGCGTCGTGGTTGTGGCGAGCGGCGACGAGCCCCCCGGTCTCAATTTCATCGCCCCCTACGCCGCCGCCTCGATCGCCGAATGGTTCATGGAACGAGGGAGGGATAGCCTCGTCGTCTTCGACGATCTTTCCCGCCACGCGCGTTCCTACCGCGAACTCTCCCTCCTCATGCGAAGGCCCCCGGCCCGCGAGGCCTATCCAGGCGACATCTTCTACATCCATTCGCGGCTCCTCGAAAGGGCCACCCACCTCTCCCCGGAGCGCGGGGGCGGTTCGATGACCGCCCTACCCATCGTCGAAACCGAGGCCCAGAACATCGCCGCCTATATCCCCACCAACCTGGTGTCCATCACCGACGGGCAGATCTATCTCGCACCCAAGCTCTTCCAGGAAGGGCGCCTGCCCGCGATCGACATCGGCCTCTCCGTTTCGCGGGTGGGAGGCAAGGCCCAGGTGGCGGCCTACGCGGAGATCGTCGGCGATCTCAGGATCGCCTATTCCCAATTCGAAGAGCTCGAAATGTTCGAGCGCTTTTCCTCGCGTCTCGACGCGGCGACCAGGGCGAGCCTGGAGAGGGGCAAGCGCATCCGGGAGGCCCTCAGGCAGGATCGCGCAGATCTCGTCGACCTTCCCGCCCAGATCGCCCTTCTTCTCGCCGTGACCGAGGGCGTCTTCGACGCCGTGCCCGTGGGGGAGATGAAGATCGCCCTCGAGGCACTCCGCGTAGAATTGAGGGGAAGCCTTAGCGAGGTCGCCTCCTCGATAGCCTCGAGCGGGAAACTCGAGAAAGAGGCGCGCGAACGAATTCTCGAAGGCGCCCGTCGCGTCGCCGCCCTGCGATCGCCCGTGGCGGCAACACCGGCCCTGGCGGCAGCGTCGGCCGCGGCGGCAGCATCGGCTGCGGCGGCAACACCGGCCCTGGCAGCAGCGGCGGCAGCGGCGGATGCGGTCCCGGCGAAGGTCCCAGGCCCATGGAATCCCTTGAAACCCTGAAGGCGCGGATCGAGGGGGCGCGTGGCCTGCGTTCCATCGTCCGCACCATGAAGGTGCTCGCGGCCGTCGGGCTGCGGCAGGACGCGAAGGCGAGGGAGGCCCTCGCAGACTACGCCAAGGGGATCGAACTCGGTCTGCAGGTTGTGCTTCGCTCCTTCGGGCCTTCGGTATCCCCTCCGGCGAAGGGCTCCGCGATTCTGCCATGCCTCGAAGCCATAGTGCTCGGCTCGGACCTCGGCATGTGCGGGCAATTCAACGAGCGCATGGCCGAATTCGCCGCGCGGGAACTTCGCCCCCTGTCCGGTTATCGACTGTCCCTGTTCGCGGTCGGGGAAGGTCTGGCGAGGCGGCTCGAGGATTTCGATCTGACTCCATCCTCCGTCTACCCCTGCCCCTCCAACCCGACGACAGGCCTCGATGTGACGATCCGCAAACTGCTCGCCGGGCTCGCGGCTTGGAAGGCAGACAGGGAAGACGCGAAGGTGCTGGTCTTCTTCACGAGTCACGAGGGCGGGCAGGTCTTCTGTCGCTCTCGCGTCCTCCTCCCTGTCGATGTAGCCTATCTCGAAGCCCTCCGCGCCCGCCCCTGGAACTCGCGCAGCCTTCCACTCTTCAAGATGGAGGGAAGATCCCTCCTCCATGCCTGTCTGCGCGAGACCCTCTTCGTTTTCCTCCATGGCGCCTTCCTCGATTCCCTCGAAAGCGAGAATGCCGCCCGTCTCGATGCCATGCGCCAGGCCGAGCGCCATATCGACGAAGGCCTTTCCGAGCTGCGCTCTCGTTACAACGAAGCGAGGCAGGAGGCCATTACGGCGGAGCTCCTCGACATCGTGGCTGGCGTTGAGGCTGCCATGGTCAGGCCTCCCATGGTCAGGCCTCCTTCGGGCTGACAGCTTTTTCGTGCCACCCTTTTGCATAGTCTCTGCATGGAGAATTAAAAATGTCAGGTTGACTTGACCCTGTGTAAAGTAAACCATACTTTCCATCCTATGGACGGCGCGACACTGCGAAACAACTTCCGCCGATGGCGACTCCTGGTCGGCCTTACCCAGGAAGACGCGGCGGCGAAGATAGGCGTGACGCGCCAGACCGTCATCGCCATCGAGAAGGGCAACTATCAGCCCTCGGTGCTTCTCGCCCTGAAGAGCGCCAAGACCTTCGGTTGCAGCGTGGAGGAACTATTCTATGTCGAGTAGCCTCGCCGAGATCCTCGTCTCCCTTTTCTTCATCGTTCTCCTCGTCCTCAAACTCGATCCCTTCGACCTTCTTATGCCCTCGAAGGTACAGATGAGCATCCTCGCCCTCCTCGTGGCCGCGGCGGGCCTCTATGCCGGCATTCTCTTCCGCCAAAGGGCGCGGGACGAAAGGGAAGCCCTCCATCTTCATCGCGCCAGCTCAGCTGCCTATGTCGCGGGCGTGGCCATCCTGGTGATAGCCATAGCCTGGCAGTCCTTCTCAGGCGCCGCCGATCCCTGGCTCTTCTACGTGCTCGGGGCGATGGTAGTCGTCCGTATCGCGATCCTCGCCTGGTCGAGGGAAAGGAACTGAGAGCGGGCCACCTGCCCGCCCCTTCTCCTCCGGGACGATCCGGAAGGTCGAGACCGGAGCAGTCGAGTCCGTCGGGATTCGACCAGACATAGGCGTTCCAGGAGATATCCATGACCAAGAAACTCAGCTCTCTCGCGGCGGCCCTGGCCATTGGCGTCGCCAGTTGGGCCCAGGCTATGAGCGGCGCCCCCCTTCCCATGTCCGGCTACTCGAATGGCGTTCAGGGTGGGGACGCGAGCGGCATGATGGCCCCGCCGACGGTCTTGGACGACTCGGGCCCTGCGATGATGTCCTCGGTCATGAGCTACGATGAGCTCAAAAGCAGCGGGCGCCTCGCCGATGTCGCGAGGGGGGCAATGCTCAGAACTGGTCCCAGCACGGGCCGAAAGCTTCTTTACAGCACGCTCACGGCCGCTGAGGCCATCGCCTCCAAGGGGCCGGCCATCCTCTTCTTCGCCGCCGACTGGTGCCCCTCATGCCAGGCCGATCTTCGGGACATCAATACGAATGGCTCCAGCCTGGGCAACATCACGGTGATCGTGGTCGACTATGACAAGAGCGCCGAGCTCAAGGCGCGCTACGGCATCGGCATCCAGGATAGCTTCGTCAGGATCGACGCGATGGGTTCCCGTCTCGTCGCCTGGAACGGCGGAGGCGTCGCCGGCATCCTCGCCCATGTGAAGCAGGGGATGTAGGCGCGGCAGGAGGGGAGGAAACAGCCATGTTCGTCATGCTCGTTTTCGCCTTCGCCTCGGGCATCGTCACCATCCTTTCGCCCTGCATCCTCCCCGTCCTGCCCATCGTCCTTTCGGCGGGGGCGGGAGGGGGAAGGGGCAGACCCCTGGGCATCGTGGCCGGCTTCGTCGCGGGCTTCGCCTTTTTCACCCTTGCTCTTTCGGCCATCGTGGAGGCCCTCCATGTTCCGGCCGATTCGCTCCGGATCCTCGCCGTGTTCTTCATAGGCGCCTTCGGCCTCGTAATGCTCCTCCCTCCCCTCCGCGAAGCCTTCGAGCTGCTCGCTTCCCGTCTGGCCTCGAGGTTACCGCCCGCCTCCACGAAGGATGACAGGGGCGGGGACCCGAGCCGCCCTGGGGCTTCGAGCCCTCATGGGAGCCCGGGCCTCCACAGGAGTCCGGGCGGCTTCTGGGGCGGGACCCTCGTCGGTCTTTCTTTGGGCCTCCTGT
>DATKTD010000062.1:0-9046 GCA_035531315.1 Rectinemataceae bacterium
GGCCGACGCGAGACTGGGGCCTCCATCCTGTACATCGAGGACAATCCCGCCAATCTCCGGCTCGTTGGTTCCATACTTGCGGCCCGGGGCGGTATCCGCCTATTCACCTCGCCCAGTCCCGTCATGGGCCTCGAAATGGCCCAGACCCATCGTCCGGACCTCATCCTCCTCGACATAAACATGCCCGAGATGGACGGCTACGAAACCCTCGCGCGGCTCCGGGCGAGCGAATGGGGCCGCCAAGTCCCCGTGGTGGCCGTGACAGCCCTGGCCATGCCCCACGACCTCGAACGCGGCAGGACCGCAGGCTTCGCCGACTACCTCACCAAGCCCCTCGACGTCGGCGGCTTCTTGGCGGTCATCGACAGAATCCTCACGACGCCCCTTGCCGCGGAAGGGAAGGGGCTATAATTGAAGCAGGCGACAGGAAGCGAGGCAGGCATGAACATCGACCCCGCACTGAAAAAGGCGCGCATCCTCATCGTCGACGACGAGGTCGCCAACATCAAGCTCCTCGCGCGGATGCTGGAAACCGAGGGCTATACGAATCTCGTCCAGATCCAGGACTCGCGAAAGGTCCTCGACGAGTATCACAAGGCGCGCACCAACCTCATCCTCCTCGACCTCCGCATGCCCCACCTCACCGGCTACGAGGTGATGGCCGGACTCAAGGCCCTCGACGATCCCCTCATGCCCCCCGTCGTCGTCCTCACCGCGGAAAAGGGCCGACAGGCCCTCCTCCAGGCCTTCGAATCCGGGGCCAGGGACTACCTCACCAAGCCCTTCGAGATGGATGAGCTCCTCGCCCGCGTGCGCAACATGCTCGAGGTGAACAGGGCCCAGCTCCTCCTCTACCAGCAGAGGGAGATGCTCGACGCCATGGTCAGGGCCCGCACCGAGGAGCTGCTCAGGACGAGGATGCAGGTGATCGAGAAGCTCGTGCGGGCCTCCGAATACCGCGACAACGAGACGGGGCGTCACATCATCCGCGTCGGCCGCACCGCCTCCCTTTTGGCCTGCCAAGCGGGCATGGGCGCCCAGCTCTGCGAGGACATGCTCCACGCCGCGCCCATGCACGACGTCGGCAAGATCGGCATACCCGACGCCATCCTCCTCAAAAAGGCCAGGCTCGACCCGGCAGAATTCGAGATCATGAAGCGGCACACCCATATAGGCGCCCAACTCCTCGAGACGCAGGAAGACCACGGCATCCTCAGGATGGCGGGGGAGATCGCCTACTCCCATCACGAAAAATGGGACGGCTCGGGATATCCGGAGGGACTCGAGGGAGAGAACATTCCCAAGTCGGGACGCATCGTCGCCCTCTGCGACGTCTTCGACGCCCTCACCTCGGTCCGCCCCTACAAGCCCGCCTGGACCGTCGACGCCGCCCTCGAGTACATCCATCAAAACCGCGGCCGCCACTTCGATCCGGGCATCGTCGATCTCTTCGACAAACACCTGTCCGAAGTGATCGCCATCCGCGACCTCCAGCCCGACGAAGTCGAATGATCCGGCCCCTCCTCCGCGACGACGGGAGGCTCGCCGGATGGTCCCTCGAATGCGCCGGCTCCGAATACGTCATCGCCCTCTTCCGCGACCGCTACCTCGCCACCTACCACTGGGGAGGGCCGATCCACCCTGAGCCCTCCCTCGAGATCGCCTCGGCCCCGCCCCAGCCCTTCGGGGTCGTCGAAGATCCTTCATCCAGCCCCTTCAGCCTCAATCGGCTTCCGCAGGAATACCCCTGGGGTCGCGGGGGCGACTTTCGCTCCCCTGCCTTCATCGCCGACTTCCGCGAAGGAGCCGGCGGAGCCGAGGGCACCGGCACCGGTGCAGGCGCGGGCGCGGGCGCGGGCGCGGGGGAAGATGCCAGAAC
This sequence comes from Rectinemataceae bacterium, assembly GCA_035531315.1. Classification (GTDB taxonomy): domain Bacteria; phylum Spirochaetota; class Spirochaetia; order Treponematales; family Rectinemataceae; genus CAIJMU01. Next base: position 1,880 of record DATKTD010000062.1, read on the forward strand.
GCCGCGCGCCGCGAGGGGCTCCGGCCCCCTCCTCGATCTCGAGTTCCGCTCCTGGCGCATCCTCGCAGGCGCCCCGGATCTCGGCGGCCTCCCCTTCCTCCGCGACGAGGCAGGCGAACTCGAGAGTCTGGAACTGGAGCTCGAAGATCCACTGAGCGGCCTTGCCCTCGTCCTCTGTTACACGCCCGTACCCGGGGCCCCGGCCCTCCTCCGCGCCGCCCGCTTCGTCAATCGGGGCGCCCTGAGCATCGAGCTTTCGCGGGCCTTCAGTTTCAGCCTCGACCTGCCCCTGCCCGCCGCTGGCCTCGAGCTCATCGCCACCGAGGGGGCCTGGGCCAGCGAACGCCAATACGCCCGCCGCCCCCTCGGCCTCGGCCGAAGCGAGATCGGCAGCCGCCGGGGCGTATCGGGCCATGGCTCGAGCCCCGCCATCGTTCTGGCCGAAAGCGGGGCCGGCGAAGATCGGGGGCGGGCCTGGGGCGCGAGCCTCCTCTGGTCGGGAGACTGGGTCCTCGCCGCCGAAAGGAACGAGGAAGGCCATTGCCGCCTCCAGGGAGGCCTCCACCCCGAGTTCTTCTCGTGGACCCTCAAGCCCGGCGATTCCTTCGCGACGCCCGCGGCCCTCCTCGCCTACTCCGAGGAGGGCCTCAACGGCCTCTCCGCGGCCTTCCACTCGGTGGCCCGAGGCCTGATGCCCCCGGCCTGGCGCGACCGCGAAAGGCCCGTCCTCCTCAACAGCTGGGAGGCTGCCTATTTCGACTACGACGAGGCGAGGCTCCTTTCCATCGCCAAGGGGGCCGCCGAACTCGGCGTCGAGCTCTTCGTCCTCGATGACGGTTGGTTCGGAAAGAGGAATGACGATCGCTCGAGCCTCGGCGACTGGACCGAGAACCCAGCGAAGCTGCCCGGCGGCCTCGCCCGCCTCGCCGAGGGCGTCCACGGCCTCGGCCTGGGTTTCGGCATCTGGATGGAGCCCGAGATGGTCTCGGCCGACAGCGAGCTCTTCCGCGCCCATCCCGACTGGTGCCTTGCCCTCCCGGGCCGCCTCCCCTCCGAGGGGCGGAACCAGAGACTCCTCGACCTTTCGCGCGCCGAGGTGGCCGACCATGTCGAAGCCCAGCTGCGGAGGGTCCTCTCCTCATGCCGCATCGACTATCTCAAGTGGGACTTCAACAGGCCCCTGGCCCGGGTAGGCAGCGCCGATCCAGCCATGCCCGATGGAGAGTTGCGCTTCCGTTGGTTTCGCAAGCTCTACGGGATGCTCGGCCGCCTCGTGGCCGACTTCCCCGGGATCCTCTTCGAGGGCTGCGCGGGAGGGGGCGGGCGCATGGACTTCGGCATGCTTCCCTTCTTTCCCCAATTCTGGGCGAGCGACAACACTGACCCGGTCTGGCGCCTCGGCATACAACGCGCCTCCAGCCTCCTCTTCCCCCCCCTGGCCATCGGCGCCCATGTGTCGGCCTCGCCCAACCATCAGAGCGGCCGCGTCAGCTCCCTGCGCGCGCGGAGCCTCGTCGCCATGGGAGGGCTCTACGGCCTTGAGCTGGACCCGGCCTCCCTGACAATGGTTGAAAAGGCGGCCCTCAGCGCGGACATCGCCTGGTATCGGGAGAGGCGAAGCCTCCTCCAGCTCGGCGAGCTCCTCCGCCTCGAGGGGAACCTCGAATGGGGCGATGTCGCCTGGGCCATGCTGGCCCCCGACCGAAGCAGGGCCATCGCCTTCTGGTGCCGCCCCCGCCACAGGCCCGGGGCCGGAAGCGCCACCCTGGCCCTGAGGGGCCTGGGTGAGACCCTCCTCCACCGCGTCGTTTCCCCCGATCTGCCGGCCTGGTCGCGCCTCCTGTCCGGCGCCGAAATCGCCAGGCGTGGCTTCGAGTTCCCCCTCCCCGGTCCCTCCCTCGGCGAAGCCCAGGCCCTCGTCTTCGAGATCATCGCCCAGCCCGGCCCCGGCTGAGCGGCCCACCTAGACCGAGGAGGCCCCCGCCTGGCATGACAGCCCGGCTCGCGGCCTTCCTGTATCGCCCAGGCCCTTGTTTGTGGTATTACCACGATGTATATTGGTAATACCACGAGTCTCGAGGTTGATATGGGCAGCAGCAAACAAGACAAATTCGTCGCGAGCTTCGAAAACGAGATCCTTTCCGGCAGCTACGCGATCGGCGACAGGTTGCCGGCAGAAAGGGAGCTGGCCGATACCCACGGCGTCTCGCGGCCCCTCGTCCACGGAGCCCTCCTCGAACTGGCCTCCCGCGGCCTCCTCCGCATCGAGGCCCGGCAGGGGGTCTTCGTCGCGGATTTCCGCCGCGAGGGCTCGGTCGAAATGCTCCTTAGCCTCATCAACTATTCCGGCGGCGAACTCTCGCCCCCCATCTTCGACGGCCTCCTCGAGATGCGCTTCCTCTTCGAGACCGAGACGGCCCGTCTCGCCGCCCTCCGCGCCAAGGCCGAGGACCTCGAGGATATCAGGCGCGTCCTGGCCAAGGAGATTCTCTTCAAATACCGCGAGCCCCGCGACGCCACCGACATCGACTTCGAGTTCCACCTCGCCATCGCCCTCGCCTCGGGCAACGCCGTCTACCCCCTCCTCATCAATTCGCTGAAAAGGGTCTACGAGCGCATCCTCGACCGCTTCTACGCCGACGCCGCGGTGATCCCGGAGATCTTCCGCATGCACCGGGCCCTCGCGGCGAGGATCGCGGCCAAGGAGGAGGAGGCCTCGGCCCAGGCGATGCGCGACATACTCGGCTTCGGCGAATCGAGGCTCCGGGAGATAATCGTGAAGACGGGAGGCCTCGCATGACCCTCGAAAGGCTCAGGAAGGAACTGGCCGTCCTCGGCCATCCCGACATCGAGGCGGGGGACTGGCGCGGCTCGCTGCGGCTCGAGGGTAGCGTCGAGTCCTGGGAATCCTACGTGAAGATCGGCCGCCTCGCCGCCAAGGTCGAATCGAGGGGCCTCGTGAACGATCTCGAGGTGAGGGGGCCCGAGGGGACTGACCTCGCCCACGAGAGCCTCCTCGATCAGCCCGTCCATGCCGAGGAGGGGCGCGAGCTCGAGGGTCTGTCCTTCGACGTCGCCATCGTCGGGGGAGGCGTGATCGGCTCGGCCATCGCCCGCGAACTCTCGAAGTGGGCCATCTCGACCGTGCTCCTCGAAAAGGAAGAGGATGTGGCCACCCACGCCTCCGGCCGCAACGACGGCATGATCCACGACGGCTTCGCGGCCCATCCGGGCAGCCTCAAGGCCAGCTACAATGTGCGGGGCAACAGGCTTTGGGAACCCCTCGCGGCCGAGCTCGGCATCGGCTTCGCCCGACCCGGCTCCATCATCCTCTTCCACGCCAGGGCGGCCGCGGCCCTCTACCCCGTGCTCGCGGCCAGGGCCAAGGAGAACGCTGTGGACGGCTGGGAACTCTGGTCGAGGAAGCGGGTGATGGCGGAAGAGCCCAACGTGACGGACGAGCAGCACGGGGCCTTCTTCCTCCCGAGTGCCGGCATCCTCTCCCCCTACAAGGCCACCGTGGCCCTCGCCGAGAGCGCCATGGCCAACGGGGTCAGGGTCAGCCTCGGCACCCTCGTGACGGGCATCGAGACCGAAGATTCCCTCGTGCGCCGCGTCAGGACCAACAGGGGGAGCTTCTCGACAAAGGTCCTCGTCAACGCCGCGGGCATCTGGGCCGACCTCGTGGCGGGCATGGCCAACGACCGCTTCTTCAGCCTCCACCCCAGGCGGGGGGTCGACATCATCCTCGACCGGGAGAGCGGAAGGCTGCAGAATCGCATAATGGCCATGCCCTCCCTCCTCCAGGGCCGCGAGGTCACAAAGGGCGGGGGCCTCGTGCGGACCATCGAGGACAACATCCTCGTCGGCCCTACCGCCCGCGAGGCCCCCGGCCGCGAGGACTACTCGACGAGCCAGGCCGAACTCCGCGAACTCGACCGCCACTTCAGGCTCAATCGCCGCCTCAGCCCCTCGATGCTCATCACCTACTTCGCCGGTGTCCGCGCCTGCACCTGGGAGGAGGACTTCATTGTGGCCCCCTCGGCCTCGGTGGCCAACCTCGTCCACGTCGCCGGCATCCAGTCGCCAGGCCTGGCCTCGGCCCCCGCGATAGCCGAAGACGCCGCATCCTTCGCCATCGCCGCCCTCGGCAAGTTCATGAAGGTTTCGCCCAACCCGCGTTTCGTGCCGAAGCGGCGCCCCATGCCGGAACTCTCCCGCCTCCCCCTCGACGAGAGGGCGGCCTGGATCGCCAGCGACAAGGCCTACGCCCGCATCGTCTGCCGCTGCGAGGAGGTCTCCGAGGGCGAAATACGCGACGCCATCGTTCCGAGAAAGGCAGGGCCCGCCCCGGACGCGAAGGCCGGCGCCCCCCCCTCCGCGGCCCACCCCTCCGCGGCCCTTCCGGCAGGCGCTCAAAGGGCCTGGACCGAGGCCAGGCTCGGCGCGACGAGCCTCGACGCCATCAAGAGACGCACCCGCGCCGGCATGGGTCGCTGCCACGGCGGCTTCTGCACCCCTCGCGTGATGGAGATCGTCTCCGCCGAGCTCGGCATCCCCCTCGACGAGGTCACCCGCAAGGGAGCCGGCTCCGAACTCGTGGCCGGCGAAACCAAGGAAGGCCGCTGATGGCAGGTATCGAGAGAATCGAGCGCGACGTTGTCGTCCTCGGCGCGGGGCCGGCCGGTCTGGCAGCCGCCCTCTCCTCCGCTGCCCTCGGCGCCGACACCCTCCTCGTCGAACGCGAAGAACGACTCGGCGGCATCCTCCGGCAGTGCGTCCACGACGGCTTCGGCCTCAGACGCTTCGGCGAGGCCCTCACAGGCCCCGAGTACGCCCTCCGCTTCTCGCGACAGGTCCCCGACTCGGGCGTCGAAACGATGAGGGGAACCTTCGTCCACGAGGTCTCGCGGGATCCCGAGACGGGGACCTACGCCATCACCGCCGTCTCGCCCGAGCGCGGCTTGTTGACGATTCATGCCAAGTCCCTCGTCCTCGCCACCGGCTGCCGCGAAAGGAGCGACCGCCAGGTCCTCATCCACGGGGACAGACCCGCCGGCGTCTTCACTGCCGGACTCGCCCAGCGCCTCGTCAACATCGAGGGCCTCCTTCCCGGGCGGAGGGCAGTCATACTCGGCTCGGGCGACATCGGCCTCATCATGGCGAGGCGGCTCCGTCTCGAGGGCGTCGAGGTCGAGGGCGTCTACGAAATCAAGGGCGAGCCCTCTGGCCTGGCGCGAAACATCGCCCAGTGCCTCGTCGACTTCTCCATTCCCCTCCACCTTTCGACCACCGTCACCGAGATACACGGAAGGCGGCGCGTCGAATCGGTGACCATCGCGGCCGTCGACGAGAGGGGGAGCCCGATCGCCGGCACCGAGCGCCTCGTCCCCTGCGATACCCTCATCCTCTCGGTGGGCCTCATCCCCGAAAACGAGGTCCTCCTCTCCCTCGGCCTCGGCCTCGACATGGCGACGAGGGGGCCCCGGATCGATCAGAGCGGCAGGACGGGCCTCCCCGGCCTCTACGCCTGCGGCAACGCCGTCCACGTCAACAACCTCGTCGACGACGTGAGCGAGTCGGGCGAAATCGCCGGCAGGGCAGCCGCCCGCCACGCCATCGGATCGACGCCCGCGGCCCCGGCGGCCGGAGGCTACCTTGTCGACGCGCGCCAGCGCCTCGTCCCCCTCAAGGCCGCCTCGGGCTTCCTCTACGCCCTGCCCCAACTCATCGACCCCCTCCTCGCCGCGGAGGGGGCAGGCGACGAAGGCCTGGTCGAGATCCACTTCAGGAGCAACGCCACTATCAAAGAGGGGGCCAGGGTCAGGCTCCGCGCCGGCGAGCGCATCCTGGCCGAGCGCCGCTTCGTCGCCCTCCGCCCCCCGGAGGCCGAGCGCCTCGCCTTCGATCCCGGAGCCATAGGCGATGCCGAGTCCCTCGTCCTCGAACTCGAGAGAGGGCCCTCCGAAGGAGGCCGAAAATGACGCGAACCATGACCTGCATCGTCTGTCCCAAGGGCTGCGCCCTCCTCATCGGAGACGCGGAGGCTCCCCGCGAAGGGAGCGAGATCCCGGTCGAAGGCGCGGGCTGCAAAAGGGGGCTCGAATACGCCAGACGCGAGCTCATCGATCCCCGCCGCGTCCTCACGAGCACCGTCAGGACGAGCTCGCCGAGCCGGCGCAGGCTGCCGGTGCGAAGCGCCGCACCCATTCCCCTCCCCCGCCTTCTCGAGGCGGCGAAGGCCCTCGACGGCATCCTCCTTTCCCCTCCTATAACCTGCGGGCGCGTGATCGCGACCGACTGGCTCGGCCTCGGCGTCGATCTTCTCGCCGCCGACGATCTCGAATGAGGAGTCCAGGATGAAGACGAAAGATTTCCTTCCCGATTGGTTCGAGGGCGAGCTGCCCAGGGGGAGCTACCGCTCCCTCTTCAAATGGGGAGACCCCGGGGTCTGGAAGCATCCCAACAAGCGGCTCTATCGCCTCATGAAAGAGACCTTCGGCCTCTCCGACGCTGACTTCGCGAAACCGCGCCGCCTCGGCCTCGAGACCCTGCCCGACAGCCTCCCCGAGGCGAGGAGCCCCGGGAAAGCGGCCACGGGGGCGACTGTCCCCACCTTCCACGCCGATCGCGACTACACGAGACGTAGCCTCGGCCGCGAGGAGCTCGAGAGCCTGTCCGGGATAGTCGGGGCCGACAATGTCTCTACGGCCCTCCCGGAACGGCTCCGGGCCTCCTACGGCAAGACCCTCCTCGACCTCGAACGCCTCAGGGAGGGCCTCATAGAGGGCCTCCCCGACGCGGTCCTCTATCCCCGGTCCCGGGACGACCTCCGCGCCATACTCGACTTCGCCGGCCCCCGTGGCATCCCCGTCTATGTCAGGGGAGGCGGTTCCTCGGTGACGAGAGGCTGCGAGGCGGTCAGGGGCGGCGTCTCGATAGACATGGGCAGGCATCTCAAACGCGTCCTCGCCTTCGACGAGACCAACCAGACCATTACCGTTGAGGCGGGCATGTCGGGCCCCGAGCTCGAGGCGGCCCTGGCCGAGGCCCCCACCCGTTTCGGTTCCAAGCGCGCCTACACGGCCGGCCATTTTCCCCAGAGCTTCGAGTACTCCAGTGTCGGGGGCTGGATCGTCACGAGGGGGGCGGGCCAGAACTCCACCT
>DATKTD010000063.1:0-3836 GCA_035531315.1 Rectinemataceae bacterium
CAGAATCGCCCTCGTCCTCCGACTGCCTAAGGTTTCCGCATATCGCCAGCCTCTCGCCGAGGAGGCCATGACGGCTTCGCAGGGCGAGGACGGCGAGAAAATCCTCGGGGCTCCGGCCGAAGAATGGCCGGAGTCTATCGATGCCCTCCCGGCCCTTCCCATACTCAATAAAGGCCTTTTCCCAGTCCGCCTCCGAGGCGAAGAGACTCTCGAGGTTCCATCGGTCGGCGACCGGGACCTCCTTCCTTTCATGAATCCTGGTTTCAGTCATATTGGAACGCTCCACATCTGATCTTCCGCCCGATAGCGGACGGCTCGTACATGGTTATAGGAAAGTCGAAGCCACTCCGCAAGTGCGACAGAGCGAGAGGCAGAAATCGCCCATTTTCTCCATCGCTATTTTCTCGATGAGTTCGGGGCCGTCCTCCGGGCTATGGAGAATATCCCAGGTGGGAGGCCAGGCCTTCCCCAATCCTTCCCTGCCGGGGAAGCGGTCCGTGGCGGAGGGATCGCAGGAGGCCAGGCCCCGCTCGAGGAGGACAGCCTCCGCCTCGGGAAGGAGGGAGATGGCGACCGAGGGCATGCCCGCCAAGGTAAAACCGAGGTCATCGGACCAGGGAAGGGGGAGCCGTCGGGGGGCGGCGAGATTGGCGGCTGTGGCGGCCGCGAAGGCGCGCGATTCCATGGCATCGAGGAGGGCCCTCTGTCCCTCGGCCACGCGTCGAGAGGCGGTGGACAAGAGGAGACGCCCGCCCCGGCCGAGAACATCGAAGATGTAGATCGAGGGCCGGGCCCTGCCGAAGACCTTCCGCAGCCCGGTGGCGAGGGCATACGCTCCCTGCGAGAGGGGACTCCCGGTTGAGGGAGCCTCCTCTCCGTCCGTAAAGAGAAGGAAGACCCCCTCCAGGGCCTGCGGATCGCGGAAGATCCTCGCGCCGGCCTCGGCGAGGACGAGACAGGCGGCCGAATTGTCGAGGGCCCCGGGGCTTCCTTCGACGCGATCGTAGTGCGCCACGAGGATGGTGGTCGGTGCGCCCGAGCTCAACCTGACGAGGAGGTGCCTGCGGCCGCCTATAGCCAAGACCTTGCCCTCGAGGCTCCGGCGAGCGAGCATTCCCGAAAGCCGCACAAGACGGTCGGCCCCAGGAGCGAGAAAGGCGTGAAAATCCTGCCCGAAGCTCATCAAGACACCGAGTATGGAGGCTCTTCAGGCCTGTCGCGCTGGAGCCGCCGTCGATTCGCGCTTGACCAGGGTTGCGTCGAGACAGCGTCCCGCGGGGCTGGCACCGCCCAGCATCTCGATTATGAGGCGGGCCGCCGCCGCCCCCTTATCGAGGCCGGGTTGGTGAATGGTCGTCAGGCTCGGGGTCGCGCGCGAGGACATGGGGATATCGTCGAATCCTGCGACGGCCATGTCTCGCGGAAGGGAGTAGCCGCGACGACGAAGCGCATCGTAGCTGCCGAGGGCGATTATGTCGGACATGCCGACGATGGCGGTCAGCCCGCCGCCGACTTCCTCGAGGAGTCTGTCGACCGCCTTGCTGCCGCCCTCGAAGGATCCTTCGGCGATGATGACCGGGGCGTCCCTGCCGCCCATCTTTATTCCCTCATTCTCGAGGGCCCGCTTATAGCCGCTGAGCCTCCTGATGCTTACGGGCGAATAGCCCGATTCCCCCTCGGGAGACCAGGCCTCGGGCCTGAGCTGGAGTATGCCGATGCGTCGATGACCGAGACCGAGGACGTGGGCCATGATGGTCTCGGCAGCAAGCTCGTCATCGATGCCGATGTTGGGTACCGGGCCCGAGTCCACGCCGTCTATGCTCACGAAGGGAAGGTGGCGACGAAGAAGGACCTTCGTGACCTCGGTATCCGGTCCGATGCCGATGGTGAGGGTCGCGTCCACCACGGCCCGCCTCGCCGCCTCCTCTGCCTTTCCGCGCACCGGGGGCAGCATGGTGAGGGCGAGGCCATGCTCCTCACAGACCTCGCCGATACCCCGCATCAGCTCGCAGAGGTAGGGATTTTCGAGGGCCTCCGGAAGGGGCTGCGGCAGAAGGAGGCCGATGGCGCCGAGCCGGCGGGTGGCCAGGGCGCGTGCCACCGAATCCGGTTCATAGCCGAGCTCGGCCACCGCCGCCAGTACGCGCTTGCGGGTTTCCTCCGAGATGCGATCGGGATCGTTCAAGGCGAAGGATACCGTCGTCTTGGACACTCCCGCGCGGGCGGCGATGTCTTTTATGGTCACGCGCAAGGACGCCCTCCGGCATTCGGGGACAGCCGCGCGTAGCTCACTTGATCGACCCGGCGACCATGCCCTTGATGATCGACTTCTGCGCGAAGAGGAAGAAGACCACGACGGGCACCATGGCCATGAGGATGGCGGTCATGATGAGGTCCCACTGCTTTACGTAGGCGCCCGCAAAATTGGAGATCGCCAGGGGGATGGTCATTATGTCGTTGCCCTTGCCGAGAACGAGGAGGGGGAGGAGGTAATCGTTCCAAATCCAGATGCCGTTGAGCACGAGGACGGTGGCCTGTATCGGCTTGAGGATGGGGAAGACGATGCGCCAGAAGATCTCGGCCCGGTTGCATCCGTCGATCGTCGCCGCCTCCTCGAGTTCGAGGGGAATGCTCTTTATGAAGCCGTGGAACATGAATATCGATTGCGACATGCCGAAACCGACATAGGCGAGGAGGATACCCTGGAAGGAGCGGAGAAGACGGATGCCCGTGAACTCCGTCACGGCCCTGAACCAGGTGAGGAGAGGGAACATCACGATCTGGAAGGGAATGACCATGGCCGCGACGAAGGCGGTGAAAATGATGGTCGAGCTTCTCGAGTGGCTGCGCACCAGGGCCCAGGCTGCCTGGGAGGACAGGAGATTGATGAGGAGGAGGGAACCAGCGGTGATGATGATCGAAGAGATGAAGGACGATTGATACTGGATGTTGGGGCTGGTCCAAATCTTCGCGACGTTGCCGAATATCTCCAGCCAATGGGAGGGCATCCCGAGCGGATCGTTCGTGATCTCGAAGGGCCCCTTCGACGAATTGACGAGAACCATCCAGAAGGGAAAGAGGAAGACCGCCATGAGGGCGACCGCGATGGCGAAGAGGAGGACGCCGTTGCCGTGGGACTTCTTCACAGCTCTATCTCCTTCTTCTTGTTGGCGTAGACTTGGATGGTCGCGACGATGGCGAGCACGATGAAGAAGATGACGGCGCGGGCCTGACCTTCCGCGAGATTGTCGGAACGGAAGGCAGTATTGTAAATGTTCATCGCCAGGAGCTCCGTGCCGAAAATCGGCTTGCCCAGGAAGATCGTGGAGGGGCCTCCGGCGGTGAGCGAGATGTTCACGTCGAATTGCTTGAAAGAGTTCACGAGGGTGAGGAAGAGGGTGATGGTGAAGGCCTGCGAGGCCATGGGAAGGGTGATGGAGAGGAGCCGCTTGAGGGGCCCGGCCCCGTCGATCTGGGCCGCCTCGTGGAGTTCGATGGGCACGTTCTCGATGGCGGCCACGTAGATCATCATGATGTAGCCGGCGTATTGCCAGGTGCCGGCGATGACGATCGCGACGAGGGCGGGGTAGCTCTTGGCGAGCATGAGGTTGTTCGGATCGGCCCAGGCCTTGATGCCCAACACCGTGCCCAGCTCGGGGATCGCCGAGTTGAAGATGAACTGCCAGACGTAGCCGAGAATGAGTCCGCCGATGAGGTTGGGCACGAAGAAGCCGGCCCTGAAGAAATTCCTGCCCTTGAGCCTGCTCGTTACGAGGAGGGCCAGGGCGAAGGCGACCACATTGATGACGACCATGTTGACGATCGTGTAGCCGCTC
>DATKTD010000064.1:0-5525 GCA_035531315.1 Rectinemataceae bacterium
CGGCCCTCGCGAAGTTCCAGTTCGAGCGGGCCCTCGATGCAGCCCCGGCCCTCGAAGTGCCCGACCAGCGCTATGAAATCCTCGCGGCCCTCGCCGAAGTCTATCGATCGCAGAGGGATTGGACTTCCTACGAGGCCGAACTCAGGCTCTCCCTGGCCGACGCGGAGGTCTTCTCACAGACGAATGACTTTCTGAGAACGGCCATGGAGCGGGCCCTCGATATCGAAGGCTTCGATTCCATGCTTCACCTTTATCCCCTCGACGATCCGCGCATCATCGGCCCCTCGGCGAATCTCGGAGAATTTCTTTTGAGGAACGGCCGGCCCCAAGCGGCCATCTATCTTGCCCTATCCACCGACGCCATCGTAACGAGGGCCCTCGCGATGCTTCGCGTGAACGATCCGACCCTGGCCTTTTCCTCCCTCGTGGATCTTTCCGGCCTCATCTCGGCCGACCGGGAGCTGGCGGCCTGGTGCGACGAGTCGGGTTTATGGAAGTATCTGTATTATCTCGGGGAGGCCCTGGTCGCCGATTCACGCCTCGATTCCGGGCGTGCCCTCTTCCAGTCCATCGTCAAAGCGAAGGGGAGCGGTGCATGGGGAAGGGCCGCGGCCCTGGCTCTCGCCAGGCCCCTTGGGTCTCGCCCGGCCTTCCTGCCCTAGCCGCCTAGGACTAGGCTTAGGGTACGGTGACGACGCTGTCTTCGGTGATCCGCGCGATGAGGGCGGCGATGAAGGGGTCGACGATCGAATAAACCCGTTTCGTCTTCTGCACTTCGGCCGAAACGATGCCGTTTTCCTTGAGGATGGCCAGATGCTGCGAAATCACCGGTTGAGGTTGATTGAGACAGCGCCACATGTCCGAAACGCAGGGATCGTCCTCTCGGGAGATGAGTATCAGGAGCCTAAGGCGGATTGGATGACCAATGGCCTTGAGTTTCCTCGCAAATTCCTCGAGAACGGGATCTGTGCAAGGGATATTCGCTATATCCATGAATAGACAATAGCTTATGGTTCGGGAATTATCAACATCCCTTCGGCGGTGGCCGCAAGTTCCCTTTCGGAGCCATGGGCCAGCCAATCCTCGAGGAGGGCATGGGCAGCCGGGTCGAGTTCGACGAAGGCGAGGCCGATAGGCGCCCCCATCCGCACGATTTCGCAGTCGACGGTCAGGATGGAATCGCCGATGCGCAGACTGCATCCCGGCACCTGCCTGCCCCTGTCGAGGTCGCGGAGTTCGCCGAAATCCTCCGGATCGAAGGAGAGTCCCGTGACCGAGATGGACGAAACCCTGCCGCAGAGCACCCGGTTCGAGACGGGGTGTACGAAGAGGAGGATGCAGCGGTCCCACTCGGCGACCTGTATTCGGCCGGATTTCCTCGAGTCGCTGAGCTTCGCGTAGCGCCCAAGCAGTCTCACGAGACTGTCGCGGCAGTGGGGCTCGGCGAGGCGATCGGAAACGATGCCGTTGACCCCAAGATAGCTGGCCTTATCGGCCTCGTCGCTGCCGAAATGGGGGCCGCGGAGGAGGACGATGGAGCAGGAATGCCTATCCCTGGCCGCCCGCACCACATCGGCGATGATCTTCCAATGGCGGGGAAAGTCCAGGGCGCTCGCGATGATGGCGTCGGGGGCGACCTCGTCGAGATTGTCGAGGGCCTTGATGGGATTCCTGTAGCGGATGACCTCGAAGCCGACGGGCTTGATGCAGGCCTCGATTTCGAGGGCCTTGAGATCGTCCTCTACGAGGAGGAGTGCCTTCATTCCGTGCCTTTGTTCACCACGGAATAGCCGATGATGTACCAGATATCGCCCCTGCGTTCGAGCTCATACTGGTATTCCTTGATCGAGGTGTAGCCCTTCTCGGCGAATTTCTCGAGGACGGTCACGAAGCCATGGTCGGCCGTGTAGCGCGTCTCCTCGATGCTGTATTCCTTGGGCAGGGTGACGATCGAATCGGTGGACTTCTGTCCCTGGAGGGAGGCGCGGAAGGCGTCTATCATCTTCCGCCGGCCATCGTCGGATTGCCTGTTATAGGATCGGGCCAGCTCGGCCGAGCGCTTTAGAAGGGATTCGAGATCGAGGTAGAGGTAGAATTCGTTCCACCTGGAGCGCTGACGCGCCTCGATGGTGCGGGAGACGACCTCGTCGGGCGCGATGGCCTCGGGCTTGAGAATTTCGCCCGTCTCGGCCTTTACGGCATCGAGGGGGCTCGTCGAGGCCGAGGCCGGCGGGGCGGGGCGCAGCGAGAGCATGAGGACGTTCGAGACGAGGGGAAGCTGGTCGCTGCCTCCGTTCGTGGGAGCCAGGCCGGGCCAGAAACTGGCCTGTATCGCATAGGTCCCCGCTTCGGTCATGGCGGCGTAGGAGGAAAGGCTCTCGACAAAGGAATATTCCTCACCCGGCTCTATCGAGACGTCGCGGTAGAACACGGGGCCCGAGTCGGCCCTGGCCCGCTTGAAGGCGTCGGAGGCGTCGACCACGCGGTTTGCCGGGGTCCTGACGTCGAAGTCCAGGCTGTAAATGCGGTTTTCCGCCAGCTTGAAGCGGTAGGTCGAGGGACTTCCGTTCGCTATGCTCACCTTGATGGCTATGTCGGTGTCCGGGTAGTAGACCATCTTGTCGTAGTAGCGGATGGACAGGCTTATTCCGCCATCGGCGAAAGAAAGCGAGGTGAGGGCTGCCAGGACGAGCGAAAAAAGGGCGCGTTTCACGGCCGGAAGTCTCCTTGAAGGTAGTCGCGGCGGACTGGCCTCACTATAATGCGGCCGACGTTCCGACCGCGAGAGACCCATAAGAGATTTTCGGTACATTGCGATGAATACCTTACACCCGCGCAGCATCCTAGAAAAACTCGTCGCCGTTCCCGCTCTGGCGGCGATACCGGCGAAGCTCTTGGCTGAGGGCCGGGCCGATGTCGGCGATTTCGAGGGCAGCTATGCCGCCGCCGTGGTTTCCCTCCTTTCCGGGTTGGAGCCGAGACGAAGGCTTGGCCTCGGCGAGGGTCCCCTCCTCATCGTCGTGCCGACCGACCAGGAGGCCGAGGCCTTCGCCGGCGACCTGGCCGCCTTCGGCCTCGAGGCCGACATCCTCCCCTGGTGGAAGACCGCGGCCTATCGCCCCGTCGCCTCCCATGGCCGCGTCTTCGGAGAAAGGGCCGCCGTCCTCGCGCGTTTGGCGAGCGGAGAGAGCCGCGTCCTCGTGACGAGCCAAAGAGCCTTCGTGACGCCCGTGCCGCCCCCGGCGATCTTCGTCCCCCGTGTCATTCGCCTCGTCGAAGGCGGGAGCATAGATCCCCAGGAACTCGGCGAGCGCCTTTCCGGCTTCGGCTACCTGCGCGTGCCGAGGGTCTCCCTTCCCGGCGAGTTCGCCATGCGTGGCGAGGTCCTCGACCTCTACCAGACCGGTGACGACGAGGCACTCCGCGTCGTCTTCGAGTATGACCGCATCGAACGCATCGTCTCCTTCGATCCCCAGGCCCAGTCCGGCCACACCCGCCTCTCCTCGATATCCATCAGACCCCTCAAGGAAGTAATCTGGGACGAAGAGCGCCTCGCCACCCTCGAGCGGAGGGCATCGGGCCTCCCCGGCTGCGAGGGAAGACTCGGGCCCCTCCTCGAAGCCCTTTCCGCGACAGGAGAGGCCAAGGGCGAGGAATCCTGGTATCCCCTGGCCTTCGAAGAGCCGGGATCGATCGTCGACCACCTCAGCACGGCCGCGCGGGGCAGGGGAGCCACCCTCGTCCTCCTCGACCGCGAACGCCTCGTGGCCCAGGAAGAGGCCGCGCGAAAGGAATACGCGGGCCTCCACAGACAGGCCCTGCGCGAGGCGCCCGTGCCCCCTCCCGAAAGCTGCCTCCATTCCTTCGCCGCCCTCGAGCGCGCAGCCCTCGACGCCGCCTCGGGTTCCGGTCTCAGGGTGCTCCGGAGCTATGCCCTCCGCGACGAGGCGGCCGCCGGGCGGATCGCCGCGGGAGGCGAGGCCCCGCGCTCCTATTTCGGCAACGTCACCTACTTCAAGGAGGAACTCGCCTCGACGCTCAAGGCGGGTTACAAGGTCGCGATCTTCGCGGCCTCCGAGGCCCAGGCCGAGCGCATCGGCACCCTCCTCCGCGACTTCTCCCCCGAGGTCGGCGTCGCCTCCCTCGCCTCGGGCTTCCGTGTCCCCTCGATCAAGCTCGCCGTCATCCACGAGGGCGAGATCTTCGGCCGCCGCAAACGCGTGCCCAAATCGGTCAAGACGGCGCGATCCTCGGTCATCGACTCCTTCGTCGAACTTTCCCCGGGCGATTTCGTCGTTCATATCAATTACGGTATTGGCCGTTTCATGGCCATCGAGCGCATGAAGGTCCTTGGCAACGAAAGGGACTACATCAAGATCGCCTACGCCGAAGAAGAGAACGTCTTCGTTCCCATCGAGCAGGCCAACCTCGTCCAGCGTTACATCGGCAACGAGGGTGAGGAGCCCAAGCTCGACCGCCTCGGCTCCAAGTCCTGGGAAAACCGCAAGAGCAAGGTGCGCAAGGCCGTCGAGGAACTCGCCGAACGCCTCATCCGCATCTACGCCCGGCGCAAGGCCGCCAAGGGCCACGCCTTTCCCCCCGACGACGAATGGCAAATCTCCTTCGAGGCGACCTTCCCCTACACCGAGACCGAGGACCAGCTCCGCTGCATCGAGGAGGTCAAGGCCGACATGGAGAGCGAGCGGCCCATGGACCGCCTCGTCTGCGGCGACGTCGGCTACGGCAAGACCGAGATAGCCCTCCGCGCCTGCTTCAAGGCCGCCTCATCGGGCAAACAGGTGGCCTTCCTCGCCCCCACCACCATCCTCGCGGAGCAGCACTACGAGAACATGAAGGACAGGCTCGAGGGCTTCCCCGTCAACGTCTCGATGCTCTCGCGCCTCATAGAGAAAAAAGAGCAGCGCAAGGTCCTCGAGGGCATGCGCGAGGGCAAGGTCGACATCGTGGTTGGCACCCACCGCCTCATCCAGAAGGACATCGACTGGAAGGACCTCGGCCTCCTCGTCATCGACGAGGAGCAGCGCTTCGGCGTCAAGGACAAGGAAAGGCTCAAGGAGATCAAGGCCACGGTGGACTCCCTCACCCTCACCGCCACGCCGATACCCCGCACCCTCCACATGTCCCTCCTCAAGATCCGCGACATGTCGGTCCTGCAGACGCCTCCGGTCAATCGGCATCCCATCGAGACCGTCGTCGAGGAATTCGACCCCGAGGTGGTCGCACGCGCCATCAGGCAGGAGGTCGAGCGGGGAGGCCAGGTCTTCTACCTGCATAACCGCATCGAGAGCCTCGACGAGATCCAGGCCTTTCTCACGAATCTCGTGCCCGAGATCATCGTCGAGACCGCCCACGGCCAGATGGACCCGACCGAGCTCGAGGACATCATGCACCGTTTCATCCACGGCGGTTTCCACGTCCTCGTGTCGACGACCATCATCGAAAACGGCATCGACATACCCAATGTCAACACCATCGTCATCGATCGCGCCGACATGTATGGAATA
>DATKTD010000065.1:0-17831 GCA_035531315.1 Rectinemataceae bacterium
AGTCGTCTTCGAGGGCTCTGGAACCGATACGGCCGGCTTCCGCTGCGTCGCCCTCGTCGAAAGATCCCAATCCATGATGGATCGCGGCGGGGAACTCGCCTCCCTTATTTCGGGATTCGCCGCCACCCTTTCGCCCTCGGACAGCATGGGCGTCGTAACCGCGGGAATGGTCCCGACGACGATCGCCAAACCTAGCAATCAGCCCGACCTGGGCAGCCTCATTCGCGAAGTCCGCGGCAGGCCCTCGGGGGCTGGGCGTTTCGACCTTGGGTTGAGGCAGTCTGTCAACGCGCTCCTACCTTCGGGCCCCCGCGACGCGATCCTATATTTCAGCACGGGCAGCCTGGACGATGCCTCGCTCAAAAAGGTCTCCGTATCCGAACTCGCCGCCCTCCTGTCGAATAATGGAATTTCCTTCCATATTGTTCTCCTCGGCGAGGGTCCCGTGGATCCCTCCCTTGCCTACCTAGCCAGTCATACGGGCGGCAGCATCATTTCGGCTGAAGGGCCACGCGGCATCCAGGATCTGGCATCGCTTCTCCGCTCCGCACCGAGTGGCCGTTATGACTTCAGCTTTGTTTCCCAGGACGATCCCGATTTCGGGTCCAGACAATTGACCATGGCGATCGAAGCCTGGCTCTTCCAGAAGAGCGGCAGGGATGAACTGGGATATTATGCCCCGCTTCAGTGAGGTTTTCCCACTTGACTCGTCGGCGCGCGTTCGGGTAGCTTCTTCCCGTTGCAGACGCCATCTTAGCTCAGTCGGTAGAGCGCGTGACTTGTAATCTCGAGGTCCCCGGTTCGATTCCGGGAGATGGCTCGACCGACGGTTTTTGGTCGTCTTCTTGGGGAGATTCCCGAGTGGTCAAAGGGGGCAGACTGTAAATCTGTTGGCTACGCCTTCGAAGGTTCGAATCCTTCTCTCCCCAAAAACCCCCTCCTTTGGAGGGGGTTTTATTTTAAGGAGCGCCTATGGATAAGCCGTTCTGGAACCAGGGGCTTCATTTCGGATGTACCCGCTGCTCCGCCTGCTGCACTGGGGAGCCGGGTTATGTATTCCTGTCCGCCGACGACCTCCGTCGCCTGATGTCGGGCCTTGGCCTTGATTTTCCCTCCTTCTTTTCTCGATATTGTAGGTTCGTGGACATGGGCGAATATCACGCGCTCAGCCTCAAGGAACGGAGCGACCATTCCTGCATCTTCTGGGGTGAAGCTGGCTGCGAGGTCTACGAGACGAGGCCAATCCAGTGTTCAACCTATCCTTTCTGGTCTTCGATTCTCGAATCGGCTTCCTCCTGGGCGGAAGAGTCCCAATCCTGTCCCGGCATCGATGCGGGCAGAATCTGGACGCGACAGGAAATCGAGGAGGCGCTGGTCGCGCGCAGGGCTCGTGGCCTGATCCGCGTGGATCGGGAAACAGCCCTTCATCCGGAGCTCTTCGATGAAGCTGCGATTCTGGGGCGTTAGGGGCTCGGTCCCGACCCCTTTGGCGCCGGCGCGACTCCGCTCCAAAATCTCGGCGATCTCGGGCCGGATTCGGGCCTCCGACCTCGAGAGCGCCTCCTCGCGCGAAACCTTCCTCGCCTCCCTTCCGGACTACCTCTTCAACACCGTCGGCGGCAACACCGCCTGCGTGGAGGTCACGACGGGCGACGACAATCACCTCATCCTCGATGCCGGCACCGGCATCAGGGAGCTGGGGCTCGAGCTGGCCGCGACACGGCGGCCTGTAAGCTGCCATATCTTCTTCTCTCATTTTCACTGGGACCATATCCAGGGACTTCCCTTTTTCGCCCCCGCCTTCGATTCCTCGAACGACATGCACTACTACAGCCCCAGGGAGGATTTCAGGTCCATCCTCGAAGGCCAAATGAGAGAGCCATATTTCCCGATAAGCATGTCGGCGATGAAGGCCAAGACCGAGTTCGTGCCGCTCAAGGGAGAGGCGGTCCGGATCGGCGATGCGACTATCAACTATCGCCCGATGCGTCATCCCGGTGGTTGCCATAGCTACCGCATCGAAGCCGGAGGAGTAAAGATCGTCTATGCGACGGACACCGAACTCGATTCCTCCGATTTCATGAAAACGCAGGGAAACGCGGAGTACTTCAGCGGACTCGATGCCCTGATCATCGATACCCAGTACACCCTCGACGAGGCGATCGAAAAAAATAACTGGGGCCACTCATCCTTCAGTCTCGCATCCGATTTTGCCGCCACCTGGGGCATCAAACGCCTCGTGCTCTTTCATCATGAGCCGACCTACTCGGACCGGAAGATCGACCTCCTCTTCAAAAACGCCACCTCCTATCTCGATTACCTCGAGGCCCGTGGCATAGAAGCCATTCTCGCCCGCGAGGGGCTCGAACTGGACATCAGCCGATGAACCCCTTCCGTATCGAGCTCGATCTCGAGGCGGCCATCGATCTCCATCACCTCCTCGGAGAGGACGATGGCCGTTTGCCCGGGCTGAGGAAGGCCCTCAGGGACTATTTTTACGAACACCTCACCATCGCCCAGCTCGAGGAAATCGCCGGAGGGCAAGGCCGCAGCGAAGGCCTCGGCGATCGCGATTATCCAAGGAAACAAGGTACTTCATGAAAAGGTTTCTCGTTAGTTCGCTCATCGTTCTCGCCCTCATAGCTGCCCTGGGAGCGGGGCTTCTCGCCCTTCTCTCGGCGCCGGGAAGCCTTGCGGAGGGAGGACAACTCTTCGAGGTCCGAAAAGGCGAATCCACCACGGCTCTCGCGAAGCGACTCCAGGACGAGGGCATCTTGCGCTCGGCGGAGGCCTTCTCCCTCCTCGCGCGTATCGAAGGCAAAGCAGCCAGGATTCGCTCGGGAACCTACCGGATCGAACCGAAAATGGGCGCCTTGGCCGTCCTCGACCTCGTCGTGGAAGGGCGACAAGCCCTGCAGAAGGTGACCATCCCCGAGGGACTGAGCCTCAGGGAGACGGCCCTTCTCTTCGAAAAAGCCGCGGTCACTTCGGAATCGGATTTCATGAAAGCGGCAATGGATCCCGCCCTCCTCGCCAGGCTCGGCATCCCGGGAAAATCGGCGGAAGGTTACCTCTTCCCCGACACCTATTTCATGCCAAAGGACTACGGGGCCGATCAGGCCATCGGCGAACTCGTGGCCACCTTCAAGGCACGACTCGCGGCCATACCCGAGGCGGCCGGTCTCGATGGATCGGCGCTTAGGGACAAGGTCATCCTCGCCTCGATCATCCAGAAAGAGTACCGAATTCCCGATGAGGCCCCGATCATCGCCTCCGTCTTCGACAATCGCTTGAAAATCGGCATGGGCCTGCAGTCTTGCGCGACGGTGGTCTATATAATCACGGAAAGGCTCGGCAAAGCCCATCCCGATGTCGTCTATGACAAGGATCTCCGAATCAAGGACCCCTTCAACACCTATTTATATCGAGGACTCCCCCCGGCCCCGATCGCGAGCCCCGGCCTCATCGCGCTCCGGGCCGCCTTCGAGCCCGCCTCCACCAAGTGGCTCTATTTCCGCCTTGTCGATCCGGTAGCGGGAACCCATCACTTCTCCTCGACCTTCGACGAGCATCTGCACGCGGCTCAGCTCGTCCTCAAAAGGACTCCCGGTCAATGACGAGGATTCCCGATGCCGTCGTCGAGTCGATCAAGGACAAGACCGACATCGTCGCCGTCATCGGCGAACACGTGAGGCTTGCGAGGTCTGGCAAGGAATATCGCGGTCTCTGCCCCTTCCATAGCGAAAAGACTCCCTCCTTCTATGTGGTGCCGGACAAGGGCATCTTCTACTGCTTCGGCTGCGGCAAGGGAGGGGACGCCGCCAAATTCCTCATGGAATTCGACAGGCTCTCGTGGCCTGAGGCCATGCGCGATCTCGGCAAGAGGGTAGGCATCGAGATCGAGGAGGGGGAGGGACAGGTCGCTCCTGAGGCGGAACTCGAACGCCAATCCCTCTTCGAGCTCTACGACAGGTTGTCGAAGACCTTTGCCTGGCTCCTCGAGAGCCATCCTTCGGCAGGCCCCGCCCGAGAGCTCCTCGACCGACGTGGCGTTCCCCAGGCTACCCGGGAGGAATTTCGACTCGGCTATGCCCCTTCGGACCGAAGCTGGCTCGGTCGATTCCTCTCCTCGAAGGGCTATTCATCGAGTTTCCTCGCGAAGAGCGGCCTTTTTTCGGCCAATCACCCCGATTGGCCCCTTTTCGCGGACCGCCTGATATTTCCGATAATGGATGCCAAGGGACGCTGCGTCTCCCTCGGCGGTCGCCTTCTCTCGGGTGATGGCCCCAAATACCTCAATGGACCTGAAACGCTCATCTATCGCAAGCAAGACAGCCTCTATGCCCTCGATCGTGCTCGAGATGCCATAAGGGCCGCCAACCATGCGATCATCTGCGAAGGCTACATGGACGCTATTTCCTTTCACGCGGACGGGATCAAGGAAGCTGTGGCACCCCTGGGTACGGCTTTTACCGAAAACCAGGCCAAGGCGATACGCCGACTGGCGGAAAAAGCCCTTTTCGTCTTCGACGCGGACGAGGCGGGACAGAACGCCATCGTCCGGGCCCTGCCCATCGCCGTGAGGGCTGGCCTCCAGACCGAGGCCGCCATCATCCCCGGAGGAAAGGACCCTTCGGAAATTCTGGAAAAAGAGGGGGTCGGGTCGTTGCATAAAATGCAAGATTTCACTATAAGTGGTGGGGATTTTCTCATTAAGCGGGCACGGAAGCTATTCGATAGTGGAACAATGGAGGGCAAGGCCAAGGCGGTGGAATTTCTCCATCCCTTCATCTTGGCCCTCGATTCAGAGGTGCGGCGGGACGCCTTTTTCGATATTGTGTCGCGCCACTTCCGCGTCGACCCGGAATCGATGAAGCGCGATTTCGATCGACGGACGAAGGGACGGGACGAAGACGCCGGTAATTCGCAGCCACGCGGCGCTGCGGCCATCGGCGGTCGAAACCCCGAATTGTCCCTCATGCTGGCGGTCACGATCCACGCATCGCTGTTTTCGCGTATTCGGTCTTCTATCGAGATTGACGACTTGGACGATCCACGGGCGCGGGAACTCTATCTGGCCCTCGAGGAGAGCTATCGGGCCGGAACGATGGATCTATCCTCCATCGTCGACCGGATCGGTCCGGAAGACCTGGGAAAATCCGTTATTGAAGCCGCAGCGTCGGGGGAATTTGATGAGCAATCGGATCGACTCATCGATGATGGGATTCGGAACGTCCGGAAAAAAAGTCTTGGGAAAAAGCTGGAATCCATCCTCGAGCGCCTTCAGGACAGCTCGGGTCGGGAGACCCAGGAATTGCTTGCAGAAAAAATGCATCTCGATGCCGAACTCGCCAGTTTGAAGGATATGCGCGATGAGCGATCTTGAACTCGATCCCGCTATAGCCAAGCTCCTCGAATACGCCAAGTCGAAGAAGACTATAAGCTTCGATGAGCTTTCCGATTTCCTGCCCGAGCACGTCCTCAATTCCGACAAGATTGACGGCATTCTCGCCCTTCTCGAAAGCAACAATATCCAGCTTGAGGAAGAGGAAGTCCAGCTCGAGGACGAGACTCCCGTCAAGGAGTCGCCCGATAAGAAACGCCTTGTCTACAGCGACAAGGAAAGTTCTGTCGACGACCCCATCCGTCTCTATCTCCGCGAGATCGGCAAGGAGAACCTTCTCAATGCCGAGCAGGAGGTCGAGCTCTCGAAACAGATGGAGGACGGCGAGAACATCATCAAGGGGATAATCCGGAAATCCGGCGTCCTTATCCCCGAATTCCACACCATCGTCATCAAGGCGACCCGGAGGGAAGCCAAGGATTCCTCGGGCCAACGCAAGGAAAACACCGAGAAGATCGCCGAGCGCCGTCGCCTCAACCAGTTCTATCGGGACGTCATCAAGGATGCCTCGACTGAACTCCGCGAGTACGTGGAACTCAAGCGCCGCATAATCACCAAGGGCGGCGACATGGCGGAGGATGAGGATCTAAACGCGAGGAGGGTCGCCCTTCTCGAGATTCTCAAGCTCGCCGAGATCCATCCCGAAGAGATCAATTCCTTCTCCGAGCGCTTCATCGGCGCCGCCAAGAAGATCAGGAAATATCGCAAGGAGCAGGAGCGGCTCGAACGAGTGCTCCAGATCTCCAACATGAGGGAATTGCGGGTCTTGGGCCGCAATCTCACCATCCGCGACCGTCGCGAGGAGGCCGAGGCCAATCTCGGCATGGGCTCGGACGAGATCAAGGAACGGATCCGCCAGATCCAGGTCACCGAGAAGAAACTTCGGGAACTCGAGATCACCTTCGAGTCCGACGCGGACTCGATCATCACGATGGCCAAGGAGATCAATCGCGGGCGGATCATGATGAAGAACGCGAAGGATCGCCTCATAAAGGCCAATCTTCGCCTCGTCGTGTCCATCGCCAAGAAGTACACGAATCGCGGCCTCCACTTCTTTGACCTCGTCCAGGAAGGCAATATAGGTCTGATCAAGGCCGTCGAGAAATTCGAGTACCGCAAGGGCTACAAGTTCTCGACCTACGCGACATGGTGGATCCGCCAGGCAATCACTCGCTCGATCTCGGACCAGGCGAGGACGATTCGCGTCCCCGTGCACATGATCGAGCAGATCAACAAGGTCGTCCGGGAGTCCCGACAGCTTATGCAGAAGCTGGGCCGGGAGCCGACGGACGACGAGATCGCCGAGCAGCTCGGCTGGCCCGTCACGAGGGTCAAGAGCGTCAAGAACGTGGCCCGCGAGCCGATATCCCTCGAAACGCCCATCGGCGAGGACGAGGACTCCCTTCTCGGCGATTTCATCGAAGACAAGGAAGTCGAGAACCCCTCGGTCCAAACCGACTATAAGCTCCTTCAGGAGCAGATCCGCTCCGTCCTCTCGACCCTCCCGCCCCGAGAGCAGGAAGTGCTCCGAATGCGCTTCGGCCTCGACGACGGCTATTCCCTCACCCTCGAGGAAGTGGGTCTCTATTTCAACGTCACCAGGGAGCGTATCCGGCAGATCGAGGCCAAGGCTCTCAAGAAACTCAGGCACTTCAAGCGGAGCCAGAAGCTCCGCGATTACATGGATCACTGACAATACGGTCGAGCGAGGTTGCCCATGCTGATGGAAGAAGTCTTTGAAAGACTCCGGGAATTTCAGGAAATCCTGACCAAGCGCGTCGAAATCGAGCGCGACGTCGAGGATATTCCAAAGTCCCTCGCGGCGCAGGAGGAGGTCCTCTCGCGCATCAAGAAGACCTATGTCGAGCGGAACGCGGAATTCGAAGCGGCCGAGGGCAAGGTGAAGGAGCTTCGCGGTCAGCTCGCGGAGACCGAGGCGGCGAGGGAAGGTGCCGAGAAGCAGATGGATCTCATCTCGACGCAGCGCGAGTATGAGGCCCTCAACAAGGAGATCAGGGACTCCACCGAGAAGGAGCACAACCTCCGCAAGGATCTCCAGAAGGAAGAGCGCGGTCTCGCCGAGATCGAGGAGTCGCTTCGCAAGGACGAGGCGATGATCAAGCTCCAGGAAACGGAGATCTCCGAAAAGAGCACCAAGGTCGGCACCGAGCGCGATTCCAAGCTCAAGGAAATCGAGGAGCTCAAGGATCGCGAGCAAAAGGCCTCCGGTGGCATCGAGAAGGAAGTAATCTTCAAGTTCGAGCGCATCATCCGCTCGAAACAGGGTCTCGGTATCGTCCCCGTCCGGGGAGCGGTATGCACGGGCTGTTACATGATTTTGCCCGCCCAGTTCGTCAACGAAGTTCGATCGGGCAACCGCATCATCTTTTGCCCCTACTGTTCGCGCGTCCTGTACTATGAGGAATCCGAGGGCGATTCGAACGATCAGCTCTTCGTCGACATCGAATCGGGTTCTCTTTCTGACCTCGAGGATTACGCCGAAGAGGGCGAGGAAGAGGGCTACGACGATGGCGATGACGGCGACAAGGACGGCATGGACGATTCGGACAATTGAGACCTAGCCCCGCTGGGGCTTGGCCTCGTTTCCATCAGGTTTACCAGGAGGCGGATCGCGTCATCGCCGTCAAAGAGCTTTAAGCCCTTTGACGGAGGAAAGTCCGGGCTCGACAGGGAACGGCGCCGGGTAACTCCCGGGCTCTCGTGAAGGCGCCGAAAGGCGCATTCACGGGGGACAGACAGCGCAACAGAAAGCAAACTGCCATCGTTTGGGTGCGTCGAAGAAACTGCGGGATGCGCAAGCATACTGCACGTCAAGGGCGCCTCGCGCCTTCGGGTGCGAGAAGCCCCGACGAGGGTGAGGGTGAAAGGGTGGGGTAAGAGCCCACCGCGTTGCCGGCAACGGCAACGGCACGGCAAGCCTCGCCGCGAGCAAGGCCAAGCAGCAAAGGGTTCCCGCCCTCGCCTGAAGCCGGCATGCCGGTTTCGGGCCTAATTTGCGGGTTGGTCG
Source organism: Rectinemataceae bacterium (assembly GCA_035531315.1). Taxonomy (GTDB): domain Bacteria; phylum Spirochaetota; class Spirochaetia; order Treponematales; family Rectinemataceae; genus CAIJMU01. Next base: position 8,433 of record DATKTD010000065.1, read on the forward strand.
CTAGAGCGCATGGGCGATCATGCGCGTAGATGGATGATGACGGCTTCGTCGACGTCGTTTGGCATGACGGTTTTGCCCTCGTGGCGAAATCGGAGGCCATCCTCGCCGGCGGGGTACAGGACCCGGCTTACAGATCCGCCTCCTTTTTATTTGTTCAATGTTCTTTTCATTTCCCCATCGTAGATTGACGCTGGCTGTCATACCATGGTACATATCGCCACGGCGGATAGCTTACTGACGCGGCCATTAGTCATCGGATCGAGTCTGCGAAATCCGAGTCGGTAAATCCCCCCATTAGGTCATGGAATTGCCCGTCAAACGATGGAAAACACCCCGCCCGAAGCGTCGTCAGGCCCGGGGACGCCAGTCTCTCTGGCGTCGCCTTCTTTTGTCCGTGCTGGTTTTGGCGACTATTTCGGCCCTGGTTTTCACTATTTCCAAGGGCCTGACTTCCTCTTCTGACCCATCGATATCTCGACAAGCCGTACTGGAACTCTGGAAGAAGTCCGACTGGAAGGGAATTCGCGATGCCAGCGACAAGGCCCTTCAGAAGCAGGCCCTCGATGTGTTTTACCTCGGCATGAAAGGCGTCGCGAGTTTTTATGACGCCATGAGTCTCCCCGAAGGTGGAGACCGCGATGCCCTCATCGCCGATGCCATTGTATCGATCAGAAAGTCCCTCTCGGTCGGGTCGGGCGACTATCGAAGCATCCCGAAGGCCCAACTGGAATACGTTCTGGCGAAGGCCTACTACCATTCCGGCGGCAGCGACATGGATCTCGCCGCCACCTATCTGAAAGACGCCGAAGCGCTGGGCTACCAAGCGACCGATACCCATGAGTACCTCGGCATGATCGAATCCTCCCTCGGCAATGACTCGGAGGCCATAGCCGAATTCGACAAGGCCCTCGTGACCGACTCAAGCCCCATGCTCCGGATCGCCGCCGCCAGCGTAAATCTCCGGGCGGGAAACGCCTCCAAGGCGGAGAGTCTCCTCAAGGAGGCCATTGCGGCCACCCAGGATGCCGTGGCAACCGAAAAGGCGAGGCTCCTCCTGGCCAAGATCTATTTCGACCAGGTGCGCTATGATGACTGCCGATCCCAGCTCGATGCCCTGATCGCCGAGAATCCCGATTCGGCGGAAGCCCATTTCCAGCTCGGCTTGCTCTACCAAGCCCGGGGCGATTCCATCCATGCGCGCGCCGAATGGCGAAAAGCGGTGTCGATCGATCCTATGCATGCAGGTGCCCGCCAGAAACTGGCGGAGCGCTCCTGATTCCACGGAGGTACGCGATGGCCCTTTCTTCCTTTTTCGATTCCCTTTCGCTCGATATAGGCATAGACCTCGGTACCTGCAACACCCTGATCTATGTCAGGGGGAAGGGAATCGTGGTTAACGAGCCTTCGGTCGTAGCCGTGGAGCGCGGCACCAACAGGGTCGTGGCCGTCGGGGCCGAAGCCAAGCGCATGCTTTCGCGAACCCCCGGTGACATCATCGCCAAGCGGCCCCTCCGGGACGGTGTCATCGCCGACCCCGATATGACCGAGAAAATGATCAAGTACTTCGTCCAGAAGGTCATACCGCGAAGGTTTTTCGTGAAGCCCCGTATGGTTATCGGGGTCCCTTCCTGCATCACCAAGGTCGAGGAGAACGCCGTCATGGACTCCGGCTACAAGGCCGGGGCCCGTTACGTAAAAGTAATAACCGAGTCCCTCGCCGCCGCGATCGGTGCCGATATCCCGATATCCGAGCCGGCGGGCCATATGATCTGCGACATCGGCGGTGGAACTTCGGAAATCTCGGTTATCTCGCTGAAGGGCATGGTCGTCACCAACGCCATCAGGATCGGCGGCGACGAATTCGACGAGGCGATCATCAAGCACATCCGCAATGTCCACAATCTCATCATCGGCGAGCAGACCGCCGAGCGCCTCAAGATAGAGATCGGCAACGCCTCCCCCGACAAGGTCATCGAGAAGGTCGAGATCAAGGGCACCGATGCCATCACGGGTCTCCCGCGCCGCCTCGAGATCGATTCGGTCGAGGTTCGCGAGGCCCTCCAGGAGCCGGTCACCCAGATCGTCGAAGAGATCAAGAAGACCCTCGGTCAGACTCCTCCCGAGCTCGCCGCCGACATCGTCGAGCGAGGCATCGTCATGGCGGGCGGCGGTTCCCTTCTCAAGGGTCTGCCCAAGCTCGTCGCCAAGGAGACCGGCGTACCGGTCATCCTCGCGGAACGCCCCCTCGAGTGCGTCGCCATCGGCGCCGGAAAATACTTCGAGACGATGCGCATCCAGGATGGATCGCAGAGCGTCTACGACAGCCTGAACTTCTAGTCATGGCTGCCAGGCAGGGGAGGGGGCCCGACGGGCCGCAGCGCTTCCTCCCCCTCTTCCTCGTGGCCGCGAGCCTCCTTTCGCTGGTAATCTCGACCCGTAGCCTCCTCGGCATGCCCGAAAGAATTGGCCTGACGGTCATCGGCGTCTTCGAGCGCGGTTTCTCGGCGGTCGGCAACTTCGTGGGGGATACGGCCCTCTCGATACGTTCCCTTCAGCGCTTGCGTGGGGATTATGAGGCCCTTCTCGAGAAGACAAAGGACATGGAAAAGCTCCAGCGCGACTTCGCCGGCCTCGAAGCGGAAAACGACAGGCTCCGCGGCCAGCTCGGCTTCGCCCAGACCCTCGTGCTGCCCGAGGTGGCAGCGCGGGTCATCGGCAAGGATCCGGGGAATCTCTATTCGACGATCACTATCGACAAGGGCATAGAATCGGGCATCAGGAAGAACATGCCGGTTATCGCCTGGCAGGACGGCGTCAGGGGCCTGGTTGGCCGCGTTATCGAATCGGGTCAGGGCACGAGCGTCATCGTCCCTCTCTTCAATTCCTCGTCCTTTGTCGCCGCCCGCCTCGCCAAATCGCGCTTCGAGGGCCTTTTGTCCGGCAAGGGATCGGAAGACGAGGTCCTCGACATGGCCTATGTCTCGAAGAGGGCCCTCGACGATACGCAGCCTGGCGACCTTGTCATTAGCTCCGGCCTCGATTCTCTCTATCCGCCCGACCTCGCTCTTGGCCGAGTCAAACGGATAGACCAACCCGAATATCAGACCTCCCTGGATATCGAGGTCGAGCCAATTCTCGATTTTTCGCGGATCGAATACGTTTTTGTGCTAGAGACGGGTGACTCGACGCAGGCGGCCGCCTCCGCGGCCACGAGCCTGTCAGCGGCAGGAGCCGCCGCGGGAGGGACACCATGATGCTTCGCCTCGTCGTTTCAGTCGTGATCCTCGTCGGACTTTCGCTGATCCAGGCCACCTGGCTACCTTCCATCGCCATACTCGGCGCGAGACCCGACCTTGGGCTTCTCGCCGTCGTCTGGCTGGCCTATCGCAACGGCCCCGTCGAAGGCAGCGCCGCCGGCTTCATCTCGGGTCTTGTCGATGACGCCATGTCGGCGGCTCCCTTCGGCTTCAACGCCGCGGTAAAGACCCTGAGCGCATGGCTCGCCTCATTCCTCCATGGATCCATACAGCTCGACAGAGTCATTATGCCCGTCCTCCTGGGTGCGGCCACCACCCTGTTCAAGGCGGTCTGGTCCACCTTCCTCGCCCTCCTCTTCGGCAATCAACTCGCGTCCTACGACTTCGGCGGCCGGATACTCTGGGTCGAAACCGCTTATAACGCCGTCCTGGCCCCCATTCTCTTCGCCATACTCGGCGGCATCTTCTCCATCGTCGATTCGAAGCGACGCAACGCGTCATGACCGAATTCAAGGAGGGTGGTGCCTCCCGGATCGGCCACCGCGTCGCCGCGCTCAGACGATTTTCCCTCGTCCTCTTCCTCTTGTTTTCGACCTATCTCTTTTCGCTCCAGGTCCTTCGCGGCAGCGAATACCGCAACAGGGCCACCGACATCGCGCGCCAGTCGACCATCATCCCCGCCCAGCGCGGCGAGATCTACGCGAGGGATTTTTCGCTGCCCCTCGTCCTCAACACCGATTCCTTCGCCGTCTCTATTGTCCCGGCCCGCCTCCCCGCCGATCGCAGGGAGGCCGTCTTCGCGAAACTCGCCGATACCCTGGGCATCGCCGTCGGAGACATCAGGAAGAAGATAATTCCCGCCTACTATCATCTTTTCCAACCCATCGAGGTCCTATCGCCGGTGCCCTATTCGACCATAACGAAGATAGCCGAGCGAATCGACGATTATCCTGGCGTGACCTGGCAGTCAAAACCCGTAAGAAACTATGTCGAGACGGGTTCCCTTTCCCATGTTCTCGGTTACGTGGGAGATATAACCCGCGATGAGCTCAAGATCCTCTACAACAAGGGCTACAAGTCCGGCGACATTGTGGGAAAGGCCGGGATCGAGAAGCAGTACGACCAAAGTCTTCGCGGCGTCGATGGCCACGAATTCAGGATGGTCGACGTCCTCGGAAAGGGCGTCAAGTCGGAGAAGGTGAAGATAAGCCCCCCCGAGATGGGAGCCAATCTCGTGCTCACCATCGATTCCAGGATGCAGAAGATCGCCGAGAAGGCCCTAGGCGATCGCATGGGATCCGTCGTCATCCTGAGGCCATCCACCGGAGAGGTTCTCTCTCTCGTCTCCTATCCCTGGTACAATCCGAACGAGATGTCGGGACCGGCCTCCGGCAATGCCTACGCAGCGATGCTCGAGGATCCCAAGACCCCCCTGATAGACCGGGCCATCCAGTCGAGCTACCCGCCCGCCTCGACCTTCAAGACCGTGATGACGGCGGGAATCATCGAGGAGAAGGCCTTTCCCCAGGACAAGAAGGTCCTCTGTCCCGGCGAGATATCCTACGGCGACCGCGTCTTCAAGTGCTGGATCAAGAAGCCGGGCCATGGCTGGCTCGACCTCGCCGGAGCCCTCGAACAGTCCTGCGACATCTATTATTGGACCGTCGGCCGCGATTATCTCGGTATCGAACGCATCGTCGAGTACGCCAAGGAATTCGGCTTCGGCAAGGCGACTGGCATCGATCTACCCGGCGAGCTCGACGGCTTCGTCCCGACTCCCCAGTGGAAGGACAGGCGCTTCCACGAGAAATGGGTAGGCGGCGATACGATGAACCTGTCGATCGGCCAGGGCTACCTCCTCGTCACCCCCCTGCAGCTGGCTGACATGATGGCGATGGTCGTCAACTCGGGCATCGTTTATCGCCCGCATGTGCTCAAGGAACTGCGGGATCCGAACTCGGGAGCCATCCTCAAGGAAGAGCGGCCCGAGCCCATCATCACCTCGCGCATCTCCGCGGATACCTTCGCCACGCTGAGGACGGATCTCAGACGCGTCGTCACCGACGGCACGGTAAAATTCCCCCTCAACACCAAGGCGGTGGAGGTGGCGGGAAAGACGGGTACGGCCGAGGTAGGCCTCGTCGACCACTGGCATTCGTGGTTCGTCTCCTACGGCCCCTATGACAAACCCGTATCGGAACAAATAGTCGTCGTCGTCATGGTAGAGGCCTCCAATCCCTGGGAATGGTGGGCACCCTACGCCTCGGACATCATCTACCAGGCCATCTTCGCCAACCAGGACTACGACCAGGCCGTCGACGCCTTGGGACTCCGCTATCTGGTCCCAAAAATGGGAAGGCAGGAATGAACCGATACCGCCAGATATTCTCGTCCATGGACTTCCCGACCCTGGGCGCCGTCCTCCTCCTGACCATAATCGGCGTGATGTCCATCTTTTCCTCCAACGTCAACGCGGAACACGCGATCGTCTCCACGGACTACCTCAAGCAGATACTATGGGCGGTCGTCGGCCTGGTCCTCATGCTGACCCTCGTCACCGTCGACTATCGTCAGCTCAAGGACTTCTCGGTCCTCCTCTATATCTTCTTCATCGCCCTCCTCGTGTACACGAGGATCTTCGGCAAGGTCGTCAACGGGGCGCGATCCTGGATCGGCATCGGGGAACTTGGCATCCAGCCTTCGGAATTCATGAAGATCGCGACGATCCTGTTTCTCGCACGCTATCTCGATAATTCCGGCCACGAGGGAGATGCCAAGCGGATCGCGAAGAGTCTCGCGATCATCCTCCTCCCCGTCGGCCTCATCCTCATCTCGCCGGACCTCGGCACCTCCCTCGTGTTCTTTCCAATCCTCTTTTTTATGCTTGTGGTCGCGGGGATAGAGAGGAGTCTTCTCGTCTTCATCATCGCGGCCGCGAGTTCCATGGTCGGCTTCACGATACTCCCCCTCTGGGAGAAATACATACTCGCCCATCCGACGCGCTTCCTGATGCTCTTTTACCAGCAGCCCTATGACTTCATCGTCCTCGCCCTCCTCGCCCTCGTCTTCGGATTGGCCATGTGGGGCAATATTTCCTTCAAAAAGCGCCACTACTACTGGATCGCCTATGTCGCCCTGGCCCTGGCCCTCGGCCTCGGCTTCTCCATGGTCGCCCACAAGGTGCTCAAGGAATACCAGGTCATGCGTCTGATCGTCTTCCTCGATCCCTCGATCGATCCCCGTGGATCGGGCTGGAACATCATCCAGTCGATCACCGCCATCGGCTCGGGCGGCTTTGCGGGCCGAGGCTATCTGGCGGGCCCCCAGAGCCACAACAACTACATTCCGCAGCAGAGCACCGACTTCATCTTTTCGATCATCGCCGAGGAATGGGGTTTTCTCGGCGGCCTCGTCGTCTTCGCCCTCTTCTGGCTGATACTCCATCGCTGCACGGCCATCATGGAGATGGTGAGGGATAGGTTCGCCACCTACGCTGTCGCTGGCGTGATGGGCATGGTCTTCTTTCACTTCATGATCAACTCCGGCATGGCGATGGGCATCATGCCGATTACGGGCATCCCCCTCCTCTTCCTCTCCTATGGCGGATCATCCCTCATGACCGTCATGGCGGGCATGGGAATAGTCCTCGGAATATCGGCAAGGAGATACCAGTCGTGAGGAAGAGACGGCGCATCGACCTCCTGGCGGGATTGGGCGCCGACCTCCTCGCCATCGACAAACCCGCACGCTACATCGGAGGGGAGTTGGGCGCCCTCCAGCCCCTCGCCCCCGAGGAGGAGCCGGCCCTCTTCCTCGCCCTGTCCTTTCCCGACCTCTACGAGATCGGCATGTCCAACAATGCCGTCCGCATCCTTTACGACGGCCTCAACAAAAGGGAGGACGTCCGCTGCGAGCGGGTCTTCGCTCCCGCCCCCGACTTCGAGAAGCTCCTCCGCGAGCGGGAGCTTCCCCTGGCCACCCTCGAATCGGGCATCGCGGTGGCCGACGCGGACATCCTCGGTTTCTCGGTCGGCTACGAACTGGCCGCTACCTCCATCCTCACCATCCTCGACAGGGCGGGCATCGAACTGATCGCCGCCAAACGCGGGGAGGACTCTCCCATAGTGCTTGGGGGCGGACCGGCCCTAAGCAATCCCCATTTCCTCGCCAGCTTCCTCGACGCCGTCTGGATCGGCGAGGCCGAGGAGAATTTTTTCGAACTCTGTGCCCGGCTCGCCGCTTTGAAGAGGCAGGGAGCCGGCCGCGCCGAACTCCTGTCGGAACTTTCCCTCAATCCCGCCATCTGGATGCCCGGCAAGAAGGCCCAGCGGGCCGTCTATGGCGACTTCGCGAATAGTCCCTATCGCATGGTCTATCCCGTTCCCGTCTTCAAGGCCGTCCAGAGCCATGGCTCGGTGGAGATAATGCGCGGCTGCCCCCATGGATGCCGCTTTTGCCACGCCGGTTTTTACTACCGACCGCAGAGGATGAAAAGCGCCCAGCGGATCCAGTATGAAGTGCGCGAACTCGTCGAGAAGGGCGGCTATCGCGAAATCACCCTTGCCTCCCTCTCCTCCGGTGATTACCGGGGCATCGGGGATCTGATCTCGGCCCTCAACGCGGAGTGGTCGGGCAGGGGAGTCTCCTTCCAGCTCCCCTCGCTCAAGGTGAGCACCTTCACCCTCCCCTTGATCGAGGCCCTTTCGGAGGTCAGAAAGTCGGGCCTGACCTTTGCCGTCGAGTCGCCCGAGGACTTCCGCCAACTCGTCATCAACAAGGACGTCTCCTTCGACAGGATCGTCGAGATCATCGGCGAGGCCCGGAATCGCGGCTTCAGGACAGCGAAATTCTACTTCATGCTTGGACTACCCGTCCCCGGAAGGGGAAGAGGCGAGGCCGAGGCGATAGTCGATTTTTTCGCGCGGCTCACCAAGATCCACCCCATCGGCTACAACGTCAATGTCGGCATCTTCGTTCCCAAACCCCACACGCCCTTCCAATGGTGCGGTCAGCTCGGCGAAGACGAGGCCATGGAGGCTGTCCAGCTTCTTCGCTCCGGCCTTCGCGCCTTTCGCTCGGTCAAACTCTCCTGGCATTCGCCCTTCGTCTCCCTCCTCGAATCCATCATGGCCCGGGGAGATGAGAGGGTAGGGGAAGTCATCCTCGAGGCATGGCGAAGGGGCGCGCGCCTGGACGCCTGGGAGGAGCACTTCAATCGAGATCTCTGGAGGGCAGTCCTCGAAGAGAGCCCCTGGGCTCCTATAAAAGAAGCGATGCGGACCAGGGAACCCTCCGAAGCCCTTCCCTGGGATGACGTCTCCATCCTCGTTTCCAAAAAATACCTGGCTAAAGAATGGCAGCTCAGCCAAGATCCAGTTCGCACTTCATCATGTACAGATAACTGCACAAGCCCCTGTGGGTCCTGCAATGATATGGCGGAAATAGTCTACAATAATGAAACACCTAAAGTTCCAGTCCCCTCTAGTATCCGAAAACGCAGCGAACAGGCGGGCCGACTCCTTCTTCGCTTTTCTAAATCGAGCAGGGCAGCCCTCTACCCCCACCTTGGCGTCATGGAGGCCATCGCCCGAGCCCTCCAGATTGCGGGCCTGGAACCATCGTATAGCGAAGGCTTCAATCCCAATCCTCGAATGGAGCTGAGTCCGCCCCTGCCGCTTGGTGTGAGCTCCTCCGACGACTACCTTAGCTGTGTCCTTTCCTCCCTCGAAGGCTTGGAAAGCCTGGCCGACCTCGAGTCAGCTTCGAAACGGATCGCGAAAGCCCTTCCGCTGGGACTAAGGATAGAAGACATTCGAATAGAAAAAAGTCGAGATGACGGAAAGAAATTCCCTTCCTTCGGCTCCATGCTTTGGGGCAATGACTTCGCCCTTGAGGCCCGGAAGCCCATAGACCTGCCAGCCTTTCTCGAAGGCCTTCGGTCGCTGGCCCTGTCGCGCACGATCGGAGACCTTGTCGCAAGCATAGAGGAGGATCGCGTCATCCTCCGCGTCCCCAATCCCGATACGAGGGAAAATGGCCTCATGCGGCTTCTCGAAAGCCTCCTCGAGGACCAAAAACCCCTGTCCGTCTTTGCCATCGACAGGCGATTGTCTCTCGCCAGGGCTCCTGGTGGGCCCCTCCC
>DATKTD010000066.1:0-4234 GCA_035531315.1 Rectinemataceae bacterium
ACGAAGGTGCGGTAGGGATTGATGTCGCGGAAGAGGATGCCGTACATCGAGTCGTTCAGCATCATGTCGAGGCGCTCGAGGGCCCCCATCGCGGCGATCTCGGGCATACAGAGCCCCGATGCGTAGTTCGTGAGCCGTATGTAGCGGCCCTCCCGCTCGGACACCTCGTCGAGGGCCGCGCGCATGATGCGGAAGTTCTCCTGGGTGGCGAAGGTCCCGCCGAAGCCCTCGACGGTGGCGCCAAAGGGCACGTAGTCGAGGAGGCTCTGGGCGGTGGTGCGGATGACGGCGACCACGTCGGCGCCCCGCGCCGCGGCGGCCCTGGCCTGCTTCACGTCCTCGTAGATGTTCCCCGTCGCGACGATGAGATAGAGGAGGGGGTCGTTGTTCCGCCCCTTCCAGCGCTCGAGCAACGCGTCCCGCTTGGTCCGATTGGCCGCCACCCGGTCGAGACCCGCCCTCGCGAGCTCTTCCCCCTTCCGTCTCACCGCCCCCGCGTCCGCGAGGGGCAGTTCGCCGATGCGAAGCCCGGCGACGATCTTCGCGTCGAGCTCGGCCGTGCCGCAGCCCTCGCGAAGGAGGGCGTTCGCGTAGAAACCGAGGGCCCCGTCCTCGAGCTTGCCGGCGGCGCCGAGCTGGTCGACGACGATGTTCGGCACGGGCACCCCGTCGCGGTCGGCCCCGTCGCAACCCGCGAGCCGTAGGGTCGCCCGCTCCACCGTCACCGTCGTGTGCTTCTCCACGAAGCCGAGTATCGGCCTCGATATGCGCTCCGCCAGGGCCCTCGCCCCGTCGATCTTTTCGCGCGACAATCCCAACTTATCCCTCATCGTCCCTCCCTTCTGCCATGTCCCTCTATCGTATTCCCGCCCGGCATGGCCTCCGGATGGGCACCGGCATACAGGGCTTCCGCCTTCCCGACGATGCCCGGGTCGAGGCCGAGAAGGCCCGCCACGAGAAGCGCGTCGGAGCGGGCCTCGCCGCCTGCATCTTCCATCAATTCGTAACGCATTAGAGAATTGAGCCTCGCGAGGGCTCCCTCGTAACCCACGGTCCCGGGCAACTCCCCGCCGGAGGCCTTGTCGGAGCCGATGCCGGAAGCGAAACCTTCCCTGTCGAGGCCCCGCATCCTGAATCGCCTCGCGCCCTCCACCCGCGCCACACCCCTGAAGTGGGTGGCGAAGACGGCCTTGAGCCCGGGCCTGTCCACCAGGGCGCCGAGGAGGGCGGACAGCAGGGCCTCAGCCTCTCCCGAACTCGTCGTCCTCGCGAACTCGTCGAAGGCCAGGAGGCCCCCCGACGAGGAGCTGCCCATGGCCTCGACCAGGGAGCGGATCTCCCGGCCAAAGCCCGAAAGCCCGCCTTCCTCCGCCCCTCCGACCAGCCAGACTCCCCTCTCGCGCCGCGCCTCCGTTATTGTCTGGCGCCGCGCCTCCGCTATTATCTGGCGCCGCGCCTCCGCTTTTATCTTGCGCGATGCTCCCTCTCCCACGAAGTGGATGAAGGGAAAGAGAGGAGCCTCGAAGGACTCGGCAGGCACGTAAAAGCCGGACTGGGCCAGGATCTGGAGAAAGAGCATCGTCTGCAGGACGACAGTCTTGCCGCCCATGTTCGAGCCGAAGATCAGGGCCGCCCGCTCAGAAAGCTCGACGGACAGCGCCGTGTACCGCATGCCCGAGGCAGCGCAGGTGGCCTCGAGGGGCGAGAGGCGCCCTTGAACGATGGTGAGCGACTCGTCACCCTCGCAGCGGAAGCGCGGACGCGTAAAGCCCGGGACAGCGGCAAGGAGGGCCCGGGAACGCGCGCCGTCGAGGCGGGCAACGGCCCGCACGCAGGCCTCGAGGCCGGCGGCTTCCATCGCCATCGTTTTCGACATCGCGGCGAGGATCTCGGCCTCGATTGCGCGCTCTTCGGCCAGGAGGGCTGCCCTCTCGTCGCCCAGGGCCAGTTCGTCCCGGCCCGGCCTCGGCCTGAGGAGGTGCGAAGTCCCGTCCCAGGGCTCGATATCCAGGAGGCCATCGGGAAGATCCCGCAACCTGGCCTCCGCGCTCACCACGAAGTCCCTGCCGGCGAAATCGACGCCCGCGACTTCGAGGATCTGCGCCTCGCGCTTCCGACGCGCCACGCCGAGATCGGCGTCGATCGCCTCGAGCCTCGATCGAAGCCCGGGAAGGCGGGGATCGCAGGCATCGGCCACGCGGAAATCCTCGCCCTCGCCGCCGAGGGGGGCGAAGACCTCTTCGACCCCCCGCGGAAGGAGAAGGAAGGCGAAGGCCTCTCGGGCTTCTGCGTCGAGGAGGGCCCACAGTTTCTGATAATTGCTCGCGAATTTCCTTATGGCGAAGAGCTCCACCGCGTCCAGGGGCGCCCCACCGCGCTCGAGGGGCTCGGGGAGGCGGGGCAGACGGCCAAGGTGGAAGGCCAGACGGTCCAGGGCGGCAAGTCTTCCTGCGACCCTGAGCCGGCCATCGAAGGCCAACCAGGCTTCGAGGAGGTCGAGAAGCTCCACGACCGAAGCCTCGTCGCGGCAAACCGCCCGGAAGCCCTTCTCGTCCTTGCCCCAGGGCGTCAGGGGCTGCCAGCGCGAAAGGAATTCGTCGATGCGACAGAAGACCCTGGCGGCCTCCGTCGCCGCGGAAGGCAGGCGCTCAGGCGGCATGGGCCGCTCCTCCGTCCTCGTAGGGGCTCGCAAAGAGAAGCTCGCCCGCCCCACAGGCTTCCGCCAGGCCTTCGACCTCCCCCGCGCCGACGCCCCTACGGGCGACGACAAAGCCCGCGAACTCGATCCTCCTCCTGACCCTCAGGGCATGACGCGACAGGAGGGAACGCAGGGCGGCCTCTTCCAAGAAGACCTTCGTGAAATCTTCGACGACCAGGAGGACCGGACGATCGGGCAGCGCCGCGACGATCCCCGCCGTGAGGGGGCCGTCGAGAAAAATAAATTCGGCCCCTTCGCCCGAGGCCTGCTCGTCATACAGGGGCAGGGCCCCCAGGGCGGCCATGCGCCGCATCGAGGCCGCAACCGACGCCAGGTTGCCCCTGTCGACTATCGCCGACGAGAAGAACCTGGCGCCCTCGATGGCCGCCACCTGGGTCAGCCTGCCGAAGGCCCCGTCCACGAGAACGGTGGCGGCCCCGACCTCCCGCATGAGGGCGACGGCCTCGGCCGTCGCCTCGTTCGACTCGGGGCCGACGAGGACCACGTCGCCAGGGCGCCTCGCCCGGGCGAGGGCCAGCCTGCCGAAGGCCCCGCTCCCCGAAAGGAGGCCGAGAATTTCCGGAGAAGCCCCACAGCCCTCGAGCCACGAGGCCGTGCTGGCGAAGAGCTCGCCAGCCTCGACCCTGAGCCTCGTCGCCCGTCCCTGCGGGGAGCCGAGGCCCTTCGCCACCCCCTCGAAGCCTATGCCGAGGAGGGCGGCCTCCTCCCCCGAGCGCCTGAGCATCGTCAGGGCCGCGAGGAGGAGGGAGGTCTTGCCGGAGGCCCGGCCTGGCCCAGTGATGAAGGTCACCCGGCCGGCGAAGTCTTCCGATCCGAGGCTGCGCACGCCGGGCTTCAGTAGCCGCCCTTGCGGGGCCTGTCCTTGCGTCCCTCGGTGGCGATGCCCGTGGCCCGGTTGCCCCGCACGAGGTTGGCCGGCTCTATGGTCTTCTGGCTGCCTTCGAGAAGGCGGGCCACGCCGCAGGTCGGCCTGAGCCAGGGCTCATCGTCGCAGAGCCTGCATTGACCGCAGTCCTCCGCGTAATGGCTGGGCTCGTCGTAGGTAGTGATGACACCCTCGTAATTGCGAAGGACGACCCGCCTTTCGTTCTGGGTGATGATGTAGTTCGGCATGGCAGGCGTCTTGCCGCCGCCGCCGGGGGCGTCGATGACGAAGGTCGGCACGGCCATCCCCGTCGTGTGCCCGCGGAGGTTCTCGATGATCTCGATACCCTTCGACACCGTGGTGCGGAAGTGGGAGATGCCCTTCGAAAGATCGCATTGGTAGATGTAGTAGGGTTTGACGCGGACGGTCAGAAGCTTCTGCACGAGCTTTTTCATGAGGGTGGGGCAATCGTTGACGTCGCGGAGCAGCACCGACTGGTTGCCCAGCGGAATGCCGGCGTCGGCCAACTTGTCCAGCGCGGCCTTGGCCTCGACGGTGATCTCCTTCGGATGGTTGAAGTGCGTGTTGACGTAGAGGGGCTGATACTTCCGCAGCATCGCGACGAGGGAGTCGGTGATGCGCATGGGCAT
>DATKTD010000067.1:0-10926 GCA_035531315.1 Rectinemataceae bacterium
TCCTGCACGTCTTTCGGGGCGAGGACGATGTGGTAGTAGTCGCCGTGACCGCCGCCGCGGGTCGACTGGAAGTAGTCGCCCTGGGCGGGGGAGATGCCTCCGAGGCCCGGCCCCGAGCGCGCGACGTTGACGATGACGCAAGGAAGGTCCGCTCCGCAGAGATAGGAGATGCCCTCCTGCTTGAGCGAGACGCCCGGGCTCGAGGAACTCGTCATCGCGCGGGCCCCCGCGGCGGCGGCCCCGTAGACCATGTTGATAGCGGCGACCTCGCTCTCCGCCTGGACGAAGGTGAGGTGGCGGGGGATCATGTGCTTGGCCATGTAGGCCGGAATCTCGCTCTGGGGCGTGATCGGATAGCCGAAATAGGCCGAGCAGCCGGCGCGGAGGGCTCCCTCCGCTATGGCTTCGTTGCCCTTCATGAGAGTCTTTTCAGACATTGCTTCCTCCATCGATGCGGTAGACGGTGATCGCGACGTCGGGGCAGACTAGATAGCAGTTGCCGCAAGCGATGCACTTCTCCTCGGCCACCTGTTGCGCCGGGTAATAGCCCCAGGAGTTGGGCTCGTCGGATACCGCGAGTACCTTTGTCGGGCAGGATCGCAGGCAAAGGAGGCATCCTTTGCAGCGCTCCCTGTCGATCTCGACTCTTCCCTTGAATGCCATGGGCCTTCTCCTTTTCAGATCAGCTGGCCAGGGCCGCGAGGGCGATGGACGCAAGCTTGGTTTCCGCGGGATCGGCGCGGCTCGTGAGCACGATTGGTTTTGCGGCCCCCATGACGACGGCCGCGCCCTTCGCGCCGCCGAGATCCATGAGGCTCTTGTAGAGTATGTTGCCGGCCTCGATGTCGGGGGCGACGAGGATGTCGGCATCGCCGGCGACGGGCGAATCGATTTTCTTGATGCGCGCGCTCTCGGCGCTGATCGCGTTATCGAGGGCCAGGGGGCCGTCGACGATGCAGTCTCTTATCTGGCCGCGGCGATTCATCGTCGCCAGGATGGCGGCATCGACGGTGCAGGGCATTTTCGAGGGGTTCACCTTCTCGACGGCGGCGAGGAGGGCAACCTTTGGATGAGCCACGCCGATGGCTCGCGAGGCGGCTACCGCATTGGCGATGATGTCCATCTTTCCGTCGAGATCCGGTGCGATGTTGATGGCGGCGTCCGTGACGATGAAGAGCTTGTGGTAGTGTGGCGACTCCATGACGGCGACATGGCTGGTCAGCCGACCGGCGTTGATGCCCTTTTCCTTGTTGAGGACCGCCTTGAGGAGGATGGAGGTGTCGAGGGCTCCCTTCATCAGGGCGTCGGCACCGCCGCTCCGGACGATCTCGACGGCCTTCGCCGCCGCCGCCACGAAATCCGCGGCCTCGTGGCGCTCGAAGGAAGACAGGTCGAGACCGAGTTCGGCCGCGATCCTGTCTATGGCCGCAAGATCGCCGACGAGGATGGGCTCAGCGAGACCGTGCTTCCATGCCTCGTGGATGGCCTCGAGGACCGAATGCTCCTGGGCCGCCGCTATGACAATCCGGCGCCTTCCCCTCATCGTCGCCGCCGCGATCAATTCGTCGATTGTCCTCATCGATACTCCCTGATCTCGCACTCGCCTTTTACGGCACGGGTAGCCGCCACGGCAAGGGCTTCAAGCTCCCCCTCGCCAGGGTAGACGGCGATGGGAGCGATGAATTTGCACATATTCTGTAAAAGTGTCACGATCAAGCCGCTGTGCGCAACCCCTCCGGTCAGGATCACGGCATCGACCCTTCCCTCGGCCGCTGCCGCTAAGGCGCCGATAGCCTTCCCGACATTGTAGGCAAAGGCCTTGAAGTAAAGGCTCCCCTCGGGATCGCCTATCCGGGCCGCCTCTTCAACCGCCCGAAGGTCATTCGTTCCCATGAGGGATACCATGCCGCCCCTGCCTGTCAGCATCTTGCGGATCTCGGCCTCCGTGTGTGTTCCGGAGAAGCAGAGCCTGACGAGGTCGCCGGCCGGAAGGGTGCCTGAGCGTTCGGGCGAAAAGGGACCCTCACCATCGAGGCCGTTGTTTACATCGACCACCCGGCCGTCGCGGTGCAGCCCCACCGTCACTCCACCGCCCATATGGGCGACGATCAGCGTACTGTTCTCGTAGGCTCGGCCGTTTTCCCGGCACCAGCGCCTTGCGACGGCCTTCTGGTTGAGGGCGTGAAAGATGCTTTTCCGCCTGAAAAGCTTATGTCCCGCCACTCGGGCCACATCGTCGAGTTCGTCGACTATGACGGGATCGGCGATGAAGGCCGGGATGCCGACTTCCCGACCGAAGTCA
The DNA here is from genome assembly GCA_035531315.1 of Rectinemataceae bacterium. Lineage (GTDB taxonomy): Bacteria > Spirochaetota > Spirochaetia > Treponematales > Rectinemataceae > CAIJMU01. Next base: position 2,303 of record DATKTD010000067.1, read on the forward strand.
TCGGCAATGAGCGCGCCTAAGTTCGAGGCATGCTCCCCAAAGCGGGCGCTCGAGAGGTCTTCCTTCATCGTATCACCGATACGGTAGACCCCGCTGGGGATGGGCTTGAGAAGCCCGCCCCGCCCTATGACCGCCGAAAGGCGCGAAATGGAAAAACCACGCCGATCCAGGGCGCCGCGGATGTGCTGTTCCCGGAACTCGTGTTGCATGGCGATGGTTCCGAAACGGGAAAGCTCCTCGTTCTCATGGACGACGTTCTCGCTGAACAATTCTTCGCCGTCTTCATAGACGGCGATCTTTGTCGAGGTTGAACCGGGATTGATGACGAGAACGGTGATAGGCACGAAGACTCCAGGGGATTCCCCGGTCATCTCCGCCCGGGTTCCGCTAGGGTGAATTATATCAGCTGTCACCGGACTGGCAAGAAGGAAAAATCAAAAATTGAAAACAGCTTTCATATAATGAAACGCTACTTCTGGAGTGCCCTCGCCATGTAAAGCTGGATATAGAGTTCAAGAGCGCTGTGATTCTTGATTCTGAGCAAGGCAGGCGTGCCCGCGAGGGTCGAGGCAAGGCCTTTGACCCTGTCGAGGGTAAAGTTCTCCGCCTTCATCGTCCGAATGATCCCCCGGAGATAGTCACGCACAAGACTATTTACATCCTCGGTGAGGTTGGCCTTGGCGTCCCTGTTGAGCATGGTATTCCAGCGCCCCTCAAGCTCCAGAAGATATTCATCGATGGTCATGCCCGCCGGAACGAGCTTGCCCGAAACCTTGGCCGCCGCCGCCGCGAATTCCTTTTTCCGTTCTTTAGGAGCCGCGGCTTTGGCCGGCTCCCCCTCTTCCTTCTCGAAAACGGGAACCTTGACCGCTTTTTTTTTGGCGCTGGATTTCCGGAGAAAGAGCTTCGCCAAGGCCGAGAGGATGGGCACGGAATACCAGAAGGGCAGGAGCATCCGCGCGTCGGCGATCATGTTCTTGCGGTGAAGGTCCAGAAGCTCGTCGACAGGCACGAGGTCTCCCCTATAAAAAAACCGCTCAAGCTCCGGCTGGGCCTCGCCCTTCGAAGTCAGTTCGTCGTACACCAGCGGAAGAAGACGGTCCTTGAGGAGGGCGTCGAGAAGGGAAAAGCGCTCCTCGATGCGGAACGAAAGCTCGCGACGCCAGGCCTTGTCATCCTCCATGGCGGGCGTCGTCGCGAAGTCCTCGAGAAGCCGCTTCCATTCATGGAGGATGCGGGCGCGGAGATCCTGGCGGGCCTCTCCAACGAGGCGCATCGCGAGGGCGAGCATCCTGTCCTTCATGACATAGGATCTGCGCCCGCTGGCCGTCGCCACGATGAAAAGCTCCGGAAGGGCCCCGGCCTTCGCCTTGGTCGTCTCATCCTTGAGCCAGGCCTCGAGCTCCTCCCGCGTGTATTTTCCGAGGAGGGGAGTACCCTTGCCGTCCTTGAAGAGGCAGATGTCCTCGATGGAAAAGTGGAGGGGCGGCTTCCGGAGACATGCGTCGAGGGCCTTGAAGGCCAGGTCGAGATCGACGATGCGTTGAGCCTTCCCTTTGTAATAATTCGCGAATATCTCGCAAATCACCGAGGCCTGGTAGGTCGAGACCTCCTCGGGGGTCTTGTCGTTCTTCTTGTCGAGATCCTTCTTGAGGTGGCTCGATAGATAGGCCCAAAAGGTAAAGGTGAAATCGTTCGAGGATTTCCTGAGCTCTTCGATGGCCTCGTAGGGACGGGTGAGGACGAGCGCAAAGGCATCCTTGAGGACCTGCTCCTTCGAGGCGAAGGCGTAGAGCAGCTTGTTGTACAGGTAGTCTTTGTTCGCGCCACGTCTCAGGTACTGTCTGATCTTGAGCACGGCGTACTCGATGACCTTGGAGGGCACGAAGGCCGAGGGAATGACCAGGGCCTTGAGTCCGTCCGGGAAGACAAGGCGATACAGAGGAACTGGCCGGTCCTCGGTCGATTCGGCTATGGAGGAGAGGTCGGTCTCCAGGGAGATGGCCTGGATCCAGTCCGCCGGTACGATGGTCTTGAGGCTGTCCTCGTCGGGAAAGGGCACGTCCGAATTCTCGTCCATCCGCCGGTATTCCTGGTGGAAGACGCCGACGTAGTGCTCGGGAAGGACGATGCTTCCAATTTCGTTCCCCACCATTTCCAGCGCGAGCCGCTTGTCCCTGGCCATCGAAAGGAGCTGCGGCACGAGGATGGTATCGGGGTTTACGGCGAGGTCGCGGAAGACCGGATTGGACTGGTCTCCCTGTCTGGCCTGTCTTGCCACCGCCTGGGAAAAGCCTCGGTATTCGATTTGGGTGAGGTTATTGCGCGCGGCGAAGGCCCGCACTATCTGGTAGACATCGATATCCTTTTGCATCGCTCTGCAATCCTAACGCCTGTAACGCTCCGGGGCAACATGAGGGAAGTGTGGGCAAGGGAGAAATGAGAAAAGGCCGCTTCCTTGGAAGCGGCCTTTCCACCAGCGAAGATCGCGGCGCATTACCTAGTCTTGTGCCTATTCTTTCTCTTCTTCTTCTTGCGCTTGTGCGTCGCTATCTTCTTGAGCTTTCTTTTACGTCCGCAGGGCACTTTGGCTACTCCTTGGCGCGGCGATCCCGAAATCGACGAAGCTCGAGCCTCATCACCACAATGTGAAGCTATATTGCACAGGTCATCCCCCGGCGTCAAGGGGAGATGGGCCTCAGAAGGACCTCGCCTCCAGCCAGACCCTCATCTCCCCCTTCCCGCGGTTTCCCCACAGGTGATAGGGCACCAGGACAGCCTCCACTGATCTTTCCGAGGGCGACTCCGTCGAGTAGGTATCCATCAAGGGTTTTGCCGATGAACGAATGGCTTTTAGCCGCAATCTACGGACACCGGGGCCAAGATCCTGGGCCTCCTCCACCCTCGCCTTCTCCCTGGTCAACAAGGAGAGGCTGTGAAGATCCGGCCCGTTGTCGATCTCCTCGGCGCAAAAGATCAAGGGTCCCCGCTGGACTGCCACCTTGCCGAAGGTCTCGCGAACACGCGGGTGGCTCCGGACGAACTGGACCTCCATTGGCAGGGTGAGGGCCACGATGTCGCCGGCCTTCCAGGTGCGGGCGATGGCGACATAGCCCTTTTCGCGCCTGTCCGTCGGAAATACTTGACCGTTGACCCTCAAGGCCGGGCGAGAGCACCAGGAAGGAATGCGTAGGTAAAAAGACCAAGCTTCGGCGTCGGGAACAGCTTCCATCGTAAAAGATACGAGGCCATCCCAGGGGAAATCACCTCTCTGGACGATTTCCAGAAAACCACCCCTGAGGGGTATCCTGGCCCTCCCCTCGGCGAACTGATGCGCCCAGAGGCTCGTATCCGTGGCGGAGTACTGGTACTGACTGAAGGAGGCTATGGTCCTCGCGATATTGGGAGGACAGCAGGCGCAGCCAAACCATTCCACGCGTCCCGTCTTGACGTGGGCCTGGTCCTGCCGGTACTCGGCGACGGACGGAATGACCTCGAGGGGGTTGACGTAGAAATAACGCTTCCCGTCCAGGGAAATCCCGCTCAGGGAGCCGTTATAGAGCGCCCTCTCGAGCACGTCGGCGTAGCGGCTGTCCGGATCGGCCAAGGTCATCCGCCAGGCCCAGAGAACGAGGCCGATGGCGGCGCAGGTCTCCGTGTAGGCCCTGTCGGAAGGCAGGTCGTCATCGATGGTGAAGCGTTCTCCCATCGACTGGGAGCCGATGCCGCCGGTGATGTACATGTGCGAGCTGACCAGGTTCTGCCAGAGCGCCTCCAAGGCGGGTTCCAGACTATCGTCGCCGTCGAGACGGCGCTGATCGGCCATGGCGGCATAGAGATACATTGCCCTCACCGAGTGCCCCGTGACCTTCCGCTGCTCCCTGACGGGAGCGTGGTCGAGGTAATAATCGGGGCCGTTCCAAAGGCTGGGCTCGTAGGGCCAGGCGATGATCTTCTTCGGATCGAGGACAGCGGGGTGCTTGCCCCTCTCGTCGACGAAGAAGCGCGAGAGATCCCGGTACTTCTCCTCGCCAGTGACCCCGTAGAGACGAATGAGGGCCAACTCGATCTCAGGATGGCCGTCGTAGGCCACCATCTGACCCGGGCCGCGGCCGAAGCTTCGCACAAGATGGTCGGCATAGCGGCACATGACATCCAAGAAGCTCCGCTTTCCGGTAGCCTGAAAGTAGGCCACCGCTCCTTCCATAAGATGGCCGCCGCAATACATCTCGTGGCCGAGGGCGAAGTCCGTATAGCGCTTCTCGCGAGCCTTCACGGTAAAATAGGTCTGGAGATAGCCGTCGGCCTCCTGTGCCTTCGCGATGATTTCGACCACCGAATCGATTTTTGCCTCGAGACCCGGATCGGGCCGAGACATGAGGCTATATGCCGCCGCCTCTATCCACTTCCCGATATCGCTGTCCTGGAAGATGAGACCATAGAACTCTCCCTTTTCCAGACCTGCCGCGATGCGGAAATTTTCCACCGAGTGGCTGGGTTCCGCCCCCGGTATTTCGTCGTTGAGGGCTTTCCACTGATAGGGGATGACCTGCGTGGCGACGAGGTCTTGCTTGACCTTCCAGAAGCCACCGCTAATCAGGACGGACTTCGGGGACAGGGGACTCGTCGATTCCATGGCTTCTCTCCTTCCATCCAGAATGATGGCAATGCTCCCTTTTCGATTGTTGCCCTTATCTGGCAGCGGCGACAGGGTTCTTCTTGCGTCATTTGATGACGAATCCCGACGCGGTCTGGAAATTCTCCCCCACTTCCGCTACTACGGATCAGGGAGGGAACGCAGTGAGACACTTCCTTATCCCGGACGTGGCGAAGGTCCACGCGGACAACGGCGGGCAAGCCATATTGAACCATGGCTGGATTCATCCCCGCCGCCTTCTGTCTTCCTCCGTCCTCATCATAGGAATCAAGGGCTCGGTTCGCCTGTCGGTCGATGGCGAGGATCTGGAAGTGATTCACGGTCGCATGGTCGCGCTTCCGGCCGGGACGATCCACGAGGGCAGCGTCCCCATATCCGAATGCGCCGCCTACTACTGGATGCACTTCACCCTGCCCGAGCCCGGAGGAATCCTTTCCCAATCCGAGGCGGATACGATCCTCAGCAGCGAGGGGGTGACCAACCACCTCCTCGAAAACGCGGCCTTCCTTCCCCTCCAATTCGACATACCCGAGCCCGAGCCCTTTGCGACGGCATTTCGCGAGCTTCTCAACCTTCAGGAGCGCCCTTCCTACACAGGGTGGAAATTCCAGCTTCTCTTCCAGTGCCTGCTGATCCAGCTCACCGAGGCCGTCATCCGCGAACATAATCCCCCCCGGGAAGTGTCGCCCTCCTCGAGCGTCGTCTACGGCATCCTTTCCTGCGTGGCCGAGGCTCTGACCGACCCGGATCTCTCGATCAAGCGCGTCGCCTCCACCCTCGGCCTCAACCTCGACTACGCCGGGCGCCGCTTCAAGAAGGTCATGGGCATGTCGGTGGGCGACTACATTCTTAAAGAGCGCATCAAACTCGCGATGTCGAGGCTGAGACAGGGTTCCGACACCCTGGAATCCGTCGCCCGAGACTGCGGCTTCGGCAGCCTCAGGCATTTCCTTCGGCAATTCAAGGCCGAGACGGGCGGCACGCCCAAGGAATTCCGCAGCCGCTATCGCATGATGCATGTCAATTCCCTTTGACTCGAGCGGGGGAGCCGCGGCAGGCTCACTGCCTTCGGACTCAGGGCATCGTCGCCCCGCGCGCGGCGGCGAAAAGCGCGTACCAATCCTCGCGGCTGAGTTCGATGTCGAGGGCCTTGGCGCAGGCGCGGAGACGGGCGGGCTTGGTCGTGCCGAGCACGGGCTGGATGCCCGCCGGATGCCTTAGGAGCCAGGCCAGCTGGATCGCCTCGGGGCTCGTGGAATGGCGCCTTGCCAGGGCATGAACCAAGGCGGATGCGGCCTTTATAGGCTCAGGCTTGTCGCTGAGGTCCCCCACGAGCATTCCCCTGTCCAGGGGACTCCAGGATTGCATCACGATCTTGTTCATTCGGCAGTATTCAACCGTTCCTTCCCATCCGTCGGGATACTGTGGTGCGTGTTGGTTGAAGCTGATGCCTGCCTCGGCGAAACCGTTATGGAGAAGACTCAGTTGGAGCTGATTGGCGACCAGTGTTTCGGGTAGGAAGGACTGGAGGTATTCCATCTGAAAACGGTTCTGGTTCGACACGCCGAAATAGCGGACCTTGCCCTGGGTCTTGAGGAGGGCAAAGGCTTCCGCTACCTCCTCGGGTTCCCACAAAATGTCGGGACGATGGAGGAGGAGGATGTCGAGCCAGTCGGTGCCGAGACGGTGAAGAATGGCCTCGGTAGCCTCGAGTATGTGTTTGCGGCTGAAATCGAAGCGGTGGGGAGCGCCCTTCGGCTCGTCGCCCCAGCGTATGCCCACCTTTGATTGGAGGACCAGCTGGTCGCGAAGACCTGGCCTCTCCTTGAGGATTCGGCCGAATACTTCTTCGGTCCTGCCACGACCGTAGATATTCGCGTGATCGTAGAAATTCGCACCGAGTTCGAGGCCCGCATCGAGAAATTCCCGGGCCTCCCTTTCGTGCTCTTTCGTGAGGACCGTGGCGGCCTCCCAGCCGCCGCCCAAACCCATGCAGCCCAGGATGAGTCGGGAAACTCGAAGCGAGCTATTGGGGATGGAAATTTCCTGCATCATCGACCACTCCTTGCCGGACAATTCACTCGGTCTTGCTCGAAATCGCGAAATTACGGCGCACAAGATGCCGGCAGCGCCGATACAGGAACCGCCGGTCTCGGCGCCCTCGAAGCCAAGCCTTCTTCGGTCCTCAGCCCTTCACTCCCGTCATGGTTACGCCTTCGACGAAGAAGCGCTGACCGACCAGGAAGAGCAGAACGGGCGGCAGTATGACGAGACAGGAGGCCGCCATGAGGCTGTTCCACTGCGTCGCGTAGCTGCCGACGAAAAAGCGCAGGCCGATGGCGAGGGTATATTTCGCCTGGCTGCTCAGGTAGATAAGGGGACCGAAAAAGTCGTTCCACACGAAGAGGAAGGTGAAAAGTCCCACGACGATCAAGGCGGGCTGTATCAAAGGGAACATGATCCGCCAAAAGATCTTCCAATAGCTGGCGCCGTCGATCTGCGCCGCATCATCGTATTCGCGGGGTATGGTCAGGAAGAACTGGCGGAGGAGGAAGACGTTGAAGGCCCCGCCGCCGAACCAGGAGGGGACGATGAGGGGCCAGAAGGTGTCGATGAGGCCGAGCCTGCTCCATATGAGGAATTGCGGAATCAGGACGACCGTCGGTGGAAGGACGATGGCCGCGACCACGAGGCTGAACCAGAAATTGCGCGAGCGAAATTTGAAGCGGGACAGGCCATATGCCGATAGGCTCGCCGTGATCACCGTTCCAAGGACATTGGGAACCATGACGATCATAGTATTGAAGAAATACTGCACGAAGGGTACGACGTTCATGGCGTCGGCATAGTTCTTCCATCGCAGCTTCGCCGGCCAGAGGATGGGCGGATACTTGAAAATATCCCCGAGAGTCATGAGGGAAGATCTGAGCAGCCAAAAGACCGGAAGGAACATCACGAATGCGCCAAGGATCAGGAGGAGATAGACGAAAGCCTGCGAAAAGAAGCGTTTCGGCCTCATCAGTTCTCCCCCCCTTCCATGTAGACCCATCGGCGCGAGGTGCGGAAGAGCAAGAGGCCGATGACGGTGACGAGCACGAAAAGGACTACCGACAGGGCCGCCGCGCCTCCGAAATTGTTGCGCTGGAATCCCTCTCGATAGAGGAGGACGACATAGAAGAGACTCGCGTTGTTCGGCCCTCCGTTCGTCATTACATAGGCCTGGGTGAAGACCGAGAAGGAATTGATCACTCCCGTGACGACATTGAAAAAAATCACGGGCGAGATCATCGGGATCGTGACGGCGGTGAAGCGATGCCACCAATTGCCACCATCGATCTCCACGGCCTCGAGCAGCTGGCGGGGCACGCCCTGAAGGGCCGCAAGAAAGATGACGATTATATTGCCCGCGGTGCCCCATACATTCATTATGACGATGGAAGGAACCACCGTGGCTTGGGATGACAGCCACATGCCTCGATGAAGGCCCAGGCCTTGGAGGATGACGTTGAAGAGGCCGAAATCGGGATTGTAGAGCCACAACCAGAGAGCGCTCGACGCGACCACGGGCACTATTGACGGCAGGTAGAACATCGTCCTGAAGAAACCCCGCCCAACGATCCTTTGGTTCAGCAGGATAGCCACCACCAGTGAAAAGACGATGGACAGGGCGACGTTGAGGGCCACGAAAAGGACGGTGACCCCCAGGGTGTTCCAAAAATACAGATCGGAGGTGAACAGCTTGACATAATTTCCCAGGCCCACCCAGGCCGGCGTGGTAAGGACATTCCAATTGGTAAAGCTTATGAGCGAAACGCCGGCCATGGGCACGATTACCCAGACGATCAGGCCGAGGATGACGGGAGAGGCGAAAAGCAAACCGGCGCGAGCCTGTTTTCTCTCCTGCGAGTAGCGACGGCCCATGTCTCCCCTCCTCCCCCCGTTCCGGCTGTTCCCTTACTTGCCCAGG
>DATKTD010000068.1:0-6444 GCA_035531315.1 Rectinemataceae bacterium
TTGCATCATTTTTCGGCTATACTTGGCCTTCTCCAAGCCCTCATCATCCGGAAGTTGCATGAACGAGCCATCGGAATCAGCGGCCCTTCGATCGTCAAACCGAGGGCTTCCAGAACTCCTCCTTCCTGCCGGCGGCTTCGACGCCGCCATAGCCGCCTTCGAAGGCGGCGCCGACGCGATCTACCTCGGCCTCGCCGATTTTTCGGCTCGCAAGCAGGCGAGGAATTTCGACGACGTCGAATACAGGCGCATTCTCGAACATGCCCGCGGCAAGGACCGTCGCGTCTATGTCGCTATGAACACCGTCGTCACCGAGGAAGAGCTAGCCGCGATCGCCGAAAAGCTCGTCTTCCTTTCCCGCTTCGCCCCCGACGCCCTCATCTTCCAGGACTGGGGCCTGGCCCGTCTCGTCGCGGAGCGCTTTCCCGGCCTCGTTCTCCACGCCTCCACCCAGTCCGCCATCCAGACAGACGCGGCGGTCAGACTAGCCAAGACGGCGGGGGCGACGAGGATAGTGCTGCCTCGCGAGACCACCATCGTCGAACTGGCGGAGCGGGTCCGCTCCAACCCGGACGTCGAATTCGAGGTCTTCGTCCATGGGGCGCTTTGCTACTCGTATTCGGGCCTCTGCCTCGCCTCCGGACTCACCCTCGGCCGCTCCGGCAATCGAGGCGAATGTGCCCAATTGTGTCGATCATGGTATGAGGGCTCTGGCGCCCTCGGTGGCGAGGGCTACTGGTTCAGTTGCCGCGACCTCTCCCTCGTCGACCGCCTTTCGGACATCGTGGCGGCGGGGGCCTCGAGCCTCAAGATCGAGGGGCGGATGAAGTCGCCGGAATATGTCCACGCCGTGGCAAGCCTGTACCGAGGGGCCCTCGATCGTCTCGTGGGTGGGGGTCCCGAGGATTCCGATTTCGAGCGCCGTAAGGAAGAGGCGAGGGTGGCCTTCTCCCGAGGGCCGACGAGCGGCTGGTCGGGGCACCATGGTGGAAGGGACATAATCGATCCCAGCTTCCCAGGCCATCGCGGCGCGAGGCTTGGAAGCATCGTCGAAGCCGAGGGGGATCGTCTGGTCCTCGATCTCGAGACGGGCCTCGCGATGCGCGATGGGGTCCAGGTGGTAATCGAGGCCGAGGCCGGTGTCCGGGCGGCTTCGCTTCAGCTCTCCGTCCTCGATATGAAGGAGGCGAGCGGCGGGAGGAGACTTTTCGAGGCCGAGGCCGGCGCGCGGGTCGTCATTCCCATCGAGGGCCTCGGACCGAGGGAGCGGAGTCTCCTCGAAAGGGGCGGTAGCGTCGAAAAAATATCCTCGCGCGCCCAGGACCGGAGAAAATCGAGCGTCGAGGAATTTCCGCCGGCCATCGAGTCGATCGATGCTCGGCTCCTCCTTGGCGGAGGAGGGGAGGGCGAGGCGAGGGCTTCCATCGAGATAATCCTGCCCGCCTCCCTCGCCATGGCCGAGGGGGAAAGGCTCGAAGCGGCCGTGGATGTCCCTCTCAAGGTGGAAAAATCGAGGCAGCCCGGCAGTTTCGGCAAGGCCCTCGGTATCTTCTCCGAATCCGGGTCACTGGACTTCAGGCTGCGGATGCGGTCGGAGGGTAGCGTCTTTCTGTCTGCAGACTATGTCGGACCCGCCGTCGAAGAGCTCTTCATTCCTCCCTCGGCCCTCAAGCGTTTCAAGAATGCGGCCTACGAGGGCATCGCCACACTCATGCGATCCCGAAGCTCGGCAGTGGCCGAGGCCGCCATCGAGGCCGCCAAGACCCTGCCAGGGGGGTACAGGAGCCCCGTACTTCCGACACCACCGAGGGCGAGCATAGTCTTTCCGGACCCTCGCATCGAGGGGGGAATGCCCTACGCGACCCCGGCCCTCCTTGCAGCCGGGACCGAGCTTCCCGAAATCGGAGGCTGGCTTTGGCTGCCCCTGGCACCCCTCGTTCTTTCCACGGAAGCCTATTTCCAGCTCGCCCATGAACGGATCATCCAGGAGCTCCGATCCGGCCGACGCCTGGCCCTCGGCATCGACGCGATCCACCACCTTGCCTTCGCGGCCGAACTCCTCGCCTCCCTCGCCGACGATGAGTCGCGGGACCGACTCGCCTTCTGGATCGACATACACCTTTATGTCGCCAATTCCTCGACCCTGGCCTTCCTCGTCGATCGCCTCGATGGCATCGCCTTTGCCTATTCCTGGATCGAGGCGCGAGAGCCGCCAATGGCCATGGCTCCGATGGCCGGAGGGGGGCAGGCTGGCAGGACGGTCAACCCACGCTACCCCGCCATCGTCGACGCGGGCGGGTCCTTCAACGCCCCTCTCTTTCTTAGCAAGGCTTGCCTGATCAGGCAGCACCTCGGAAAGGGCCACTGTCCCGTGCCCTGCGGAAAGCGCATGGCGGCCCCCCTTCGCGACCGCGAAAGATCCTATGTCGCCATCGTGGAGGACTGCATCAGCATGCTCTTCCGTGCCCCAGCTTCCTGAGCGGAGACCCGCCCGAGTCGTTGCCGCCAATGCCGGCCCGGGTTATCTTGTTCGTATGCGCTGGATTGTGATCTCCGACCTCCATGGAGACCTCGACGCCCTGGAATGGGCCCTCGACGAGGCGGGAGATGTCGACTTGGCCCTATTCGCCGGCGATCTCACCGATTTCGGCGATGCCGTCGAGGCAAGGAGGATGCTTGCGCCTTTCTTCGAGAGGGAATTGGCCCTTGTGGCCGTCAGTGGCAATTGCGATCGCGACGGAGTGCGGGGCGTTCTCGAATCGGCCGGCGTCTCGATTGAGGGAAGGAGTTCCGCGGTCCGGGGCTTCCGCTTCGTCGGCTCCGGCGGAGGTTTGCGCCATCATGGCATGACGCCGCACGAACTGACCGAGGATGAGCTCGAGGCATGCATCCTCGCCGCCCTCAACTCGGCCGACGAAGCGGAAGGACGACGCGCTGAAGGCGCCGGCCTCGTCGTCCTCAGCCACACTCCCCCGAACGGGACGACCCTCGATCGACGCGGGCCAGCTCACGTCGGTTCGCATTCCCTGAGGATGGTCCTCGGAGAGCGGAGGCCGGCCCTCTGGGTCTCGGGCCATATCCACGAAGCCCGCTCTCTATCCCGCCTCGGCGCGAGCCTCCTGGTCAATCCGGGATCCCTCCGCGAAGGCTGCTATGCCATCGCGGAGTTCGAGGATTCCGGGGAGCCGCGCGTGGAACTCAGGACCAAGGCCCTGCGCCGCTCCCATGGCTAGGCGAGCCGCCGCGCATCCTCGCGAAGCGCGGCGGCGAAAGATTCCCGACTAGCGACCGCTCGTGTTGTAGAGATAGTTGAAATACTCGAGCTTGGTGGAAAGGGTCTTGTTGAAGGCGGGCAGGGTCTGCTTGTAGGATTCGAGGGCTCGCCAGAAATTGAAGAAGGATGGATCGCGGCCATAGGTGTCGGCGTAGATCCTGGTTGCTTCCGCGTCGGCCTGCCCCTTGAGGGTTTCGGACTTTGCGTAGGCTTCCGACAGGACCGAGCGCTTCTCGTTCTCGAGCTTGCCGAGCCATTCGGCCTTTTTGCCCTCGCCATAGCTTCTGAATGCCTGGGCTATCTGGTTTCGCTCTTTTATCATCCGCTGGTAGACGCTCTCGGTCAGTTCATCGGAGTACTTGATCTGCCGAGGCAGGATATCGATGACCTGGATGCCGAATTGGGGCATGATGGGGTTGACGAGGGACATCATGTCCTCGCAGAGCTTGCCGCGACCCTTGTCGATGTTCTCGTACTTCACTTCGTTCTGTGTCAGCTGGTCGAGTTCCGAGGATCCCTGGGCGTCGCCGGTCATGAAGCTCTCCTTCGGGGTCGAGGAGACCAGCTCGTTCGAGTTCCTCACCGCTTCGCGGAGATAATTGTCGGAAATGACCGTGCGCACCGCCGAGTCGAGGATGTCGTCCAACCTGCCGTAGGCGCCGTCGAGACTGCCCACCGACTCGTAGAACTTCGCCGGGTCCGAAATGCGCCAGCGGGCCGTCATATCGACCCATATGAACTGGTTTTCCTTCGTCTGGATGCGCTCGGAGGCCCCGTCCCAAGGGAGTATCTTGGTCGGGTAGCGGGCGACGACATCGAGGAAGGGCGAGCGCATCTTGAGGCCAGCCGTGGTCTCGGTCGATACGATCTTGCCGAGCCTTACGACGACGGCTTGCTCGCCCTCGTTGATGACGTAGAAGGGACCGAGGGCGACGAAAACGATCACGAGGACGACAAGGGCCGCGATGGCGGCTATCATTCCCTTTTTCATTTCGTGCCTCCCGTCTGGTCGCCGCCGAGGTTCTTGATCGGAAGGAAATTCTGTAGGGACTTGTCGATGAGTTCGACGTTCTTCGCGTCCTTGAAGATGGCCTCCATCGTCTCATAGTAGAGCCGCTGTCTCGTGATTTCGGGCGCCTTTCGATACTCGGTCAGCACGGAAGCGAAACGGGCGACATCGCCCCTGGCCCGATTGACTCTTTCTGTCGCGTAACCTTGGGCGACCTCGAGCATTTGGTCGGCCTGGCCCCTGGCCTTCGGGATCTCCGAATTGTAGGCTTCCTTCCCCTCGTTGATCAGGCGGTTCATGTCCTGGATGGCCTTGTTGACATCCTCGAAGGCGTCTTGAACCCCCTTGGGCGGGGTGATGGTCTGGAGCTGGACCTGGGTGACCTGGATGCCGAGGTTAAAGCTCTTGAATGTGTCGTTCATCATCTTCACCGCGCTGTCCTGGATGGTCTGTCGGTCCGGGCCGATGACGCCGAGGATGCTCCGGTCGCCGACGAGGAGGTTGATCACCGATTGCGAGACGTCCCGTATCGTCTTGCGCCGGTCGGAGACCCCGAAGAGCCAGGCCTTGGGGTCGACGATGCGATATTGGATGATCCATTCGACGTCGACTATGTTGAGGTCCCCGGTGAGCATCGTCGACTCGGCCGGATAACTCTGATCCGTGTACACGGTCTGCACCCCGGTCTTCTCGGCCCTGAAGCCGAATTGCTCCGTCTGCACGACCTCGGTCTTGACGAGATAGCTCTTCTGTATCCCGAAGGGAAGCTTGTAATGCATGCCCGGATCGGCGACGTAGGAGAACTTCCCGAAGGTGGTCACCACGCCGCGCTCCGTCTGATCGACAATGAAGAAGCTCGAGCCGAGAAAGGCGAGCACAACGATGACGGCTATCGCCCCCACGATGAGCGACGCCTTGATCGGCCCCTTCATGCGCGGAAACCCGCGCAGGCCTCCTGCCATATCCTCCTCCTTTTCCGGCGCCTATCGCGCCGGCCCTCATATCCTTGTCTCGTCGGCCGATCTCTCCTATATCATCATCCCGGTAGGGCCGAGCTCCACGTCTCTCCGAAATGTCTCTCGAGAATAGCCGCCGATTCGGCTGGCAAAGGCGCCTCGATGACAGACGGCACATCGTCGAAGGGAGGCCTGTCGAAGAGGAGGCGCCAGGCATGGAGAACATAGCTCCCAGCCCCGGCCTTGCCTCCATGGGCATCCATGCCGCTCGCGCTGGCTCCGGCCTCCGCCCTGCCTCCGTACTTGCCGTCGCCTGACAGGGGGTGGCCGTGCCAGGCGGCCTGGACGCGGATCTGGTGCGTCAGACCAGTCTCGATGGAAAAGAGCGCGAGGGTCAGTCCCTGCCGCGACAGCAGGGGCCGGAATCGGGTGATGGCGGGACGCGACATCCCCTCATCCTCCGAGGTCCAGACCTTCGATATCTTCAATGCTTCATCACGGTGTATTGAGTCGACCCAGTCCTCGGAATCCCTTGCCTCGCCCTCGACGACGGCAAGGTAGTGTTTGGACAGGCCGCCCTCCCTGAGCAGCGTCGAAAAGACGCGGGCTCCTTCGATGCTGCGCGAACAGGCGATTATGCCGCTCGTATTCCGGTCGAGCCTATGGAGGGGACTGGGCACGAAGGAAAGGGAGGTCTGTATCGAATCGCGGTAACGTTCCCGCACCAGGAAGTCGAGACCCTCGTGTCCATGGCTGAGCATTCCCCGGGGCTTCGAAATAAAAAGGAGGTGGCGGGTCTCGAGAAGGACGATGTCCTTGCCGGCATCGGCCTTCCCTCGCGGCTGCGACCCTGTTCTTCCTCCCCGTTCCGAGACGCTGACGAATATGATCTCGGCGATCTGGATTCGGTCGTCCGCAGTCACCCTCGTCGAAGGCAGGGCCTTCTTCTGGCCGAGCCGGATGTCCCCCGTCCTTAGGGCGCGGTAAATCTCGGGGAGGCTGGCCTCCGGAAGGAATTTCCTGACGATACGGTCGAGCCTCCTGCCGTCGTCATCGGGTCCGGCCTGGAATTCCCTGAATTGTCGCACTGTTTCACTGTAGTCGGCCGCCCGCGTATTGACAAGGCGGAGGTCTTCGGGGAGGATTTTGACGATGGCCGTCATTACGCATCAGGCAGGAGCCTCCCTCTTTTCGAACCAGATTTT
>DATKTD010000069.1:0-3167 GCA_035531315.1 Rectinemataceae bacterium
GACCATGAGTGGCCGGGAAACGCCCGGCAACTGCAGAACGTCATTTCGTCCTGGGCCCTCTTCGAATCGGGCGATACCCTCAGAGCCTCGAGCCTGGCCGCACTCCTGGCCGCCGACCACCACGCCGCGGCGCCGGCGACAGTCCCGACGGCATCGCCAGTCCCGACGGCATCGCCCGCCGCGGCGACATCGCCATCCGCTATGGCATCGCCATCCGCGATGGCATCGCCATCCGCGATGGCGAAGACTGCCGGAGGCGCGGGATTCGGCGACCTCGCCATACCGGACGAGCCCTTCGACCTCGCCGTCCTGGAAAGGGAAATCGTCCGGAAAACCCTGGAGAAATTCCGCGGCAACAAGACGAAGACCGCGGAATTCCTGGGTATCTCCCGATCTCAGCTCTACGACAAGTACCGCCAGGGCCCTTAGCCGCGGAAGAGATAGACGAAGCCGATAATAGTACCAATTGCGACGACGGTCCAGCGGAGGATGGAGGGCTTGAGCCGGCCGGCGAAGAAGCCGCCGATCCAGCCTCCCGCGAGGGCGGCGACCGCCATCACCCCGGCCTCGAGCCACATCACCTTGCCGGAAAAGGCGAAAAAGACGGCCGCCGCGAGGTTGACGACGAAGGAGAAGGCCTGTTTGAGGGCGTTCAGCCTCGTGAGCGATTCGTCGGAGCCGAGCCCCAGGGCGGCGAGCACGATGACCGAGAGCCCCGCGCCGAAGTAGCCGCCGTAGACGGAGGCCGCGACAAGGGGCGCGACGCTCCAGGCGGGATGCACTCCCGCCTGACCGGAGGAGGCCGCGCGCCTCACCAGGAGGGAGCGCAGGGCGGGCTGGATGGCGAGAAGGAGGGAGGCCGCGAGTATGAGCCAGGGAACGACGGCGGCGAAGAGCCTGTCGCCGCTGGCGATGAGGAGAAGCCCGCCCCCGAGCCCGCCCAGGGCCCCGAGCGGCACGAGGAGAAAGAGGCGTCGCGCCTGGGCCCTCATGTCGTCCCGCTGCGCGAGGGTGCCGCCCAGGTAGCCGGGCAGGAGGGCTATCGTATTCGTCACGTTGGCTGACACGGGAGGCAGTCCGAGGGCGACAAGAACGGGAAAGGTGACGAGGGTTCCGCCCCCGGCGATCGCGTTGATGAAACCGGCGGCCAGCGCCGCGAGGACCATGAGGCCGAAGGCGATTAAGGACATCGAGACTCCTTGATCCATGCGTAACGTGGCACGAGCTTGTGCAGCATAACTCGACGGGCGGGGAAATCGCAAGGTCGCGCCCTGATCGCCTCGGTCATGCGCCACGCGTTGACCGCTGGCCTTGCCCCGACTAGCATGACGGGATGGACCTCGAAAGCTTCGATTCGCGACGCTCCGTCGTCTACGGGCGGAAGGGCATGGTTGCCACTTCGCAGCCCCTCGCAACCGCCGCCGGTCTCGAAGTCCTCCGCGCGGGCGGCAACGCGGCCGACGCAGCGGTAGCGGTAGCCGCCGCCCTCAATGTGACCGAACCCAGCTCCACCGGTATCGGCGGGGACATGTTCGCCCTCTGGTGGGATGGATCGAGCGGAGCCATCGAGGCGCTCAACGGCTCGGGGCGCTGCCCCCGCTCCCTCGATCTGGATCGGCTGCAGCGCGAGGGCCTGGGCGGGGGGCTGCCGCCCTTCCACCCCTACACGGTGACGGTACCGGGGGCCTGCGCGGGCTGGTTCGAGCTTCTCGACCGGCACGGGAGGCTCCCGCCGACCAGGGTCTTCGCGCCGGCCATCGAACTCGCCGAAGAGGGTTTCCCGGTCGCCCCCGTCACCTCCTGGTTCTGGAAGCGCGGGGCGGATCGTCAGCTCGCCGCCGCGATTAACGGAGGGGAACTCACCATCGACGGCAGGGGGCCGGAACCGGGCGAGTTCTTCAGGAATTCCGGCCTCGCCTCGACCCTCAGGCTGGTGGCCGAAAAGGGGCCCTCGGTCTTCTACGAGGGCGAGATCGCCGAATCGATCGTCGCGACGCTGAGGGAGGCAGGAGGCTGTCTCGACGAAGACGACCTCGCGAACCACGACTCCAGCTGGGAAGAGCCGATTTCCCTGGCCCACGGAGACCTCGTATTCCACGAATGCCCGCCCAATGGACAGGGACTCGTGGCCCTCCTGGCCCTCTCGATCCTCAACGGCTTCGACCTCGATTCGCTGGCCCCGCTTTCGGCCGAAAGGCTTCACCTCGAAATCGAGGCCCTGAGGCTCGCCTTCGCGGATGCGCGCCGTTTCGTGGCTGACCCCGCCTTCCGAGTCGTACCCGTGGACGAGCTTCTTTCGGAAGGTTATGCGAAACGGCGCAGGGCTTTCGTCGATCCCCGACGCGCGACTGCCGACCCCGTGGCCGGCTCCCCCCTGGCCTCCTCCGACACCGTGTATTTCTGCGTCGTCGACGGCGAGGGCAATGCCTGCTCCTTCATCAATTCCAACTACATGGGATTCGGCACGGGCATCGTCCCGAAGGGGCGGGGTTTCAGTCTCCAGAACCGCGGCCACAACTTCAGCATGGAAAGGGGCGGCGCGAACGCCCTCGAACCGGGCAAGCGGCCCTATCACACGATCATTCCCGCCCTCATCACGAGGGGCTCCGGCTCGGGGAGAAGGCTCTTCGGAGCCTTCGGGGTGATGGGCGGATTCATGCAACCCCAGGGCCACCTGCAGGTCGGCCTCTCTCTCGCCGCGGGAGAGGAGCCCCAGACAGCCCTCGACCGTCCGCGCTTCTGCATCGATATCGGGGGGACCGCGGCGGGGGGGCCCGTCTTGCTCGAGGAAGGCATTCCCTGGAAGACGGCCGCGAGGCTCGCCGAACTCGGCCACGAAGTCAGGCCCGTCGCGGGCTGGGGTCGCGCGGCATTCGGCCGCGGCCAAGCCATCCTCCGGAGTCCTGAGGGCCTGCTCTCCGGCGGCTCCGATCCCCGGGCCGACGGGCTGGCCATGCCCCTCCTCTGAGACACCTCGCCTCCCCGGCCCGGGCAAGGCCCCGGGCGGAAAGCCGATCAGTCGAAGAGGGCCTGCATCTCCGTCCGATCCGCGAGGGCCTCCATTTCCGCGTCGGAGGGCGGTGGAGGCTCCGCGGCGCCGACGTCCAGCAGGACCGGAAGAAGATCGAGGTCCCCCGCGGTGGGAATGAAGGAGCCCTTCACCGCCA
>DATKTD010000070.1:0-21011 GCA_035531315.1 Rectinemataceae bacterium
ATCCACCATGGCATCCCCTCCCTGGTGACGAGTCTCGGCATGGCCGTCCTTTCGGAGGATGCCATCGCCCATCTCGGGGCCGTCGAAAGGCCGCTCCGCGCGGTCGACCAATGGGCCTACCACTCGCGACTCTACGCCGCGGCTTCCTTCGTCTCCCTCCGCGACGACCTCGATCTCCTCCAGCTCATATCTTTCGGCTGCGGCCTCGACGCGGTCACCGGCGACCAGGTGGCCGAGATCCTCAAGCGTACGGGCAAGGTCTACGGCGCCATCAAGATCGACGAGCACGGCAATCTCGGGGCGGCGCGCATCCGCCTGAGATCCCTCGCCGCGGCCATCGGCGAGAGGAAGGCCGCGGGCCGCCGGGTCAGGCGACCCGACCCGATGCCGAGGCGGCCCCTCTTCGAAAAGGAGATGAAGGCGCGTTATACGATTCTCGCCCCCCAGATGGCTCCCATCCAGTTCTCCCTCCTCGAGGCCGCCTTCAGGGCTGCCGGCTATCGCCTCGAGATCCTGGAGAGGGCGGGGCAGGGCGCCATCGACGAGGGCCTCCGCTCCGTCAACAACGATGCCTGCTTCCCCTCGATCATCGTGACCGGCCAGCTCCTCGAGGCCCTCCGCTCGGGCCGCTACGACGTCACGCGGACGGCAGCCCTCATCACCCAGACGGGGGGGGCCTGCCGGGCCACGAACTACATCGGATTCATCCGCAAGGCCCTCGCCGACGGCGGCTTCGGTCACGTGCCTGTGGTCTCGCTGTCGGCGACCGGCATCGAGCGCAACCCCGGCTTCAAGCTCACGCCCCTCCTCCTCTGGCATGGCCTCGTTTCCTGCGTCCTCGGGGATCTCGTCATGGCGGCCCTGTACCGGACGCGACCCTACGAGGCCCTGCCCGGCTCCGCCGACGCCCTCGCCTCGAAATGGATCGAGGACTGCCGCGCCCTGTTCGCCAAGGGCGTCTCGCCGCGAGCCTACGCGCGAACGGCCCGCGCCATCGTGGCCGACTTCGACGCGCTTCCCCTACGGGACATCCCGAGGAAGACGAGGATAGGCGTGGTGGGCGAGATTCTCGTGAAGTTCCACCCCGACGCCAACGGTGACATCGTCGCCTCCATCGAGGCGGAGGGCGGGGAGGCAGTCGTCCCCGATCTCTTCGGCTTCCTGCTCTACTCGGCCCACAACGCCATTTTCAGGCGCCGAAGGCTCGCCGGCAGCGCCAAGTCGGAGATCACCGCCCGCATCGCCATCGCGGCCCTCGAGGCCATGCGCCGGCCCGCCGCGAAGGCCCTCGCGCGGAGCCGGAGGATGGAGGCCCCCTCGTCCATCTACGGGCTCGCCGCCTCCGTCGATGGTGTCGTGCAACTCGGCAACGCCTCGGGCGAGGGCTGGTTTCTCACGGCGGAGATGATGGAATTGATCGAGGGCGGCATCGACGGCATCGCCTGTCTCCAGCCCTTCGCCTGTCTCCCGAATCACGTGACGGGCAAGGGCGTCCTCAAGGAGATGCGGCTCCGGCATCCCGAGGTGCCGATCTCGGCCATAGACTTCGATCCGGGGGCCAGCGAGGTCAATCAGGAAAACAGGCTCAAGCTCCTCGTCGACAACGCCAGGCGGAAGGGCCGGAGCGACAAGGACATCGGAATGGCCGAAGCCACAGACTTCGTCGAGTGCGGCGAGGAGGAAGGGACCGAGAATCTCGGCGGCAGCCTGCCCGTCACCGAGACTTCGGAGACGACGATGGCGGGTTGAGGGCGTCCCGGACGACCATTCGGACGTAGTCCCTTTTCCGGCCATCGCTGCCGAGATCGACGCCGAAGATGGCGGCGGGATAGGGCGTGAACAGCATTGGGTGAAAGATCGAGGTCACGAGCTGAAGGGCCCTCCGGCCCAGGAGCTCCGGATCGTCGCCCAGACTCTCGACGAGGAGGGGACGGATCCTCTTGAAGAGAATCGTCTCGACCATCGCGAGTATGCCGAGGGGCGAATCCTTCGGCAGGACGAGGGGCCCTTCCTGGGGCGTCGCCCGTCCCGCGATCTTCCCGACCGTCTCGACGAGCTTTTCGATCAGGCCGAAGATGAGGCCCGGCCTTTTCGAAGCGAACTCGACGGCCCTTCCGAGCAGCTCGATCAGCTCCTCCTCGGTCAGCGCCTCGCCCCCGTCGTTCTTCCCTTCGGCGGCCGTGAAGGCCGGCCCGACTCCGGATTCGGCAATCGAGAGCATCTCCGACAGGAAGCCGGCGAGGGTCTCCTCGACGAGGGCCTCCTTCGATTCGAAATAATAGTGAAGGAGTCCGACATTGACGCCCGCCTCCTGCGCGACGCGCCTCGTCGTCAGGGCCTCGAGACCCTCTCTTCCCGCAAGGTCCGTGGCGGCAGCCAGTATGCGTTCCCGCGCTCCCCTGGCGTTCCCGACCGGTTCTTCGCTCGACATGTCGTGTCGTCCCTTTTTAGCGGACCGCGGCGATGGCATCGGTTATCGGCAGTCTGGCCGCCCTTCGCGCGGGGATCCAGGAACCCACGATGGCCGCGCCGACCCCGGCGACGAGGGCGCGGAGGGCGTCCAGGACCGAGTAGGAGGCGTGGAGGACCGAGCCGAAGGGGATGGGTATGTCGCGCGGCATGATGCCCGAGATATCGATGCCCCAGATGCCGAGCCAGAGCCCGACCGCCGTCGCCGGGATCGCCGCGATTAGGCAGCCCATGATGCCCATCAATAGTCCCTCGGCGAGGAAGATCCGCTCGAGCCCCGAACGCCGTATCCCTATCGCCCTCAAGGTTCCTATCTCGCGGTAGCGCTCCTGGACGTTCATGGCCATGGTGTTGAAGATGCCGGCAATTATGAGGGAATAGAGGACGACGAGGATGCTCAGCATGAGTTGGAGCCTCGTTTCGATCGTGGAGACGAGATTCTCGGCAAAGGTCTTCCATTCATAGGTGGCGAGTCTCTCGGCCGAGGTCGCGTCGCCCGCGGCTCCCGGGCCGAGGCTCGACCCGGGCCGGGCCTTGGCGAGGGCCGCGGCGACCTCGCGGGTCAGTGCGGCGCTGGCCTGCGGATCACGGCCCCTCACGACCAGGCGCGTCGCCACGTCACCGAGGTCGAGGAAGGCTCGGTCCTGGTCGATGTCGAGGTAGATCATGTAGTCGTCCAGCAGCGGAAAGCCGAACTCGAAAATCCCGACTATCGGCGCCGAACCGAGGTTGCGCACGGAGTGGCGGTCGAGGGCGGTGAACCAGGCGGCATCGCCCAGCTTGAGGCCAAGCTTGGTGGCCATGCCCCTTCCGATGACGATGCCTGGCTGGCCGGGGGCGAAGAGGCGCCCTTCGACGATCTTCGCGCCGAGCTCGGTGGTCTTCGCTTCGTCCTGGCTGACGCCACGGGCCTGGGCACGGACCCCCTCCCTGCCGTTGGTAAGTTCGAAGGATGCGTCGATGCGTTCCGAGACCGCGACGACACCCGGCAGGTTCCGGATGAGGGCCGCGAGGGTCTCGGGGGAGGATATGGTCCGGTCGAGGGGGAGACGGCGGGCGTCGGCCCGGTAGGCCGCGTTTTCGACCTGAACCTGGGCCGTGTCCATCGCCATCATGTGGCCGTAGATCGTCGTCGTGAGCCCGCGATAGATGCCCTGCATGTTCATGAGTATCGCGACGCCGATCACGATCGTTATTATCGTCAGCCTGCTCCGCCTCTCGTTGCGCCTGATGTTGCGGATGGCTATCTGCAGCATTTCCATGTGGTCTCCTGTGTCTTTCCGGGGCAGCTTTTCATGACGAGGTCGCGAGGCTCTCGGCGACCCCTAATGCGCCGACCGAGCGCGCCGCCTTTGCCGTGGCGATGAGACACACGGCGAGGCTCGCCAGGGTGCAGAAGGCGAACCAGAGGAGATCCATGCGCGGTCGGTTGTAGCGCGAGAGACCGAGGCTCTCCATGATGCCCCCCAGGTCGATGCCGCCCCTCGAGAGGAGGGCCACCACGCCGAAACCCAGACCGATGCCGATGGCGGCTCCCGCGAGGCCCAGGATGAGTCCCTCGAGGAGGATGAGGCGGCCCAGGGCGCGAGCCCGGAGACCGATGGCGCGCATCGTGCCGTATTCCTTTATGCGCTCCATCACCGACATGAGGGAGGTGTTGGAGATGATGGTTCCCGACACGATGGCGAAGAGACCCATGATGATGCCGAGGAGGATCTTCACGAAGAGGAGGATCGCGAAGATCGAGGAATTGATGGTCTGCCAGCTTTGTATCCGGAGCGGGGGGCTGCCCTCGCGGCCCCCCGCCGCGGCGCCCGATGCGGCCGCGCTTCCGGGCATCAAGGCGGCGCTTACTTCCTTGGTCACCGATTCCGCCTCGTCGCGGTTCGCGAGGAGAAGCCGTATCTCCCTGGCCATGTCCGCCGCGTCGAGCATCTCGGCCGCCTTGGCCTCCGTCATGTAGAAGGTCGTCTCGTCGAAGTCGCTGCTCTCCGTGGCGAAAAGGCCGGTGACGACGAGCCTCTCGTACCAGGGTTGTCCACTGCGGTCCTGCACGAGGACGAGGAGACCCGAGCCCAGTTTGGCGCCCACGAGGGCGGCGGCCCGCTCCGAGATCGCGATGCCCTGGCCGCCCGGAAGGAAGGAGCCCTCCTTCATCGAATAACGGACATTATCGGCGAAACGCGTATCGGGAGAAAGACCGATGCCGCGCATGACGATGTTGCGGGGGTCGCGGTCGTCGCGATCCTCGACGAGGATGGCGCCGAAGGAAAGGACAGGCTCGACATCGACGATGCGCCGGTCGTCGAGCGAGCGGATTTTCGCGATTTTGGCGCCGGCGTCGGGAAGGAGAAGCTCGAGACCCAGGGGATTGAGACTCGAGGCGACGCGGGCGTCGTCGATGCGCACATGACCCGAGTTGGGGATCACGGAGTCGTAGAAGGAGGTGGTGATGCCGTTGAGGAGGCTCCCGATGGCAATCATCACGGCGCAGGCGACGGCCACGGCCCCGGCTACGACGGTGGAGCGACGCCAGTGTTTGATGGCCGAAAGGAGGGCGAGGCGCGGTATCACTCCGGGGCCCCCGGGCTCGAGACGCCGCCGTGGGCTGCATCGCCTTCGTGGGTCGCGGCGGCGGCGAAACGGACGCCGTTGGCGAGGCGGCGCTCGCCGGTGATGAGGCCGTCCCGGATGCTGAGCACCCGTTTCGCATAACGCTCGATGAGCTCGTTGTGGGTCGAGAAGATGAAGGTGACCCCCTCCTCGTCGTTCAGGGCCTTCATGGCCTCCATGATGGTCGTGGAGGTGGCCGAGTCGAGGTTGGCCGTGGGCTCGTCGGCGATGACGAGGGAGGGCCTGTTGACGAGGGCCCTCGCGATGGCGACACGCTGGCGTTGGCCGCCGGAGAGCTCGTCCGGTTTGTGTTTGACGAAATCGCCGAGGCCCACGAGCTCCACGAGGCGATCGATGCGCTTCGCCCTCTCGGCCTTGGGCAGCTTCGCGAGTATGAGGGGGAACTCGATGTTCTCGCGGACGTCGAGGACGCCGACGAGATTGAAGCTCTGGAAGATGAAGCCGATGCGCGCGAGCCGCGTGTCCGCCTCCCCGTCGTCGTCGAAGGTCGAAACGTCGACTCCATCGAGGAGGACCGTCCCCGAGCTCGGTCTGTCTATGCAGCCGATGATGTTGAGGAGGGTGGTCTTGCCGCAGCCCGAGGGGCCGACGATGGAGAGGAAGTCGCCAGCCTCGACGGTGAAATCGACGCCCCTGAGCGCGTGGATGGAGGTCTTGCCGAGGCGGTAGTCCTTTGTGACGCCCTTGACCTCGAGGAGCGGAACCTTCGCGTTGTCTGATATCATGGCAACTCCGATCTTCAGAAATGGACCCTGGCGGCGACGCCGCAGGAGACCCTGGGCTCGCCCGCCCCGGGCGAGGGAATGGGGGCGAGGGAGGAGAGGGTCGAGAATTCCCCATCGCCGGACCCGGCGCAGAAGAGGGCCGTGAACTCGAGGTCGAAACCCTGGGCCGGGTAGAAGGTCAGACCCAGGGAGACGATGGCGGAACCGTCCCCGAGACCGACGAGGGCTCGGGCGTAAGCGTTGAGGACCTCGTCTCGGGTATAGGAAATCCAGGGGAGGAGATAGTGATTGTGGGCGAGGAGCCCGGCCCTTCCGTTGTAGTCGTAGTCGAGGGCGAGGCTCAGGCTGTCGGCCTCGTCCGACCACATATAGTGGAAGCCCCCCGTCCCATAGAGGTCCGGGTTGGTGAGGGAGGCCGCACCGTCGGCGAATAACTCCGCCGCGGCCTCGGCCTGGAGGATGAGGCCGCCGAAGTCGTAGGAGAAACCGAGGGAAGGTCTTTCGATCGCCTCTGGTCTGTAGACTCCGGCCGCGGCGAGCTGGAGGCTGCCGAGTTGGGCGTCCGTCGAGAAGGCCCAGGTCATGAGGCGGGGGTCGGCGGGACCGGCCGAGCCGTCGAGGGCTGCGGCGTAGGCGGCATCGGCGCGAATCTTGGTCGCCTGGATGAGGGCGCTCGGCAGCACCCCGCTGGCCGTCGCGGCGGCGAGGTCGGCGGCCGCCTGGGCGTCGGCGCTCTTCGCCGCCATACCGGCTGCCCAGGCCGAGAAATTGGCGTCGAGGCTCAGGGCGGCTCTGAGCGCGACATCCGAGCCGAGGCTGGCCGCGAAATCGATGCCGCTGAAACCCGTCTTCTGGTCCCAGAAACCCGAGCGGGGATCGATGAGATCGCCCGGCGCGAAGACGGTGCCGATGCCCAGACCCATCCGCCTTTTACCGACGAAGAGTTGTCCCCAATCGCCGATGTCGAGGCGGGCGTATGCCTCGTAGACGCTGAGGAGGGGCGCGAAGGCGGGGAGGGTCTCCGTTCCCCCCGTGCCGGAGGCGGCCGCGGCCTTTCCCGAAAGGTCGAGGGAGTCGGAGAGGACGAGGCCCCAGCCCTGGCCCTCGTAGCGGTGGAGGAAGTTGGCCGACAGGACCCACAGGGCCGCGGAATCGGCCGAGGCGGGGTCGATGCCGTCCGCCGCGAGGGTCGCCCCCGCCGCGGCGTCGGCCGACATGGTCCAGCCCCCCGCCTCCGCGTCGGCGGCGAAAAGGGGAGGCGGAGCGAAGACCAGGAGGGCGATGCCCAGCACCGTCGCGGGAAGGCCCGCGGAGGCCGCGAGCGGATCTGTCCTCATCGTCCTACCTCGTAAGATAATTTTTGTTGAAGACCGAAATAGGGACATTCTTTTTCTCGAGCGCTTCCATGGTCAGCGTCGTGACGGTGCCGGCCTTGTCGAGGCTCTCCATGGTCATGACGGAGGGGCGGACGAAGCCGCCGAAATCCCTGATTTTCGAGAGCGTCATCTTCTTGAAGAGGAGGCCGGATTTCGCGTAGTACTCCATCCTGAGGGGCATGGAGTCCAATTTCCTTATATATATGACGATTTTGCCGTAGGCCGCCGTCTCCGTCTTCGCCGTGGCCACGATCGCGTAGCACTCGACCTTGCCGTACTCGGGATGGTCGAGGAGGGCGTCGGGGGCGAGGCTCGGCGAGTAGTCGTCGGAGAACTGGCTCTTGCCGACATCGGCGTTCGAGAAGGTCGAGCCCTGGAAGGAATCGCGGGAGGAGAGCCTGAGGGCATTGGCCGAGCCGGCCTTGGGATTGAACATCCAAAGGCTGCCGTCGAGCTGGAGGAAGCGGGTTCCCCTCGTCCGCGCCGGCTCGACGATCTCGAGGTAGGTACCCCTGTCCTTCCTGCTCTGTCCGAGGAAGGTCATGGAACGGGGAGGGGAGCCGGGCTCGAGGGTTTCCATGGTGACGCGGGAGACATAGGACTCGAGGAAGAGCCGCGCATCGACGGCGGCCAGGAGCTCGTCGGCGCTCGGGGTCGCCCTGAGGGGGAGGGTCATGAGGCAGAGCGTCGCGCCAAGAGCGGCCATTCTGGACAGTGTGGGGAGGGACAGGGTCATGGGAACTCCTTCCATGCTCCGGGACCGATGGCTGCCGGAACCATATCTAGTAGAGGATTTTAGTCGACCGACTAACATTAGTCAAATGACTAATCGACAAATCTCTCCTTGTCTTCCTGGTCGTCCCTTGACATTTCATTGAAATCCTTGCATTATTCTGCATAATTCCGGGAGTGCTCAGGAGTTTTTCGCATGGATGACGATATCCTTACGATAGAGGAAGTTGCCCGCTATCTTCGCGTGTCCGAACGAACCGTCTACGACTGGGCCCAAAAGGGAGAGATCCCTTCGGGCAAGATCGGCACGGTGTGGCGCTTCAAGAAGAGCGAGATTGAGCACTGGGTCAACGAGCGGCTCTCTTCGAGCCGCAGCGGCACCGGCTTCTCGTCCGTCCAGGTTCAGAACATCATCTCCCCGGATCGCATCCTCATCTTGAATCACGCGAAAAAGCGCGACGCCCTCGTCGCCCTCGCCGAAAACCTCGCCACCGCCCCCCAGATCAAGAATCGCCAGGAGCTCCTCTCCGAGATCCTCCGCCGCGAAGAGCTCATGAGCACCGCCATCGGTCGGGGCATTGCCATTCCCCACGTCAGGCTTTCCTCCGTCACCGACCTCGTCGTCTCGGTCGGCATATCGCGTTGCGATATAATCGATTTTCAGAGCCTCGACGACGTGCCCGTGCGTCTCCTCTTCATGATCGCCTCCGCCTATAATCAGCATGCCTACTATCTTCAGACCCTTTCCTTTTTTTCATCCCATCTCAAGTCGACCGAGCTCCGCGAGGGCCTCATGGGCGCCCCGAGTCCGGAGGCCGCCTATACCATCCTCGTCCATCAGGACCAGGCCTGAGAGGGCGTCGCGTCGGGAGAGTCATTCCAATCGTGAAGTACCGTCGGCCTCGAAGGGCCGCTCGATCCGGCCCCAGGGCCGGATTTTTTATTCCCTGAGCGGACTCAGGCCATCTCTTCGATGAGCTTCCTTCATCGAATACATCCTCTGATCCGCCAGGGCGATGAGGGCTTCCATGTCGCCGTCGAAACCCGGGGCGAAGGAGGCGACGCCGTGACTGAAGGCCCAAGGCCTGTGGGTCTCGGGATCGCCTGTCGCGGCCGCGTCGACGAGGCGTTCCATCTGCGATTCGGCCCCTGTCTGGTCGCTGGCAAGGACGAGGACGAATTCGTCCCCGCCATAGCGGAAGGCCATGTCTTCGGCGCGGATCGAGCCGCGGATGATGCCCGCGAAGCCCGCGATATAGCGGTCTCCCTCCTCGTGCCCGAAGCGGTCGTTGATCGACTTGAGTCCGTCGAGATCGAGGAAGCAGAGCGAGAACCGCTGTCCCGAGCGCCTGGCCTTCTCCATTTCGTGGGCGAGGAGGAGGAGGCCCGTCCCCCTGTTATAAAGACTCGTGAGGGGATCGTAGGTGGCTTTTTCGCGGAGTATCACGATGGCCTTGTGGAGTTCGCGGAAGGACCGACTCAGCTGGATCTCGGCGGGGCGGAAGATGAGAAGGGCCTCCAGGACGAGGACAATGAGGGTGAGTCCGAAAAAACCGATTTCGAGGGCGCTGATTTGGCTCCTTCTGAGCGAGGCTTCCTCGTCGTACCGCCAGACGATGGCGTTCATGCCCGCGAGAAAACTTCCTTCCTCGGCCAGGATCGTCGCGCTCAGCGCCTTGAGTTCCTCCCCGCTGGCATCGGAGGCGACGGCTCTGAGCCGGAGCGCCGAGGCAGCGGCCAGGATCGTGGCGTAGGAGGGCTCGATGGCCTTGTAAAGCGCCCGTACCGTATGGCTGTTCTTCCCGTTGACGCCCAAGGTCGCGCTGCCCGCGATGAGGCCGTCGTGGCTGCCCTGGAAGATCATCAGCGCTTCGTAGAGATCCCTTACCGGCCCGATCCGGCCCGAAACATCAGGGGCGGTCGAGATTTCGAGGGAAAGTTTCGCGATCTTCTGGCTGAGCATCCGCTGGCGGCCGGAGACATT
Organism: Rectinemataceae bacterium; assembly: GCA_035531315.1. GTDB lineage: Bacteria > Spirochaetota > Spirochaetia > Treponematales > Rectinemataceae > CAIJMU01. The sequence goes on from DATKTD010000070.1 coordinate 9,921, forward strand.
GACGACGCGGCTGTCGTCCTTGCCCTGCGCGAGGGCCAGCTGGATGGCGGCAAGGCTGGCCCCGACGAGGAGGGCGATGAGCGAGAGAGCGAATATGGCGCGCCTTCTGATGGCGATGGCCGGGTCGACGGCGGGCACTTCGAGATCTGCCATTTCCATTGCGAGTCCTCCTCGACCCCGCCATATATATAGCGGAAATCCCGATCGAAGACAGCCCGAGCCCCGGCCCGGTCCCGGCCCGGGACGACGATCGCGTCCGGGCTTTGCTTGTCCCGTCGCCCTTTCGCGTGCTACAGTCCTGTCACTAGACCCAGCCAACGAGGGCAATTCGTGTTCCTGAAAAGCATAGAGATATTCGGCTTCAAGTCCTTCGCCGATCGCACCCCCATCGTCTTCGCCGACGGCATCACGGCCCTCCTCGGGCCGAACGGCTGCGGCAAGTCGAATGTCGTGGACGCGATCAAGTGGGTCGTCGGCGAGCAGTCGGCGAGGAGTCTCCGCGCCGACTCGATGGAAGACATCATCTTCAACGGCACGGAGACCCGCAAGGCTCTCGGCGTGGCCGAGGTCACCCTCACCATCTCCAACGAGGATTCGATCCTTCCCATCGACGCCCCCGAGATAGCGATCAAGCGCCGCCTTTACCGATCGGGCGAGGGCGAGTTCTTCATCAACGGTAAACAGGCCAAGCTCAAGGAAGTGCGCGAGCTCTTCTGGGACACCGGTGTCGGCAAGTCGGCCTACTCGGTGATGGAGCAGGGCAGGATCGACCAGATCCTTTCCTCGAAGCCCGAGGAAAGGCGCTACCTCTTCGAGGAGGCCGCCGGCATCACCAAACACAAGGTGAAGGGCCGCGAGGCCGAGCTCAAGCTCGAGCGCACCGAGGAGAACATGCGCGTGGTCTCGGTGACCGTGGCCGAGGTCAAGCGCAGCCACGATACCCTGAAGACCCAATCCGAAAAGACGCTGAAATACCGCCTCCTCCGCGACCAGATCTTCGAGGGCGAGCTCGACCTCCACCTCCTCCGTCTCCGCCAGTTCGTCCAGGAGAAGGATAGGCGCGACGAGGAAATCGCCGCCAAGACCAAGGCCCGCGACCAGCTCAAGGGCGAGATCGACGGCATCAATCTCTCCCTCGAGGAGAATCTCGATATCGTCAACGGGATGGAGTCGACCCTCGTCCAACACCAGAAGGCCGTCTACGGCCTCGCCGTGGAGAAGGTGGGCAAGGAAAAGCAGCGTTCCCTCCTTTCCGAGCGCGTCGTCGAGGCCAAGGCCAAGATGGCCCAGGCCGAACTTCGGGCGAAGTCCACCAGGGACAAGATCGAGGGTTTCCGCGAGGACGAGGCGGAAAAGGAAGGCGATCTCTCCTCGCTCAAGGCGAGGCTCAGGGAGATCGAGGCGAACATCGCCGAGTTCGAGAAGAGCATCGCCCTCTCCGAGGGGCGCGTTCGGGACAACGACGCGGCCATCCGTGGCGCCGAGGAGGAGATCCTCGGCCTCGAGGAGGACATGGCCGCCGCCCGGGTCAACCTCGACGCGATCACCGAGGATATCGTCGCCGAGCTCGATTCGCGACTGCGCGACTCGGGCTACTCCGCGGCCGAGAGGGCCAGGGCGGAGGAGGCCATCGAGGGGCTGCTCGGCCTTCTCGAGGCGAGGTTGGGCGGGAAGGCCGCCATTCTGGAGGACCTCTCCAAGACCGAGGACCTCAACGCCAAGGATGTCCGAGCCGTCCTCGCCTCTATCCGCGAGGCCTTCGCGGGGGCCATCTCCGCGGCCTCCGAACTGCGCGGACGCATCGCCGAGTACCGCCGCGCCACCCCCTCCTTCATCGACGAGTTCCTCTCGCCGGAAGGCATAATCACGAAGAAGCGGGCCATCGACCGCGACATCGCCACCTGCGAGAAGGGCGTGATCGAGCGGAGGGAGCGCATAACTTCCCTTCGCTCGGAGAACCTTTCCCTCGCCGAGAAGCTCGCCGAATACCGCGCCACCCTCGGCGAGCTCCGCGGCAACCGCATCCGCGTGGAGACCCAGGCCCAGGCCGGCGCCGAGGCCCTCGCCATCCTGCGCCGGGAGATAGCCTCGCAGGAGGCCTTCCTCAAGGAGCTCGAGAACGAGCTCTTCCTCGAGGGCAAGCGCCTCGGCGAGGCCGAGGAGGAACTCGGGGAGGTCGACTCGGAGCTCGCCGACATCGAGAGGAAGGGCAGGGAGCTCCAGGCCGAGGTGGCCCGTCTCGAGCGCGAGATCTCGCTCAAGAACTCCGACCTCGCCAAGCGCCAGGACGAGGTCAAGAAGCGCATCGACCGGCTCGGCGCCGTGCAGTCCGAGCTCGAGCGGCTTCACATGGGACTTGCCCAGACCGAGACGGAGATCCGAAACGTCAAGGAGAACTTCAGCGAACAGTACTCCCGCGACCTCATGGAGTACGAGACGAGGATGTTCGAGATTAGAACGCCGGTGATGGAGCTACGCGACGCCCTTTCGGGACTCAGGCAGAAGCTCAAGGACCTCGGTTCCGTCAACCTCATGGCCCCCGAGGAGTACGGGGAGGTGAAGGAACGCTACGACTTCCTCTCGGCCCAGCTCGCTGACCTCGAGGCCGCCAAGGCCGACCTCAAGCGCATCACCGACGAGATCCGCAACGAGAGCGCGGAGCTCTTCCTCACGACCTACAACCGCATCAAGAAGAACTTCCACAATATGTACCGGCGCCTCTTCGGCGGCGGCCGGGGCGAGCTCCGCCTCGTCGATCCCGACCACGTCCTCGAGTCGGGCATCGAGATCTACGCCCAGCCCCCGGGCAAGAAGCTGGAGGCCATCTCCCTCCTGTCGGGTGGCGAGAAGACCCTCACGGCCATCGCCCTCCTCTTCGCCACCTACATGGTGAGACCCTCGCCCTTCTGCTTCCTCGACGAGATCGACGCGGCCCTCGACGAGCAGAACGTCATCCGCTTCGTCAACCTTCTCCGCGAGTTCGGGCGCACGAGCCAGTTCGTCGTAATTACCCATAACAAGAAGACGGTGACGGGCGCGGACAGCCTCCTCGGCGTCACGATGGAGGAATCGGGCGTCACCAAGGCCATCGGCGTCCGTCTCGAGCGTTCCGATGGGGCCGCAATCCGCGTGCCCGAGCCCATAACCCCGATGGACGAGGAGGAGGTCGAGTACGAGGAGGGCAAGGAATTGCCTCCCGAGATCCCCGTCCCGAGGCGAGCCCTGCCCATGAGGGAGCCGGCCGCCACCGAGGCCCCGAGCGCCGGGGATGTGTCGCCTTCCGAGGAGGCGCGGCCTTCCGAGAAGGCACCGCCTTCCGAGAAGGCCCTCGTCGAAGAAGCCATCGCCTCGACTCCCGAAGCGACCGAAGAGCCCCCATCGGGGGACGCGGACTAGGGCATGGCCGCCCCCGCCTTCCTCGCCCAGCTTCTCGACAGGCTTAGGCCCCTTCTCGACAAGCTGCCCTTCCTGCCGAAGCGGGAGCGCCCGGTGGCGGAGGAGCCCTTCCAGGAGCTCGAGGACCACAGCCCCGAGCCCGACGAGAGCTTCGTCCCCAACGCCCTCCCGTCGAAGACTGCCGCGGCTCGGCGCCGCATCGACATGACAGCCGTCGGCAAGGATCTCCTGTCGAAGCCCCCCTTCGTCGCCGGTCTCGCGGCCCTCGTCCTTTTCTGCCTCGCCCTCCTCGTGGTCTCCATAATCGTGAATGCCGCCCCTCCCTCCCAGCCCGCCCAGGCGGAACTCAGGCCTCCGACCCCCGAAGGCCGGGCCGCCGCATCCCGCCTCCTCCTCCCTCCCGATCCCGCCCTGGACCTGAGCCCTCCCTTGGAAAGGGAGCCGCACATTCCCTATACTGACGAGGACATCCGACGCCTCGCCCCGGTCCTTGACGCGGGTGCCGCGGCGCCGATTGCCGGAAGGAACGATCGAGCGATGGACGCCCTCTTCGGGGCCGTGCCATGAAAGGACCCCGTTTTGCGGGCTCTTTCCGCAATGGCCTTCCCCTCATCGCCTTCGTGGCCCTCCTCCTCGCCTCCTGTGCGACAAAGCCCCCGGCGGCCCCCTCCGCCGAGCCCCCGAAGGCGAGCGCTCTGGCCCCCCAGCCTCCGGCAGAAACGCCATGGTATTCCGCCGAGAGGCGCCTCGCCCCTCCCCTCGGTCCCATTCTCGTGATCGGCCTTCCCGAGCCCTCCGTCGTGAGGACAGCGATCGCCCCCGATCTCGGGCAGGCAATCCGCAAGGCCCCCATGGCCAAGGCCCCCATGGCCATGGCCACCGCGACGACCCCCATGGCCCTCGGCGAACCGGCCCTCCCGGCCAAGCTCCAGGCCGGGGCGGCGAGCGCTCCGGGGACGGCCGCGGCGAGCCAGGGCGCCGACGCGGCCAAGGCCAAGGCGGATGCGGAAGCCAAGGCCAAGGCGGAAGCCGAAGCGCGGGCCAAGGCCGAGGCGGCGGCAAAGGCCGCGGCCAAAAAGCCGGCCCCCCATCCGGCCCCCGCTGCCCCCCTCGTCGCGGCAAGCCCCCAGGCCCCCGTCCAGCCGGCCAAGGTCGAGACGATTCCTTCCATTCCGCAATCCCTGGTGCCGATCGTCGACGCCTCCGTCGCCCCGCCCCCCAGTCCGCAGCGGAGCTTCCAGGTGGAGCTCGGCGGCATGGCCTCGATACCCTTTGTCGGGACGGGCTGGACCTACCTCGGCGAAAGGGACGGCAAGGACGGGGTCCTCTACGACTCGCGGCGCTTCGAGGGGGCGGGCGCTCTCTTCACCCTCCTCGCCTCGAAGCTCGGCGAATACAATCTGCGATTCCTGCGCCAGGACCTCCAGAACGGCACGACGACCGAGGAGCTGGTGCATCTTTCGGTGTTGCCGAAGGGTACCCTCCTTCCCTCCGCGTCCGTTCAGGCCCAGAGTCAGGGGACGATCGCGACTGCCGGTCCGGGCACCGCCGCTGGGCAGGCCGCCACGATGGCCCCCTCCGCGGTCGTCGGGACGCCAGCCTCGCCCTCGAGCCCCGCTACGGTCTCGCCCCAGTCGCCGGCGGCCGCAGCGGCTCCGGTCGGCGCCACGTCCCAGTCCTCGGCCGCCGTCGCGGCTTCAAGCCCTGCGACCCTCCCGGTTCCGCCCAACGCGCAGGGAGGCCTGCTCCAGTCGGCCCAACAGGCCTCCGCCCAGGCGGCTCAGGTTGCCCAGTCGGCCCAGGCCCTCGCCGGTTCCTATGCCGGAGGGGGAGCCGCTTCGGCCCCGAGCGGCGCGCCCTCTTCGTCACCGAGCGGCGCGGTTTCCCCGGCCCCGAGCGGTCTGGCCGGCCAGGCGACATCGGCGAGCGGGTCGAGCCAAATCCCTCCTCCGGCCCCGGGCAGCCCCGAGGCCTTCCTGGCCACGGCCCGCGCCGAGTACGCCGCGGGCAGGGCTCCCACGACCATAGCCGCCGCCCAGGGCTATCTCGCCCTCTCTCCCCAGGGCCCATCTGCCGACGAGGCCCTCTGGCTCGAGGCCCAGGCCTACGAGTTGAATTCATCTTCGCGGGATGTCGCCAAGGCTCTTGGCCTCTACCGGCAGATCGTCAGCGCCTGGCCCCGTTCGCAGTTCTGGTCGGGGGCGAACGATCGCGTGGCCTACATCCAGCGCTACTACTTCGACATACGCTAGGCGGAATTGATGTTTGATCGCATGAGCCTGCCGGGCCGCTTTCGGCGCAGGCGGAAAGCCTGGTGGCCTGCCGAACTCGCCCTCGTCAAGGGTGGAGGCCAGGCCGCCCTCGAGTTCGCCCATGGCTGCAGGGGCCGCTTGGCCCTCGGCCTTTCTCCCGCCCTCCTCCCGGATGGGGGAGGCTCCCGCCAGGCCCAGGTCGCGGGCGGAAGGGATCCACGCGCGATAGTCCGCGCAGTCCTCGGCCTCATCCTCGCCCTCCACCTCTTTTGGATCGGCACGACCTCCCTCCTCGTGTTGTCCTATAAATTCATACAACCCTCGGCGACCGTGCTGATGGCCTGGCGGGCCTGGGCCGACGGCTGGAAGATCAGGCCGGCGAGACCCCTGCCCCTGAAGACGATCCCCGTATGGCTCAGGTCCATGCTGATCTCGGTGGAGGACTACAAATTCTACGAGCATCACGGCTTCGACTTCGAGGCGATCAAGCGGGCCTATGAGATCGACAAGCGTCTCGACCGGCCCATGTACGGGGGCTCCACCCTCACCATGCAGGTCGCGCGAACCCTCTTCCTCGTGCCGGCCAAGTCCTACCTCAGAAAGTACCTCGAGGTGCTCGTGACGGTTGAACTCGAGGCCATCCTCGGCAAGGACAGGATCCTCGAGCTCTATTTCGGTTACGCCGAGTGGGGCAAGGGCCTCTTCGGCGTCGAGGCCACCACGAGGAGGTGGTACGACAAGGGCGTGCGAGGCCTGAGCCGCGACGAGGGAGCCCGTCTCGTCGCCATCCTTTCCTCGCCCATCAAATACCGCCCCGACTGGTTCGGTCGTTCGCTGATACTGCAGGAGCGCTACGACTTCCTCGCGCGGCGCTACCTCCCCTCCCTGGAGCCGGCGGCGCCGGGAGACGCGGCAGCTGTCGCGGGCCAGGGCGGCGGAGCCACTTCAGGCGCGGGAAGTCCCGGTGTGAGTGCCCCCGGAGCGACGACGCCGGAGCAGGCCCTGCCCGCCGGGACGCAGAGTCTTCAGTCGCCCGCTTCCGAACTCTCGCCCCTCCCGGCCCCCTCGCCCTCCACCCTTACCTCGCCCTGATTCGCCGCGCCACGGATTTCCCTCCCTGCCTCGCGGAGGGACTTCTGCAGGCTGCGGTCGAAGGCGTCGGCGAAGGTCCTGAGCTCACGGGGGCCCCAGCTGCGCTTTCTGGGCGACTCGGGGGCCAGGCCGAGGGCGCGTAGCCGCGCAGCCTCGTCCCTGATCGATCGCCTTTCCCGCGCCGTATCGAGGTCGAAGCATTCGCCCCTGTCGTTGAGGACGAAGAGACCCTTGGCGGCGAGGATCTCGGCCAGGGGCAGGTCCCTCGTGACCGCGAGGTCGCCCTTCGCCGATTCCGCCTCGATGCGGCGGTCGGCGGCATCCCTGCCGGGCTCGACGAGGATGAAAGCGATGCCCTCGGGCACGCGGAGGGGCCGCGAGGCCACATAGACGAGCTTGAAGCGGGGCCCACCCTCCCTGACGGCCTCGCGCAGGCACCTCGATTCGAGGAGCCTGCGCAGTTCCGCCTGGAGACTGTCGCCGTCGGCCCAGATCGTCACGACAGGGCCGACAGGCGCTCGGGCCCCTGGCCTTGGACCGCGGACTCGCCGACGGTCGCCCGCCAAAGGACCCCCGCGCCGCCGGCCGTCCACTGGCCGGCGGAGGCGCAGACGAAGACCGATGCGCCGCGTCCGAGTTCGTGGCCCCTGTCCTCCGATCTTATGGACACCCGGCCCTCGGTGCAGAGGAGGATCTCCGGACCCTTCACCGCGAAGGTCGGCCTCGACGAGGCGTCGATCCGCGAAAGGGAGAACTCGGGAACATCGCAATTGAACCTTTCTACTCCGGGAGCCGTCTTTGTCGTCTCGGCCTTCGCCGGTTTCCCGGCCTCGAAACCGAGGATCGAGATGAATTCGGCGATGTCGACGTGTTTTTCGGTGAGGGCGCAGCGGATGACATTGTCCGAATTGGCCATGATCTCGAGGGCCGTGCCGCATAGATAGGCATGGGGTTGCCCCGGCCTTATGAAAATACCCTCGCCGGGTTCGAGGGCGAGGACGTTGAAAACGAGGGGGGCCAAGACCCCGATGTCGCCGGGCCAGAGTCTGGAAAGCTTGAGCACCCATTCCCAGGCCTGGGCCTCGTCGGCCCCCGCCTCCCCGGAGGCCAGACGTTGCCCCGCGGCCTCGACGGTCGCGTCGATCAGCCCCAACCTCGCCTCGCTCGGAAGCGTCATGAGGGAGTAGAAGAAGACCGAGAGCTCCATCCTGCCCTGGCCCTTCTCGAGCTTGTCGAAGAGACGATGGTAGGATCGCGTGCCGAGGAGCCTTCCGAAGGCGGTGATCTCTTCGGGAGGCCTGAAGCCGATGAGGGCCTCGAAATGGGTCAGGGCCACCGACAATTCGGGCTTGTGATTGGCGTCGCGGTAGTTGCGCTCGGGGGCGTCTCTGCCTATGCCCGCGTGGTTTTCCTTCTCGAATCCCCTTTCGGCCTTGCGGGCGGCGGGATGGACCTGGATCGAAAGGGGCTTGGCGGCGGAGAGGGCCTTGAAGAGGAAGGGCAGCCTGTTCTTGTAACGCGTGGCGACATCGGGACCTATCATGCGCAGGGGATCGGAGGCGATCATCTCGTCGAGGGATCTGCGACCCTCGGGGAGAATGAGGGTCGAAGGCGCCTTGGGGTGGGCGCCCATCCATATCTCGGCCTGCGGAGCTCCCGTCTCGTTGGCGATCCCGAGAACCTCGGTCAGCCCATTCGTGCTGCCCCACGAATAGCGCATGACCGAGTTCTCGAGCGGATATATTCGCATGGGCCGCATTGTAGTGCCGTCTTCCGAAGCGGACAATGCCCGATCGTCCGGCTAGCCGTGATGGATGTAGCGCGCCTGCCCGTCGCGGTCGCGACGTTCTACCTGGTAGGCCTGCATTCTCGCGAAGACATCGAGGAGACGCACCCTGTCGGGGTAGGAATCGACCCCGGCCTCGTCGAGGGCGATGAGGAGCTCGTGGGTCGCCTCGAGGGTCGAGAGGCACCATTCGGCCGGCTGACGCTTGATGATCCAGCGGCTCTTTTCCTTCGGCGTGAACATGAGGCGGGGGAGGGCCATGAGGCCGGGACTCTCCCGCGCGACGGCCTTGGCGCAGGCCCAGGTGGCGTCGATCAGGAAGACGACGAGGCGCCTGCCCTCGAGTATCTCGCGGGGAAAGGGCGTGGTGCCCAGGTCGATCGCCCCCTTCCCGGGATAGAGGAGCATGGGCAGGTTATGCGGATCGTCGACCAAGGCGCGGAAGCGAGGGTCTTCGTCGAAGGCGAGACCGGGAAGGATTTCGCTGTCCGCGATGTTCAGACAGGCGAGCCTCCCCGTCGTGCATTTCTCGCGTTTCCATTCCATGGGATGCATGAGGAGGACGATCTTCGTCGCCGTCTCCATCGGGGGTTTGGTGGGGCAGAGGCAGGAGGCCTTGGGGCGGCGGCAGGCCCAGCAGAAATCACGGCCCATGGGCCTTGACCGGCCTGCTCGAGGCGAAGGCGTTCGTACCCCAGACCCCGGCCACGATCATGGCCGAGCCGGCGAGTTGGGCGATACCGAAGGGCTCCCCCCGGATGAGGACGCCGGCGGCCACCGAGATCACCGTGGTGAGATTCGAGAAGACGATGGACTGCGAGACCCTGAGCCGCGACAGAGTGAAGTTGATGAAGAAGAAGGCGAGGACCGAGGAGAGGGCCCCCAGATAGACGATGCCCGGAGCGGCCTTCCAGGCCCGCGAAAGGAGCTCCGGACCGAAGCCCGTGCCGCGGGCGAAGCTTCCCTCGAAGGCGCCCGCCCCGCCCAGGACGGCGAGGAGACCGAAGAGGATGGCCCCGCTCCACATCATCGCAAAGGTCGTTTCGATCGGCGTGAAGACCCTGCTCGAGCGGCGCGAAAAGATGTTGTAGAGGGCGGCGCTTCCCACCGCGCCGAGGAGGAAGACGAAGCCCGCCGGGCTCCCCGTGGCGCCGTCGGCCGCGCCGCCGAAGAGGGCGATGGCCCCCACGCCGAGGACCGAAAGCCCGAGGAAGAGGCCCTGGAGGAGACCCACGGCCTCGCCCAGCATGATGGCGCCGAGGATGGTGCCGACGGCGGGAAGGACGCCGATGACGAGGCCGGCCGTGCTCGAGGCCGAGTCGCGGACACCGAAGGTCTCCCCGATGAAATACAGGAAGGGCTGGAAAAGACAGGCCAGGGCGAGGTTGCCGAGGCTCTTGCCGCGGAAGTCCAGCTTGATGACGCGGAATATGGCGAGGGCGCCCAGGATGAGGGCGGCCAAGGCGAAGCGGAGGAAGAGAAGCTCGAAGGGCGCGAGGACTTCGAGGCTTCCCTTCGTGACGAGGAAGGAGAGGCCGAAGATCGAGGCGTAGCCGAGGCCGGCGAGGTATTCGGAGGGTCGTGCCATGGGGACAGACGATAGCCCGCCCGGCCTCCCCTTGTTAATACACCCTCGAACCTGCGACGCCTCGGCATGATAGGATCCTGCCTTCGATGCGGGACCTCAGGTTCCCTTCGCAGGGACAGGGGCTCGCGGCAGGGAGGAGGGGAACATCAAAGCGAAACTGGAATTGCAGATCGCGGGCGATTTGTACGAGCCGGAGGGCTCAGCCCTCGTCGAGATAACGAAGGGGGACGAGGGATTTTTCTTCGCGTGGAAGGCCGTCGACGCCGCAGGCCGGGACATAGCGAAGGATTCCCGCTCGATCAGCTTCGCCAGCATGGCCGACCCGAAGAAACCCCATGCCTATCTCGAACAGTACATCGGCACCCACATCCAGAAGACCCAATTAAAGCGGAAGAACCGCATAAAGGTGTCGAAATGGACCTGGCTGGAGCGATAACGAACTCACTAGTTTCGCCCAGGCCTTTGTCCCGGCCCCTAGTCCCTCAGGCCTCCACCAGGACCTCCAGGGGCCGAGGTGGCCAGACCTGTCCGTGAAGGGGAGGGGCAGAGTCGTAGAGAAAGTCGAGGTCGATGCCGGCCAAGCTCTTGCTGGCCAGCCCCTTGCTGGCCGAGCCCCCGCCCATCCGCGATGAATAGACTCCCCGTGCGAGGAAGCTCTCCATCTTGAGGTTCATCGAAAAGAGGGCCGCCTTCGCGCCTTCGGGAATCGCGGCGAGCTCGGCGCCCCAGGGCCCCGGCGTGAAGACGATGCGCGAACTTCCTGCGCTCCGGGCCTGGAGGACGGGCACGAGGCGGGGAAAGCCCTCGGCGTCGACGAAGCAGAGGAAGTTGAGCGAATCGAGGGCGTCGAGGATGGGGAGGAGGAAGGGCGGCAGGACCGGGTCGCCCAGAGCCGGTCGCGCGAAGGGAGCTTTGATGGCCGTGGCGAGGCTCGCGACTACGATGCCCGCCATCGGCAGGGCCCCGGGACCCTCCAC
>DATKTD010000071.1:0-6200 GCA_035531315.1 Rectinemataceae bacterium
GATCCGTGAAGACCCCGTGTTTGCTGTCGCCGTAATTGGCGCCGAGGACCCGGAGCCCTCCTACGAGGACGGTCATCTCGGGAGCGCTGAGGCTGAGGAGCTGGGCCCTGTCCACGAGGAGTTCCTCGGCCGGGATCGCAAAGCGCGCCTTCTGGTAGTTCCTGAAGCCGTCGGCCCTGGCTTCGAGGAAGGCGAAGGAGACCGTATCGGTCTGCTCCTGCGTGGCGTCGCTGCGGCCCGGCGTGAAGGGTACGACGATGTCGAAACCGGCCCTGCGCGCCGCCTCTTCGACGCCGGCGCAGCCGGCGAGGACGACGAGGTCGGCGAAAGAAATCTTCGTGCCGCCCGTGGCCGTGGCGTTGAAGGTCGACCTTATGCCTTCGAGGAGCGTGAGGACCTTCTGGAGCTTCGCCGGTTCGTTGACCTCCCAGTCCTTCTGTGGCGCGAGGCGGATTCGCCCGCCGTTGGCGCCTCCACGCCTGTCCGAGCCGCGAAAGCTCGAGGCCGCGGCCCAGGCCGTCGCCACGAGTTGGGCGACGCTGAGTCCCGAGGCCAGAACCCTGGCCTTGAGGGCAGCTATGTCGTCTGCCTCGATCAACTTGTGGTCCACCGCGGGAAGGGGGTCCTGCCAGAGGAGTTCTTCCTGCGGCAGCTCAGGCCCGAGGTATCGCACTCTTGGGCCCATATCGCGGTGGGTGAGTTTGAACCAGGCCCTGGCGAAGGCCTCGGCCAAGTCCTCGGGATGCTCAAGAAAGCGCCGGCTGATCTTCTCGTAAACCGGATCGAATCGAAGCGAGAGGTCGGTAGTGAGCATCCCCGGCTCGACCCGCTTCGAGGGGTCGTGTGCCTTGGGTACCGTTCCCGCGCCAGCCCCGCCCTTGGGTTTCCATTGCTTGGCGCCGGCGGGGCTCGTGCTGAGCTCCCATTCGTAGCCGAAGAGGTTCTCGAGAAAGTTCCCGCTCCATTTGGTGGGGCTCGTCGTCCAGGTGAGCTCGGGGCCGCCGCCAATCGTGTCGTCGCCCCTTCCGCTCCGGAAAGCGCTCTTCCAACCGAGACCCTGCTCCTCGATGGGGGCGGCCTCGGGTTCGGGCCCGACATGCCCCGGCGCGCCGGCCCCGTGGGTCTTGCCGAAGGAATGGCCGCCGACGATGAGGGCGACGGTCTCTTCATCGTTCATCGCCATCCGGGCGAAGGTCTCGCGGATGTCCCTGGCCGCGAGGAGGGGATCGGGATTGCCGTTGGGTCCCTCGGGATTGACGTAGATGAGCCCCATCTGGACGGCCGCCAGGGGATTCTCGAGGTCCCGCTCCCCGGTGTGGCGCCTGTCGCCGAGCCACTCCTCCTCGGAGCCCCAGTACAGGTCCTTTTCGGGCTCCCATATGTCCTCGCGCCCTCCGCCGAAACCGAAGGTCTTGAAGCCCATCGATTCTAGAGCCACGTTGCCTGCGAGAATCATGAGGTCTGCCCAGGATATCTTGCGGCCGTACTTCTGCTTGATCGGCCAAAGGAGGCGGCGGGCCTTGTCGAGATTGACGTTGTCCGGCCAGCTGTTGAGGGGCGCGAAGCGCTGGCTTCCCCTGCCGCCGCCGCCACGTCCGTCGCCCGAACGGTAGGTCCCGGCCGAATGCCAGGCCATGCGGATGAAGAGGGGGCCGTAATTGCCGAAGTCGGCCGGCCACCACTCCTGCGATTTCGTCATGAGTTCGGCGAGGTCCTTCTTGAGGCCCGCGTAATCGAGACTCAGGAACTCCTTGCGATAATCGAAATCCTCGCCCATCGGATTGGACTTCGAGGAATGCTGATGCAGCATGTCGAGATCGAGGCTCTTCGGCCACCAATCCCGGTTTCCCGGCCCGCGGCCGCTCGAGGCCCGGCCCCCGGCCACCGTCTCGGACTTTTTCTCTTCTTCCACTTTTGCTTCTCCTGGCGACAAAATTACGAGTCCCGGGGGAGGGGGACAAGGTTTTTCGCCGGAAATCCTGTTCGGACCCGAGCCACGTTGAGCGCGGAAAATTACTTCGTGTGCTCGAGATTCGACGTTATCCACCGCGAAACGATTGAAGCTAGTGTCGCATAACTGCTACCATCGCCGTGGTTCATCCTATCTATTCATCATTTCGGAGGTTTTTGTGAAGAAGTTCGCAGTGCTGTTCCTCGCCCTCGTCGTGGCGGGAGCCTCGCTCCTGTCCGCCCAGGAAGCTGGAGCTCCCCGGAAATCCTTTGCCATCGACGCCGGCGCGGGCTTGTCCTTCGGCCTGTTCGATTCCATGCCCTCTGCCTTCGGCGACTTGAGCGGCATCGCGACCCTCGCCTCGCTGCGGGGAGGCTTCGACGGGGCCCTGTTCTACAAGATCAACGATTGGATCGAGGCTGGCCCCATGATCGGGCTGTATTACTTCACGACCTCGACCAGCAGCTCGAGCTACACCTTCTTCGACTTCCCCCTGCGCGCGGCGGCGAAGATCGGCAAGGGCGCGACCTTCATCGAGCCCTACGTGGGCTACTACGCGACGAGCGCCGGCTTTCCCTTCCCCGGCCTCGAACTCGGCGCGCGGGCCGCTTTGGGCGGCTTCTTCGTCGAAGGTTCCTATGTTCTCGGTACCCCGAACTGGAAACACATAGCCCTGGGCTACACCCTCTCCGACATCTTCGGATTCTGATCGGCCCGAGTCGATCCCCCGAGTTCGTCGCCTGGCGACGAACTCGGGCCTACTGTCTCCTCCCCCAAAACCATTCTTCGAGTATATGGACGAGCTCTGCCGAAAAGCCGAGTTCTACCCTGCAGCGCTGAACCCCCGTGGGAAGACGTTGGGAGCTCGCTATCTTCGCCGCGACATTGAAGCGGTACTTCAGGAAAAAGAGATCCAGACTCACATCCTCCCCCGGAGTCCTGTCGGGCTCGCGGAGGGGTATGAGAAAGTCGGCGCGATTGGCCGCCAGGGAGAAGAGGGCGACCTTGTACTGCTCCTGTCCCTTGCGGAGAACGGCGTAGTTGTTGTAGCCAAGGCGCTTCGCGTTGGCCGCGTCGATCACGATGGCCTTGTCGCGAAAGTCCCCGGCCTCCACCTTCAGCCGCTCGACGAGATCGAGGTAGCGCCCCAGGACCTCGGCGAGGTCGGGGGGCAGGGGCTTCCATTCGAGGACTATCAAGGCGAGGCCTTCCCGATCCTTCATTTGCCCGACCTTCGAGACGTGGCAACGCGCGAAGATCTTGATGGGCTCCTTCTGATCCGCGCGCTGGACATGAAGGTTGAGGCTTGCCGCCGCGCCGACGTAGCGCGCGAAGAAGGCCGTCTCGTCGCGCGATAGGGAGGCGATGAGGATGCCCCGCTTCATGGAGAACTGGAAGGGTACCGTGATGAGGGTATAGGTGTCGATCTTGAGCAGGCTCTGGGCCTTCACGATGCCGGTGTTCGCGAAGGCGAAGGGGTTGAACTGGATGCTGGCATCCGGGTACTGCGTTTCGTAATTCATCTTTTCGCCGGCCTATTGCGAGGACGGGCGCCATCGCGACCCTGATGGCTCGAGACGGGGGGAGGGCTGGGGACTCTCCCGGCCAGGAAGATCGCCGGAACCTTGCCTATCTCCATGGGAGAGATCTTCCAGCCGGAGACCGGCGCCGAGCGGATCTGCTCGGTCTCCGATCCGAGGCTCCGGGCGACGCAGAGCCTCGTGGAAGCGGAAAGGCTGTCGAGGCAGTCGGCGAGGAGCTGGGCGTTCCTGTAAGGCGTTTCGATGAATATCCTCGTGGCCCCGTCCGAGCGTATTCCCTTGTCGATCTCGCGCAGCGCATTCCTCCTCCCCTCCCTGTCCTGGGGAAGGTAGCCGAGAAAGCGAAAGCGCTGGCCGTCGAGGCCCGAGGCGGCGAGGGCCAGGATGATCGAAGATGGGCCGGGGAGGGGGATGACGCGAAGGCCCCTGTCATGGGCCAGGGCCACAAGGGCCGCTCCGGGATCGGCGACGCAGGGCATGCCGGCCTCGGAAAGGAGGCCGAGATCCTCGCCGGCCAGGGCCGGGGCGAGGAGGCCGGGCAGGGCTTCGGCCAGGCTGTGTTCGTCGAGGACGTCCAGGGTCGTGGCGGCCAGGGCCTCGCGGTCGAGGAGGGTCGAGAGGAGGCGCCATGCCGCCTTCTCTCCCTCCACGACAAAGCGCCGAGTACCGCGAATCGCGGCGAGGGTCGATCCCGGCAGGGCATCCTCCGGTCTTCCTGGCGCTATGAGATTCGGTATGAGCCAGAGTCTTCCTGTTGGCATGTATATGCTACCTTCCGAGAAGTTCGAGTGTCGCGTCGACGATGCGAGCGAGACGGGAAGCCGCCGTGGGATCGAGTTCGGCCGCCCTTTCCGCGAAGGCCTCCACTATGTCGGACCTGTCCAGGGGGTCGATGGGGAGCCTAAGCCCGACGACACGGCCCTCCAATTCGGGAAAGCGGAAAGCCGTGGTCCCGGCCCATGCCATGCGCAGCGAGATTACGATATTCTTTTCGATGCGCGCGATGGCCGAGAAGGTAGCCGACTCATCGGAGGGCCAGGCGGGGTTGCCGACCTTCCTCGCGATCGAGTGAGTCCAGGCTTCGAGGGGGAGGCGTACCTTGGTGAGGAGGGTCCCCACCGGCAGGGCAGGCTTTCCCTCCTCGTCGGCCAATCGATTTACGTTGACCCATCGTGGACCCGCGGAGTCCCTGAGCTCCACCGTCGCGTCGAGGCAGGCGAGGATGGACCAGGTGTCCATGAATCGTCGCCTCGTCGCGAGATTTCCGCCCAGGGTAGCCAGATTTCGAATCGCGGGCGTCGCTATCCCTCTCAGACTTCGGACGAAGGGATCGGGTAGGGTACCCTTCCGGATGGCGAGAAGTTCGCTGATTTTGAGACCCGCTCCGAGATCGACAAAGCCCTCGGTTCTATGGATTGTCCTCAGCTCCGCGATGCCGTCGAGGAGGGCGATGACGGGAGGGAGGTCGACGAACCTGCCGCCTCGTTCGCGGAGTATCTCCGTTCCTCCGGCGTAGAGGAGGAGGGAGGGATTTTCCCTATGGAGATCGATCAGTTCGGCTATCGTGGCCGGATAATGGATTTCACTGGCGACCACGGCGGTAGGTCCTCCTCGAGCGGTGGTCGGCGGCGGCGAGGGCCGCTGATATGGTCGTTTCCGGATCCGTGCATCGACATTGCACCGAGGAAATGGTCTCGAGTATCTCCTCCCTCGTGGGTCTGGCGCTCGATTCGAGAAGGGAGCCGAGGGCGAGGATGAGGCCCGATTCGCAGAAGCCGCAGGTCTCCAGGCCGGCTTCCTCGATTCCCTTCCTGAGATCCTCGTACTCCATCGTCTGCACATATCCCTCGAGGGTGACGACCTCGCGGCCCCTGATCTTGAAGGCCGGGATCATGCAGGACGGCACGAGTCTACCGTCGACGAGCACGAGGCACTTGCCGCAGGTGCCCTTGCGGCAATCGGCCTTGGCGGAGAGGAGGCCGAAATCCTCGCGGAGAACATCGACGAGGCGGTCGCCCGAGGCCGCCCTCACGCTCACGTCCTCGCCGTTCAGGATGAAGGTTATGGTCATCTGACGCCGCCCGCCGCCAGGCTGTCGGAAACCCTTGCCGGCAGCGACGAAAGGGGACTCCCTGCGGCCTGGGAAGCGGCGGACAGAAAGGCGGCGGGCACGCAGTGGAAGGGCAGCTCTCCGATGCCCCTCGGCGCGGCGTCCCGATCCGGGTCGATGAAATCCACGACGATCTGCGGGATGTCACGGGGGGATTGAAGGACATAATTGAAATAGCTTCCCTCCTCGATCAGGCCGTCGGCGAGGGTTACCGATTCGCCCATGGTTGCGCCAAGGGCGTCCATCGCTGCGGCACGCAGGGCCTTCGTCGCCTTCGCCGGCGACAGTATCCTTCCGGCGTCGACGCAGAGCCAGATTCCCGAGGGGCGCGCCACCATGGTCCATGGGTCGAGTTCCACCTCGACGACCGCCCCGGCCCAGGAGGCCTGGGCGAAGGGATGGCCCTCCATGCCCAGCTCGGTCCAGGTCAGACCCCTCTCGACGCGGGCGGTGGAGCGGACCTTGATGGGAAGGGGATCGCGGAAGCGACGCTTGGCGATGGCCGTGCAGGCCTTCGCGAGGAGACGTCCGCTGACGGTCACCGATCGAGACCTGATCCCCGGCCCCGAGGGGGGGGCGAGGTCGGTGTCGGGGGGAA
>DATKTD010000072.1:0-7687 GCA_035531315.1 Rectinemataceae bacterium
CCTCCTGTCGAGGGCCAAGCGCTCGCCGATCCGCCTCACGATGGGCGTGGCGACGGGCCTGTACACCCTGGTCATGATCGCAAGGGCCGTCATCGCCTTGAAAGACAACTCCTTCGGGCTCTTCACCCCCTCCGTGGTCCAGTACCTCGCCTTCCTTCCCCAATACATCGTACTAATTGTCGGCACGATCGGCTTCATGCTCCTCGTGAAGGAAAGAGACGACGAAAGGCTTCGAGAGAGCGAGGAGAAGTATCGATCCGTCGCCGAGCGGGCGAACGAGGCGATCGTCATCATCCAGGACGGCTTCATCGTCTTCGCCAACCGCCGCGCCGCCGAAATGGTGAGCGCCCCCTCCTCCTCCGCCCTCGTCGGCGGAAATATAGACCGCTGGGTCTTCGGCGAGGACCTCGAGCGCGTCAAGGAGCGACAGAGGGCGCGGCTCGCCGGGGAGGGGCTGCCCCCCTCCGAGGAATTTCGCCTTGTCTCCGCCGATGGAGCGATTTCCTGGGTCTCGAGTTCGGCCTCGGTCATCCCCTACCGGGGAAGGCCGGCGACCCTCGCCCTCCTCGCCGACATCGGCGAACACAAGCGGCAGCAGGAAAGAATAGAAAAACTCCTCGCGGAGAAGGAACTCCTCCTCCGCGAGGTCAACCACCGGGTCAAGAACAACCTGGGCGTGGCCATCAGCCTCCTGTCCCTCCAGGCGGGCGGAGCCGGGAACAGCAGGGCCGAGGCGATACTGACCGAGGCCCAGGCCCGACTCACGACGATGGCCGAACTCTACGAATCGCTTCACCGAGCGGGCAGCTCCGGAGTGCTGTCGATCCGCGACTACCTGCCTTCCCTGACAAAGGAGGTCGCCCAACTCTTTCCCCGGGAACCGGCGGTCCGATTCGCCCTCGATCTCGATGACATCGAACTCGGAGCGGAGCTCCTCTCGCCTCTCGGGATCATCCTGAACGAGATAATGACCAATTCGCTGAAACACGCCTTCGACGGGACGAAGACCCCCCTCATCAGTCTTTCGGGGACCATGCGCGACGGCCGTGTCGTCATACGCTGCGGCGACAACGGGAAGGGCCTGCCGCCCGATTTCGATCCCGAAAACTCCAAGGGTTTCGGCGCGAGCCTGATATCGGCCCTCCTCCGCCAACTCGGCGCGAGCTGGCGTATCGATCGGGAGGGCGGCACCGCCTGGGAACTCGAGTTTCCTCCCAGCCTGTCCCCCCGCTGAGGGGGGCCTTCCCGGGGCGGGTCCGGCCTTCCGGGGGACTTCGGTCGCCCGAATGCGGGCCCGGACTTGTCCCATAGAGCCGACACGGCTATTCTCCCTGAAACACCATGGATACGACACGACAGGCCTGGGCGGAAATCGACCTTTCCGCCATCCGCGCGAACGCGGCACGACTCCTCGATCTCGCAAGCCCCCGCTCGCGGCTCTGCGCCGTCGTCAAGGCCGACGCCTACGGCCATGGGGCCGTGGAGGTGGCCCGGGCCGCCCTCGCGGGCGGGGCCTCCCATCTCGCCGTGGCCCTCCTCGCCGAGGCCCTGGCCCTGCGCGAGGCCGGCATCGCGGCGCCGATCCTCCTTCTCGGCGCCGTGCGGCCCGAGGAGGCCGAGGCCGCCGTCGCCGCCGACCTCGAGGCGAGCGTCTTCGACGAGGCCGCGATCGAGGCCTTCGATCGGGCGGGTCGCCGCGCGGGAAAGAAGGCTCTTCTCCATCTCAAGATCGAGACGGGCATGTCCCGTGTCGGCTGTGAGCCCTCGGAGGCGCCGGGACTCGCCGCTCGCATCGCCTCCCTTCCCGGCACCACCCTGGCGGGAGCCTATTCGCATTTCGCGAACGCCGACGACGAGGACCTCTCCTTCGCGCGGGAACAGCTTGGGCGTTATTCGGCGGCCCTCGAGGCTATCGCCGCCGCGGGCCTCGCCCCGCCCCTTCGCCACATCGCCAACAGCGCGGCCACCCTTTGGATGCCCGAGTCGCGGCTGGACATGGTACGTGCCGGCATCGCCCTCTACGGACTCAATCCCGCCTCGGGCCACGTCTTCGACCGGGGCTTCCTGCCCGCCCTCTCCATCCGCGCCAGGGTCGTCAGGCTCAGGACCATCGAGGCGGGCACGACCGTGAGCTACGGCAGGACCTGGACGGCGCCAAGGAGGACACGACTGGCCACCATCCCCCTCGGCTATGCCGACGGCTACCCCCGCATCATATCGGGGAGGAGCTGGGCCGGCGCCGGCGGAGCCCGCCTAGCCCAGGTCGGGAGGGTCTGCATGGACATGTGCATGTTCGACGCCACCGATGCCCCCGAGGTCGTCGAAGGGAGCGAACTCATCCTCGCCGGCCCGGGCGGCCCCTCCCTCGACGAGATCGCGGAACTCGCCCATACCATCAATTACGAGATCGCCTGCCACGCCGCCCTCAGACTGCCGCGGGTCTATGTCGGCGCGGCCGAGGTCGCGGCTGAAGGCGCGAGGGCCTAGGCTGGGCTCGGCCGAGCCGCCGCCCAGGAGGCTGCGGCTCGCACAAGGGCGACGAAGATGCCGACGAAGGCGGGATGACGGGCCGTCAGGGTCTCCGGATGGAACTGGATGCCGAGGATCCAGGAGCCCTCGACCGACTCGAAGGCCTCGATGAGGCCGTCGGCGCTTCGGGCGGTCTCGACGAGACCCTCGGCGAGGCTTTTGAC
The DNA here is from genome assembly GCA_035531315.1 of Rectinemataceae bacterium. Classification (GTDB taxonomy): domain Bacteria; phylum Spirochaetota; class Spirochaetia; order Treponematales; family Rectinemataceae; genus CAIJMU01. Next base: position 2,694 of record DATKTD010000072.1, read on the forward strand.
GGCCTGGTGATGAAAGGAATTGACGAGGAATTTCCCCTCCACGGAGGCTTCGAGATAGCGCGAGGCGGGCAAGATGTCGATGGAGTGCCAGAACTCGTCGACGGCCTGTCCTTCGGGGGGCTGGTGCGAGATCGCCCCCTCCACCTGACTCGGTATGTCCTGATAGAGGGTCCCGCCGAGGGCGACATTGAGGAGCTGATGGCCGCGGCAGATGCCCAGGATGGGCATGCCGCGCCTCCTGGCTTCCTGGGCGAGGGCGATCTCGAAGTCGTCCCGCTCCTTGGAGACCGTGCCGAGGCCGGCGATGGGTTCTTCGCCATAGCGGAGAGGCGAGACGTCGCCCCCGCCCGACAGGAGGAGGCCGTCGAGGCCATCGAGAAAGTCCCGGGGCTCGACGGCTATCGCGGCCGAGGGCAGGATGAAGGGAAGGCCGCCCGCGAGGGCCACCGACCGGGCATAGGCCGTCTTGAGGATGGCCCGCGACAGGGGAGTTCTTTCGATCGACGAAGTGATGCCGATTCTCGGTTTCATGGAAGGCGATTCTATCGACGACGAAGCGCATCGGGAAGCCGATCGCGACGGAAAGGGATTGACGATGGCGGCGGAGGATTACCTCGATTCTATGTTCGTGATGGATGGTCACTGCGATACCGTCCTCGACCTCGTCGGTCTCTCGCTCTCGACCGACGACAGGAGTCCCCGCGATTTCTTCGCCCGCGGGGAGGGCGGCCATGTCGACCTGCCCCGCCTCGTCGAAGGCGGGGTCGGCTGCCAGATCTTCGCCCTCTTCACCGACGACGAGTACGTTCCCATGGCCCGGGAACACACATGGAGGCTCCTCGAGACGATGGAGGGGGTCTTCGAGGGGAACAGGGGCATCGTCCTCGCGCGGAACAAGGCGGAGATCCTCGCCGCCCGCGCCGAGGGCAGGGTCGCGGGCATGCTCTCGATCGAGGGGGGCGAGGCCATCGGCGAGGAGCTCGGCGAGCTTGGCGCCTTCTACGACCGTGGCCTCAGGCTCATGGGCCTCACCTGGAACCGGCGCAACGCGATCGGTCGCGGGGCCGGCACGGGGACGCCGGCCGACGGCGAGGGCGGCCTCACGGCCTTCGGCGTCGAGGTCCTGCGCGAGATGGAGAGGCTCGGCATGGTCGTCGACGCCTCCCACCTCTCCGACGAGGCCCTCGACCAAGTCCTCGACCTGGCGGAAGGCCCCGTCGTGGCCTCCCATTCGAACAGCAGGGCCCTCGTCCCGCACCGCCGCAACCTGAGCGACGCCCAGGCCGAGAGGATAGCCGCGACGGGCGGCCTCGTGGGCATCACCTTCGCCGGCCTCTTCGTCGACCCCGATCCGGCCAGGGTCACTAAGGAAAGAATCCTTGAGCACCTCGAGCACTTCCTTTCCCTCCTCGGCCCCGACCACGTCGGCATAGGCTCGGACTTCGACGGCTTCACGGAGCGCTTCGGCCTCGGCTTCTCCTCGCCGAACGCCTATCGGTGGATCGCAGGGGAACTCCTCCGCCGCGGCCACTCGCGCCCCGACGTCGAGAAGGTTATGGGCGGCAACTGGCTGCGGGTGATCGGGGAGGTCTGCGGCTAGACCGCGGACGCGGGACGGGCGGAAAAGGCCCCCGCCGGACGAGCTTCCCGCTGGGCCTTCTCCACGATACAATCGGCAACGACCGCCCAGGGCTGTCGGCGGTCTCAACGGGATTCGCAGGTCGCGCCTCCCCCTCTCGGGGATGGAAGCGTGACGGCGCAGAGGGGAGGACAGCGATGGAAAAACGGACGAGACGATCGTCGGCCGGACAGGGAAGGGCCGCAGTCGCCGATTCCGGCGCCCTTCTGCGGGAAATCTGCGAGAAGCCCCTCGACCAGGCCTACGCGGCCCAAGGGAGCCGCGCCACCGGCCTCACGCGCGAGGAAGTGGAGGCAAGGGCCAAGGAATACGGCCCCAACGTCCTCGCCGGCGAGAAGAAGAAGTCGGTCGTCCAGGACCTCGCCGGCCGCCTCGTCGATCCCCTCGTCGTCGTCCTCCTCGTCATCTGCGTCGCCTCCTTCGCCACCGGCGACCCGACCTCGGGCTTCGTCGTCCTCGGCATGATCGGTCTCAGCGTCCTCCTTTCCTTTTTCCAGGAGAGGCGCTCGAGCGTGGCGGCCGAGAAGCTCAAGATGCTCGTGCAGGCCAGCGCCCTGGTCATCCGCGACGGCATCGAGGTCGAGGTCGCGATGGGCGCCATCGTCCCCGGGGACCTGGTCGTCCTCGCCGCCGGCTCCATCATCCCCGCCGACGCCCGCATCGTCTCCGCCAAGGACTTCTTCGTCACCCAGGCGACCCTCACCGGCGAATCGATGCCCGTCGAGAAGAGCGTCTCTTCGCGTCTCCCTGAAACGGGAACGGGCGAAACCCAAGTCTCCGCGCCGGCCGCCGCCCAGGGCCCCGGAGCACAGATCAAGGCCGACGTCCTCTCCCTCGCCAACGCCTGCTTCCAGGGCACCACCGTCGTCTCGGGCTCCGCCCGGGCCCTCGTCGTGTCCACCGGAGCCTCCACCTTCCTCGGGGCCGTGGCCAAGGACGTCGCGGAGCCCAAGGGGGCCACCGAGTTCGACCGCGGCGTCAAATCGTTCGTCGGCCTGATGCTCCGCTTCATGATCGTGATGGTCTCGGTCATCTTCGCCGTCCAGGGTCTATTCCGTCACAATTGGCTCGAAGCCCTCCTCTTCGGCCTCTCCGTCGCCGTGGGCCTCACGCCGGGCATGCTGCCGATGATCGTCACCGTCTGCCTCTCGAAGGGCGCCATCTTCATGTCGCGCAAGAAGGTGATCGTCAAGAAGCTCAAGGCCATCCAGAACCTCGGCGGCGTCGACGTGCTCTGCACCGACAAGACGGGCACCATCACCCAGGACAGGGTCATCCTCGAGAAGCACGTCGACGTGACGAACCGGCCCAACGAGGACGTCCTCCGCTACGCCTGGATGAACTCCTACTACCAGACCGGCCTCCGGAGCCTCCTCGACGAATCCATCCTCTCGAACGAAAAGCTCGAGGTCGAGCGGAGCCTGCGCAAGGTCGACGAGGTGCCCTTCGACTTCGTCCGCAAGCGCATGTCCGTCGTCGTGGAGTACGAGGGCGACAACGTCCTCATCTGCAAGGGCTCGGTGGAGGCAATCTTCGAGGCCTGCGACCGCTACCAGGTCGACGACGAAATCTTCCCCCTCATCGATCTCGTGAAGGCCGACATCCTCGAGGAGTACCGCTCGCTCTCCTCCGACGGCTATCGCGTCCTCGCGATAGGCTACCGTGACTTCCCGCAGACGAGGGAGACCTTCTCCACCGCCGACGAGTCGGGTCTCATCATGCTCGGCTACCTCGCCTTCCTCGACCCTCCCAAGGACTCGGCCGCCAAGGCCATCGCCTCCCTCGCCTCCCGGGGCGTGCGGGTCAAGGTCCTCACCGGCGACAACGAGCTCGTCACCGCCAAGGTCTCCTCGCAGGTCGGCTTCGAGGATCCACGCGTCATCGTGGGCCGCGAGCTCGCGTCCCTCTCCGAGGAGGATTTCGGCAGGGCCGTCGAGGAGCACGATGTCTTCGCCCGCCTCACCCCGGCCGACAAGGAGCGGATTGTCCGGGCCCTCCGCGCCAGAGCTCACGTGGTCGGCTTCATGGGAGACGGCATCAACGACGCGCCCGCCATGCGGGCCGCCGACGTGGGCATATCGGTGGACACCGCCGTCGACGTCGCCAAGGAATCGGCCGACATCATCCTCCTCGAGAAGAACCTCCTCGTCCTCGAGGATGGCATCGTCGAGGGTCGCAAGGTCTTCGCGAACATCATCAAGTACATCAAAATGGGGGCGAGCTCCAACTTCGGGAACATGTTCTCGATGCTCGGCTCCTCCCTCCTCCTCCCCTTCCTCCCGATGACGCCCGTCCAGATCCTCCTCAATAACCTCCTCTACGATGTCTCGCAGACGGGCATTCCCCTGGACAACGTCGACCGGGAGGTGCTCGCGAAGCCGAGAAGCTGGGACATCTCCTTCATCAGGCGATTCATGCTCAGGATCGGCCCCATCTCCTCGATATTCGACTACGCGACCTTCGCCCTCATGTGGTTCGTCTTCGGCTGCGGCGGCTGGTTCGCGGCCAGCCCCCTCGGCAAGGCCCACTACGAGGCCCTCTTCCACACCGGCTGGTTCGTCGAGTCCCTCCTCACGCAGACCCTCATAGTCCATATAATCAGGACCGACCGCATTCCCTTCATCCAGAGCCGGGCCTCCTCGCCGATGCTTGGAACCACCCTCCTGATCATGTGCGCGGCGGTGCTCCTGCCCTACTCCCCGCTCGCGCCTTTCTTCGGCCTCGTCCCCCTCCCCCTGGCCTACTGGGGATGGATCGCGGCCTTCCTTCTCGGTTATTCGGCGCTCACGAGCCTCGTCAAGACGGCCTTCGCGGCGGACCGCCAGGATAGGACGAACAAGCCCAAAGGAGTCCGCGCATGAAAAGTCTTCTCGAAGCCCTCGAGGAGGGCCGCCTCCTCGAGCTGCCCGACGGCGACAAGCTGCGGTCGATCGAGCTCCTCTCCCACCTCGTCGAGGCCATTCCCGACATCGGAAGCAAGCGCGACATCCTCAAGGGAGTGATGGAGCGCGAGGCCCAGGCCAACACCGGCATGGGAAGGGGCGTGGCCTGCCCGCACTGCCGCACGCCCGACGAGGGCGAGCTCCGCTGCGCCGTAGGCTGGTCGCCCAAGGGTATCGCCTACGGCTCCCCCGACGGGAAACCCGTCCACTTCATCATCCTCTATTACGTCCCCGATTCGGAGCGGAACGCCTATCTGAAGGAGGTCTCCGGCCTCGCGAAGGCTATCAGCGCCTCCGAGGAATCCTTCGAGGTGATCTCCGCGATGCCCGACATCCATGCCGTCCGGGACAAGCTCCTCGACTGGGTGGGCCTGGCCCTCGCGGGGGCCGTGCCCGACGCCAAGGCGCGGATG
>DATKTD010000073.1:0-5915 GCA_035531315.1 Rectinemataceae bacterium
ATCCTGCAGGCTCTGGACATAATTCAACATGCCCCTGAAATGTATGCCCGAGAGGTCGCGCGCGTCGGAGGACCAGCTCGTGAAGCTGTACCAGAAACCCAGGGCGAAGGGAATGACGAGCACCATGACGAAGGCGAAGAGCACCGGTGCCAGGAAGAGCCAGAAAACGAGAGAATGTTCGCGTTTTGATCGCATCGACAACCTCCGTTCCGCAGCATCGGCCCACGCGAGACGGATACCGCATCGAAACATAGTACAGTGGCCGTCTCCGTCACGACAGCCCCGCTCGCCGAGAGGCGGGCAAAAACACGAATGCCCGGCGGCCAAGGCTGCCGGGCATTCGTTTCGGCTCGCCCGCACCGCGATGGTCGCGGACGGGCATCCGGAGTTTCTTACTTCTTGAGACTCTCGAAGGCGGCGGTCATCAGGCTGATGAACTTGGCCTTGTTGATGGATCCGTTGGCGAACTGGTTGTAGATCGGGGCGAGGGTCTTCGAGCGGAAGTCGTTCGTGAAGTCGTACTGGTTCCAGCTGAAGATCTTGCCGGAGGCCGCCCAGGTCTGCACGGACTGCGAAAGCTGGCCGGTGGGCGAGAGCTTCACGTTCGAGTAGGCGGGGATCATGCCGGCGTCCTTGACCATGTAGGTCTGGCCGCGGTCGGTGGCGACCATGTCCTCGAGGAACTTCTTGGCGGCCTTGATGTTCTTCGACTTCGCGTTGATCACGTAGAAGGAGGGGGCGGAGACGAAGATCCCGTCGGTGCTCGCGTCGAGCGAACCGTAGGGGGCGAAGCCCATCTTGAAGGTGGCATTGGCCTGCTTCATGTTGGGGTCTACCCAATTGCCCTGGTGGAGGAAGACGGCCTTCTGGTTGGCGAAGGCGCCGACCTGGGCGTCGTAGTTGCCGGTGGTGAGGACCTTCTTGTCGGCGTACTTGAACATCAGCTCGACCCAATCGGCGTACTGGGCGAGGCGGGTGGCGTCGACCGTGCCGGCGAGGAGGGCGTCGGTGACCGACTTGTCACCATAGGCCAGGCCGTTGGAGAGGAGGGCGTTGAAGTCGTGGTCGGCGGTGACCCAGCCCATGTCGGGGCCGGCGGCCATGGAGACGACCGAATCGATGCCGAGCTGCTTCTTCATGCCGTTGAGCTTCTCGAAGGCGGCCTTGTAGGCGGCGTAGCTATCGAGGGTGGCGGGATCGATCCCGGCCTTGGCGAGGAGGTCGGCGTTGTAGGCGAGGCCCCAACCTTCGACCGCGACGGGGAAACCGTAGACCTTGCCGTCGACCTTGAAGGCGACGGAGGTGTTGGCCACCCACTTGGAATCGGAGAGGTCGGCGATGATGTCCTTCCACTCCTTGTAATCCTGGATGCCGGCGATGCCGAAAATATCGGGCATGTCACCGGCCGCGAAATCGGCCTTGAGCTGGGTGCCAAGGTCGATATTGCTCGATCCGCCGACGGACTTGATGGTGACCTCGACCTTGTTGGCCTTGGACCAGTCGGCCGCATAGGCCTTGAGAGCCGCGTCGATTTCCGGCTTGCCCTGGGCAAGCGTGATCTTGGCCGGGGCTGCGGAGCAACCGGCGACCGAGACGGCAATGCCCGTAATGGCGACGAGCGCCACAAGGACCGCAAGCAGTTTCTTCATGATCTGCCTCCATGAACACATGAACCGGTTTACCAGGACCCTGCACACGATTCCTACGAACCCCCTGCGGATCCAGGCTACTTCGCAAAAGATAATAGAAGGAGGTCGAAAAAGGATCAAGAGGGTAAGCAAACCGGTTTATGTTCTTCCAAAGCCACGCTTGGCTCCCGTCTGCCCTCCTAGGCTTTCTTCGGACTGTCGCCGCGCGGGATCGAGGAGGTTCCTTATATAATTGCTCGAAGCCAGCTCGCCAGGGTTGTCGGGGGAATGGGAGCCGATGAGGCCAATAGGGCATCTTCTGGGCCCGTTTCGGCGCCGCCTCCCGCCAATTGAGCAAGACCTTCGGCGAAAGCCTCGACCGGCTCGCAGAGCTCGGCATGGACATCGTCCACCTCAGGCCCTTCATGAAGTCTCCCGAGGGCGAAAACGACGGCGGCGAGGAGGGGCGAGGCATCATATCGCAATTATTACTTATATTTTGAAGGCCGGAACCTTTCCTCGAGCACCGAGGCCTCGATGCCCGTGGTCTTTCTCGAAGCCGCCCCCGGCAACTTCACAGGGGTCCCCGAAGACGGCTCGAAGGCGGAGAAGAGGCGACGATGCCGGACCCGCAATCGCGATCGGATCCCTCAAGCTCAGGTGGCTCGGCCCGGCTTGATTTCGTCCTTTATTTTGCCCACGGGATGACGTAGTCTGTAAGGCGACAAGGAGCCTCGCATGAATCAGATCAATGTCACCTATCCCTCCGGAGAAAGGGTCGCCTTCCCCTCAGGGGCTCGCGTATCCGACGTCATAGGCCGCCTCGGCGCCCTTCGTTGGCCCCTCGCCGCAGCCCTCGTAAACAACGAGCTGCGCTGCCTCGAGGCCACCCTCCTCACCGACTGCCGCATCGATCCCGTCACGATCGACACGGCCCAAGGCGCGGTCGTCTATCGCCGCTCCCTCTGCTATCTCCTCGCCCTCTCCTCGCGGGAACTCTGGCCCGATCGCCGCCTCATCGCCGGGATGGCCATCGGAACAGGCTTCTACCACCACTTCGAGGGTTATGAGATGACCGAGGCCGACATCGGGGCGCTCGAGCGGACGATGCTCGCCTACGTCGCGCGCGACGTGCCGATCACCATCGAGCATCGCGCCTATCTCGACGCCATCGAGTACTTCAAGAGCAGCTCGCAGACCGACACCCTTTCGCTGCTCGAGACCTCGAACGAGCCGGTCATTCCCCTCAATGTCTGCGCCGGATTCCGCGACCTCCATGTCCAGCCCCTCGTCCCCTCGACGGGCGTTCTCAAGACCTTCGAGCTCAAGCCCTATCATGGCGGCCTCCTCCTCCGCTATCCGCACAAGGAACATCCCGACACCCTCAACCCCTTCCACGACGATCCCCTCCTCTACTCGATCACCGCGGAATACCGCGAGAGGGCCGAGATACTCGGCGTGAGTTCCGTCGGTTCGCTCAACGGCATCAACGCCTCGAAGGGCATCAAGGACTACATCAAGGTGGCCGAGGCCCTCCAGAACAAGAAGATCGCCGGCATCGCCGACATGGTCGCCGAGCGCTCGAAGGACGTGAAGGTCGTCCTAATAGCCGGACCCTCGAGCTCCGGCAAGACGACCACCTCGAAAAAGCTCTCCATCCAGCTCACGGTGATGGGTTTCGATCCCCAGGTGATCTCCCTCGACGACTACTTCGTCGAGAGGGAGAAGACGCCCAAGGACGAAAACGGTCAATATGACTTCGAGTGTCTCGAGGCCCTCGACGTCGACTACCTCAACGAGCAGCTCCTCGCCCTCTTCGCCGGAGAGGAAATCGAGCTACCCGCCTTCGACTTCAAGATCGGGGCGCGCAAGCCCTCGGGTAAGCGACTCAAGCTCAAGTCGAACCAACTCCTCGTTATGGAAGGCATCCACGGCCTCAACGATCGCCTCACTCCCCGCATAGCCGCCTCCCAGAAATTCAAGGTCTACGTCTCCGCCCTCACCCAGCTCAACCTCGACGACCACAACCGCGTCTCGACCACGGACAATCGCCTACTCCGGCGCATGGTTCGCGACTACAACTTCCGCGGGCATTCGGCCCTGGCGACCCTCAGGATGTGGCCATCGGTCCAGGCCGGGGAGCGGAAGCACATCTTCCCCTTCCAGAACTCCGCCGACGCGGCCTTCAACTCCGCCCTCGACTACGAGCTCGGCGTCCTCAAGGTGTACGCGGAGCCCCTTCTGCGGACGGTGAAGCCCGACGCGATGGAATACGCCGAGGCCAAACGCCTTCTGGCCTTCCTCGACAACTTCACGCCAATTCCGGCGAGCGTCGTGCCAAAGGACTCGATCTTGCGCGAGTTTATCGGGGAAAGTGACTTTAAGTATTGATCACATCCATCGCGCCGACCGCCCGAATAGCAGCGGGGATCATATACAGTGCGGTGGATAATTATTCTTCTTGAAACGCGATTTCAGGCCGTGAAAAGCAATCAATTTTTTCCGTTGACCCCAGGATGGGGCGGTCCTATACTGCGGCATCACTAGTACCATCGTCTTGGTAAGGAGGCATGCATGAAGAAACTTCAGGCACTCGCCCTCGTTGCCGCATTCGCGGCCGTGGGGTTGAGCGCACAGGTGAAGGGTCCGATCGTCGACAAGATTCTGCTCGACGCGAAGACCTCCGAGGACATCGCCATCAAGGATGTGGCGGCCGGCAAGTCCGACCTCTTCAACTATGGTTCGAGCGGTTCCGTATACAAGGGACTTCCGGACGACATCAAGGCCAAGCTCGATCCCTACCCGGTCACCGGCGCCCTCTACGATGACCTTTACATCAACCCCTATCCGAACAAGGCCCCTTATACCGCGACGACCAAGGACGGGAAGGTCCAGTTCAATCCCTTCGCCATCCGCGAGGTCCGCTTCGCGATGAACTTCCTTATCAACCGCAAGAAGATCATCGACGAAATCCTCGTCGGCGCGGGCGCGCCGATGTTCACCCCCGTGGTGCCCGGCCAGCCCAACTCCTCCAGGTTCGCCCTCGAGGCCTCCAAGCTCGGCTTCACGGCCAGCGGCAACGAGGCCAAGGCCCTGGCCGACATCGACGCGGCCATGCAGAAGGCCGCCGCGGCCGATCCCAAGCTCGTCAAGAACGGCCAGTGGTGGACCTATGACGGCGACACCGTCACCATCAACTTCCTGATCCGCGTCGACGATCCGAGCATCCGCGTCCCGATGGGCAACTACATCGCCACCGAGATCGAAAAGGCCGGCATCAAGGTCAACCAGCAGCTCTACGATCGCGTCAAGTGCTCCTCCATCTGGAACAAGACCGACCCGGCCGACTACCAGTGGACCCTCTATACCGACGCCTGGGGCGGCGGCCAGACCTACGCATTCTGGGACGGAAGCATCGCCCAGATGTACGCGCCCTGGTACTCCTTCATGCCCGGTGGCGGCAAGGCCGGCCAGTGGCAGTACACGAACGACGATCTCGACAGCCTCACCCAGGCCTGCGTGAACGGCCGCGTCAAGGACAGCGCCGAGTATTACAGCAAGCTGATGAAGGCCACCGACATCGGCCTCCAGGAAGCCCTCCGCGTCTTCATCTGCGCCACCACCTCCTACACCCCCGCCGCCAAGGACCGCTTCAATTCGCGGATGCTCTGGGGCTCGGGCGACGGCATCAACAACTTCTCCATCTACTCCGCCGACGTGAAGCCCGATACCTCCGGCCCCTACAAGGGCCAGAAGGTCCTCCGCATGTCCGAGCTCTCGTCCAAGGGCGCCCTCTTCATGGCGGCCTGGGATCCCATCGGTCCCGACGGCTTCGGCGACACCTACTCGGCCGTCGTCATCAAGAACGTCTCCGACCAGGAATACATGGCCAACCCCGTCACCGGCCTTCCCTTCCCCGCCTCGGCCTCCTGGTCGAACGTGAAGACCGACGCCATCGACTGGGCCAAGACCCCCGCCGTCGGCTCCATCAGCGTTCCCGCCAGCGCCGTCCTCTGGAACAGCAGGGACCAGAAGTGGGAAAGTGGCATCAACTATGTCGACGTCAAGGGCGACGGCTCGACCTACGACTACGTCAAGGTAGCCGCAGGCGCCAACAAGTCCTGGTCCGAGGCAACCTACACCTACAAGTTCGGTAGATGGCACGACGGTCGCGACATCGACATCAACGACTATCGCTACGCCATCGCCCGGCCCTACGACCTCTGCGTGAAAAAGGGCGACAACGACAAGGTCTACGAGGAGAGCTACGCCGGGCCCATCAACCCC
>DATKTD010000074.1:0-2981 GCA_035531315.1 Rectinemataceae bacterium
CCGTGCCGACCTTGCATTCCATCGTCGAGTCCTCGTCGCAGACGAGGATGGCCTTCGGGTGGAGTTGGAGGCAGCTGACGGTCCAGAGATGGTTGACGCCCTCTTCGACGGCGTGGTGGAGGGCCCGGGCCTTCGGGAGGCCCGAGACGAGGATGAGGACTTCCTTCGAATCCATGATGGTGCCGACGCCGACGGTCAGGGCCGTCGCGGGCACCTTGTCGGGATCGCCGCCGAAGAAGCGGGAGTTCATCACCTTGGTGTCCATGGTGAGGGTCTTGACCCTTGTGCGCGAGGCCAGGGAGGAGCCGGGCTCGTTGAAGGCGATGTGGCCGTCGGCCCCGACGCCGCCGACGAAGAGGTCGATGCCCCCGAGGCCCTTCATTTTATTCTCATAACGCTTACATTCTGCCTCGAGGTCGGCGGCGTTCCCGTCGAGGATGTTCACGTTCTCGCGGGGGATGTCGACCTGGGAGAAGAGGTTCTTCCACATGAAGCTGTGGTAGCTCTCGGGGTGATCCTCGGGCAGGCCGACGTATTCGTCCATGTTGAAGGTGACGACCTTCCCGAAGGAGACCTTCCCCGCCTTGTGGAGGGCGACGAGTTCCCGGTACATGCCGAGGGGCGAGGAGCCCGTGGGCAGGCCGAGGACGAGTTGTCCGCCCGCCTCGTTGATCCGCCGCGCCACGTAGTTGGCCGCCCACCTCGAAACCGCCATGTAATCCGGTCTGATGACAAGTCGCATTCGCCGCTCCTGCTCGCCGAGTTGGCCCCGGCAGGGCGGATTATAAAGAAAGCGGCGATGCTGCGCGACTGGCCTCGATGAGCCGTCCTAGGCGAGAGTCGGTCCGCCCGTCCAGGAGTCCCTCGGGTTCGAGGACCCGGGGGAAGGCCCCGTTGGCCCAGGCGAGGAAGATGCCGAAGTTGACGACGGGGAGGCCCACCTCGGCGAGGGCCTCCATCTGGGCCAGCATCCTGCCGCGGGTGGCCATGCAGCCTCCGCAGACCACCGCGAGGTCATAGCCCTCCGAAGGGGGATTGTCGGAAAGCTCGCGGGTGGCCGTCACCTTTACGCGGCGGCCGCTCTTCCGGCCGAGGGCGGCGGGAATTTTTATCGTGGCGATGTCTTCGTGGGTGCGATTGTGGGTGCAGGCTTCTATCGAAAGGACGCGAAGGGGCTTCGGCTCTGGCTGGGAAGCCGACGGCTCCGGCTGAGAGGCCGACGGCTCAGTCCGGGAGGCCGACGGCTCAGTCCGGGAGGCCACCGGCTCGGAGTCCTGGGCCCCTTCATGGTCGCGGTCCAGGGCGAGGAGAAACTCGATGCCGGGGGCGAATTGGGCGAGTTCGCCCTTTTTCCGGGCGAAGAGTATGGAGAAGGAGGTGAGGGCCTGGCCCTCGGGGATGTGGGGGACGACCTCGGCGAAGGCCTGGCTGTCGGTGACGACGAGGCGGGGTTTGACCGCGAGCATGGGCCAGAGGGCCGGGAGTTCGTGCTCGCGGACGACGACGGTGGGGCAGCCGCGGTCGAGGGCGTCGCGGAGGGTGGCGGCCTCGGGGAGGATAAGGCGTCCCCTCGGGGCGGCCGAGTCGATGGGGGTGACGAGGACGACGAGGTCGCCCTTGGCGACGAGGCCCTCGAGGGGGCTGTCCTCGTTCGAGGGAGCCGCGTCCCCATCCATTCCCGCCTTGCCGAGGTCGGCCAGGGCCTTCCGCAGCTCGGCGACACCCCTGCCGCTCGGGCTGTCCGTCCTCGCGATGAGTCGGGGCCTGGCCTGACCCTCCTCGGCCTCGAGGGAGGCCAACCATTCTTCCTTCTCGGTGTGGGTGGGCCGGTCGGCGAAGGTGCCGACGACGACGAGCTTTCTCCCGGCGCCACCGAGGCGCTTCAGTGTCTCGCGCTCCACGGCGGTGGGGGCGAGGTGGAGGGGGGTGGCCAGGAGGGCGATGTCCGTCCAGGAGAGGCGCTCGAGGCTGCGCTCGACGCGGAGGGCCCCGAGATCGCCCTCGTCGTCGAGACCCGCCGTGTCGGTGAGGACGACGGCGCCCAGGGCTCCCAGTTCCATCGGTCGGGAGACGGGGTCGGTGGTCGTGCCCGGCTTGTCGGAGACGATCGAGACGGTCCTGCCGGCGATGGCGTTGACGAGGGAGCTCTTGCCCGCGTTGCGCAGGCCGAAGAAGGTGATGTGGAGGCGTTCGGCGTTGGGCGTACTGGTCATGGTCTGGTCCTTTCGGCCGCGGATCCTTCGCGGGGTCGGTCTTGGTTTCCGGCCGCCTCGAGGGGGCCGGCGGGACTTTGTGGCTTGGCTTCTTGGCGCCGGGCGAAGGAAGGGGAGTCGCCGCGCGAGCGGTCGAGGCGCTTGCCGACGCCCATGGCGCGGACGGCGAGGCAGCCCATGCAGTCGAGGCCGTCCTCGTCGAGACAGATTTTGCCGGGATAGAGTTCGTAGTCCTTTTTGGCGGCCACGGGTCCGATGTTGGGCATGAGGACATTGGCCCCCACGGCGAGCATCCTTTCGCGGCCGTCGGGGGCGATGGAGCCGGCCGCCGTCGTCGCGGGGATGTTTGCCTCGGGGAGGAGGATTCTCAGGGCCGCCACCGCGCGGAGGGCCGGCTCGAGGCCCCTTCCCTCTGCCCCGCCGAGGGGGGTCTCCGGATGGGGGATGAAGGGTCCGACACCGATCATGTCGGGGGAGATGCGGGCGGAGAGTTCGAGGTCGCCCTCCAGTGTGGCCTCGGTCGAGCCGGGGAGGCCCGTCATGAAGCCGGTGCCCACCTCGAAGCCGAGCTCGCCGAGGTCTTCTATGGCGCGGAGTCTGGTCTTGAGGGGGGAGCCGCGGAGGGCGAGGTGGAGGGCCTCGTCGGAGCTTTCGAAGCGTATGAGGTAGCGGTCGACGCCGGCCCTCTTGAGGAAGGCGTAGTCGCTCCGCCTCAGGGTGCCGAAGCTGAAGGTGAGGGCGCAGTCGGGGCCGAGGATTTCGCGAAGG
>DATKTD010000075.1:0-17746 GCA_035531315.1 Rectinemataceae bacterium
CGCGGCCTCCCGCCCGGCCTCCATCTCGGCTCGCAGAGCCCGGTTTCGCGCGAGCTCTCCCTCCGCGTCCCGCCGCGCGGCCTCCGCCTCGCTCAGGGTCCTCGAGGCCCGCCTGGCCCTCTCGTCCATGGCCCGCCCCACCCTGTCGAAAAGGAAGCGCTTGAGGAACCAGGCGAGAATGAGGAAGTTGAGCACCTGGGCGACGAGAGTGAAGGGATCTAGCTCCACTCTTAGCCGCCCTGGTGCGTCACCGCCCAATTCCAGAAGGGATTGGTGAATATGAGGATGACCGAGACGACAAGACAGTAGATGGCCAGGGACTCGATCATCGCGAGACCCACGAAGAGGTTGCGGCTGATCGTCGGCGCCTCGTCGGGCTGCTGGGCGATCGCCTCGAGGGCCTTCATCAGGGTCTTTCCCTGGGCGATGGCCGGCCCCACCGTGCCGAGGGTGATCGTCAGGCTGGCCATCACAATCGAAATGACGCCGATCGTGGTCGCTGAGTCCATGTTCAAGCCTCCTTGCCTGGTTTCGGCCTTGTGCCGACGGCCGCCGCGGAGACGTAGACCGTCGCGAGAGTGAAGAATATGTAGGCCTGGATCGTCCCGATGAGAAGGCCGAAGGCCTGGAAGACGAGGGGCACGAAGAGCGGAACGATCGAGAGAAGAACAGCCGCGATGAGACTTTCGCTCATAATGTTGCCGAAGAGCCTCATGGCGAGGGACAGGGTGCGCGACAGCTCGCTCACGATCGTGAAGGGCAGCATGATGGGGGAAGGCTCTAGATAATCCTTGAAATAAGACAGGCCGCGATGGGCGATGCCGAAGGCCGGCACGGCGAAAAACACGCAGGCCGCGAGGGCGGCCGTCGTCGAAAGGGAGGCCGTGGGCGGGTGGTAGAGGGGGACTATTTCGAGAACGTTGGCCGAAAGAATGAACACGAAGAGACTGCCGAGGAAGGGCAGGAAGGCCCGCGCCGAACCGCCCGTCACCCCCACGATCTGCGACTCGAGGAAGCCGAAAAGAGCCTCGAGGAGACCCTGGCTTCGCGAGACGGGGGTCCCCACCGAAAGCCCCCGGCCGAGGACCAAAACGAGGAGGGCGATGACGGCCA
Organism: Rectinemataceae bacterium; assembly: GCA_035531315.1. GTDB lineage: Bacteria > Spirochaetota > Spirochaetia > Treponematales > Rectinemataceae > CAIJMU01. Next base: position 1,114 of record DATKTD010000075.1, read on the forward strand.
TCGCGATCCAGGTGAAGAAGATAGTCTCGTTGATGGGTATCGGCCCAAGCCTGAACAGCACGACCTTGTCGGGGTTGATCGTCATGCCGTTCCCCCGGGGGGATTCCCATTTTTCCGCGATGCCGCCGCCCCCCCGCCCCCCCCCGCCGCGGGTAGGCGCGGGGCCTTGAGGGCGACGGTCGCCGCCATTCCCGCGGCGAAGCCCAGGGCGCAGGCGAGAAGGGCCGCAGCCTCGCCGGCAAGGGCCGCGGGAAGGAATGCCAGAATGGCGATCGCGATCCGCGCGCCCAGAGCGCCCAACGAAAACAAGGGCGAAAGGCCGTCCCGGAGGAGACGGCCGACTGCGCGGCGGAGCAGGAGGGCGTCGATCGCGCCCGCCGTCAGACCGAGGAGGGCCGATGCGCCGCTTAATGCCATGGCGTTCATGGCGCTTCCCCGGGGTCATGGGAGCCGCCCTCCCCCTTCGCCCCTCCTTCGACCTCCATTGCCGAATCCTTCCGCGTCTCCTTGCCGAGATCGAGCCTGCGGCGAACCCAGCCCCACGCGGTCGCGCAGCCGAGAAAGAGCCCCCCTATCATGAGCATAACGGTGAATGACCAGTGTCCACCCGCGATGCCGTCGATCCATCGCCCGAGGGCTATTCCCGCGAGCATCGGCAGGGTGACCGTCCAGCCGATGATACCAATTGCTCCTATCGACGAGATTCTCGGGTGCCCCGAGCGACGCGAGACGAGAAGCCGACCTTCCTTCCTGCCGATCTCCTTCGCGAAGCGGCTTCCCTCGGCCTCGCTGCGGGGGCTCTTCATTTCGATTCCCCGAAGCGCCGCATGAAATCGGCCTCGAGACGCGCGAGCATCGCCCTCTCCGAGCGCTCTCCCTCCTCGAGGGCCTCCAGACGCGCGGCTACCGCCTCGCCGATGCCTCCGAGAGCCTCGGCCGCGACGAAGGCCCGGGTCGAGACGAGTACCTCGTCGCCCTTTTTGACCAGAAGGCCCTCGTCGACGGCGACGAGGCCTTCCTTCCCCTCGGCGTCCCAAAAGGAGAGAAGGCCCGGCACGAGGGTCGAGACGAAATCGACGTGGCGCGGGAGAAGGCAGAAACGGCCGAGGGGCCCCTCGGCCCCGATCTTGGTCACGCCCTGGCTCTCCAGGCGATCGGTGGGGCTCGATACGGCGAGCCTCATGGCCTGGCCTCGTCGACGCGGCCGATCATCGAAAGCGACTTTTCGGGACGCCCCTCGAATTCGTCGGCCAGGATCCGCTCGCAACCCTCGATGCTGTCCCCGAGCCCGACCGATCTCCCTGCCGTCCCCGTGAACTGCTGGCTGACGAAGAAGGGTTGGGTCAGGAAGCGTTCGAGGCGACGAGCCCGGAACACGGTCTTCCGGTCCTCCTTCGAGAGTTCCTCCATGCCGAGCATCGCGATGATGTCCTTGAGTTCCTCGTATTCCGCGAGGGTCGAGCGCACGGCATTGGCCACGGCGTAGTGTCGCCGGCCGACAATGCCCGGTGTGAGCATCTTCGATCTCGACTGGAGGGGATCGATGGCGGGATAGAGGCCCTGGCTCGCCATCCTTCGCGAGAGCACGATCGAGGATGAAAGATGGCCGAAGATATGAACGGCGGCCGGGTCGGTGAAATCGTCGGCGGGGACGTAGACGGCCTGGATGGAGGTGATCGCCCCCGCGGCGGTGCTGCATATCCTCTCCTCGAGCTCGGCGAGCTCCGTCGCGAGGGTGGCCTGGTAGCCGACCCGCGAAGGGATGCGCCCGAGGAGACCCGAAACCTCGGCGCCCGCCTGCACGAAGCGGAAGATGTTGTCCACGAGGAGAAGGACATCGCGGCGCTCGTCGTCCCGAAAATACTCGGCCATCGTGAGCCCCGCGTGGCCGACTCGAAATCGGGCGCCGGGAACCTCGTTCATCTGGCCGAAGACGAGGACGGTCTTCGACAGCACCCCGACCTCCTCGACCTGACGGCGGAGCTCCTCGCCCTCCCTGCTGCGCTCGCCGATGCCGCAGAAGACGCTGACCCCCTCGTGGGCGCCGGCCATGTTGTGGATCATCTCCATGATGAGGACGGTCTTGCCGACCCCGGCGCCGCCGAAGAGGCCGGTCTTGCCGCCGCGTTCGAGGGGGGCCAGGAGATCGATGGCCTTGATGCCCGTCTCGAAAATGGCGGAGGAGGTGCTGCGGTCGGCCAGGGGAGGCGGCCATCGGTGGATGGACCGGCGATCGAGGGCCTCGACCTCGCCGAGATCGTCGATGGCCTCGCCGAAAAGATTTAGCATGCGCCCGAGGAGACTTGGTCCCACGGGCACGAGGACGGCATGGCCCGAGGCGAAAACGGGCGTGCCCCGCGCGAGACTGCCCAGGGCCTTCAGGGCCACGCAGCGGACGCGGCCCTCGTCGAGCTGTTCCATCACCTCGAGCAGGATGCCCGTCTCTGTCTCGATCGTCTCGTCGATGGCGGGAAGGGACGACTCGAAGGCCGCGTCGACGACGCTGCCCTTGATAGAGGTCACGACGCCACGGCTCCGCGACGCATCGCGTTGCGTTCCGCCCATGGGACGACCTTTACGGGAAACTCGCGGAGGCCGGACCGGAATCGACCAAAGAGGCCTGAGTATCCCGCATTTCAAGATTAACGGATCGAATGGGCGACTTCAAGGCTCGCCGTCGGGACCCTCCTCGCCAGGGACCGCGGAGCCCTCCTCGCAGGCGGGCCGCGCCCACATCTTGCGTCTGGCTCCCCGGAGAAATCCGGGTTAGGATGTCGCCCGATGAAAGCAGCGTACCCCCACCTCCTCGAGCCCCTCGACCTGGGCTTCACCACCCTCCGCAACCGCGTCCTCATGGGCTCCATGCACACCAGCCTCGAAGAATACCGGGATGGCGGCGCCTCCATGGCGGCCTTCTTCGCCGAACGCGCGCGCGGCGGCGTCGGCCTCATCGTCACCGGCGGCGTCGCCCCCAACTTCGCCGGCAGGGTGAACCCCGTCTCGGCCCAGCTCAGCAAGCCCTGGCATCTGGGTCCCCACCGCAGGGTCGCCGAGGCGGTGCACCGCGAGGGCGGCAAGATCGCCTTGCAGATACTTCACGCGGGACGCTACGCCTTCCATCCCTTCGCCGTGGCCCCCTCGAAGGCGCGCTCGCCGATCACCCCCTTCAGGCCGAGGGCCCTCAGCCCCGGAGGCGTCGAACGCAGCATCGCCGCCTATGTGCGTTGCGCGAAACTCGCGAAGCGGGCCGGCTACGACGGGGTAGAGATCATGGGTTCCGAGGGCTATCTCATCAACGAATTCATCGCGGCCCGCACCAACAAGCGGGTCGACGCCTGGGGCGGCAGCTACGAGAACCGCATCCGCTTCCCCGTCGAGATCGTGCGCCGCGTCAGGGAGGCCGTCGGGCCCGACTTCATCCTCATATTCAGGCTCTCGATGCTCGACCTCGTCGAGGAGGGAAGCGATTGGGACGAGATCCTGCGGCTCGGGAAGGCGGTGGAGGCGGCCGGCGCCACGATCGTCAACACGGGCATCGGCTGGCACGAGGCGCGGGTGCCTACCATCGCCACCTCGGTGCCGCGGGCGGCCTTCGTCGAAGTGACGAGGCGCATGCGCAAGGAACTCAAGATCCCGGTGGTGGCGACCAACAGGATCAACACCCCCGAGGTCGCCGAATCCCTCCTCGCCGACGGCGCGGCGGATATGGTGTCGATGGCCAGACCCTTTTTGGCCGATCCCGACTTCGTCGCGAAGGCGGCCGCGGGCAGGGCCGACGAGATCAACACCTGCATCGCCTGCAACCAGGCCTGCCTCGACCACATCTTCGCGGGCAAGCGCTGCTCCTGCCTGGTCAATCCCCGGGCCTGCAGGGAGACCGAACTCGTCTTCGCGCCCACGCAGCTGCCCAAGCGCATCGCCGTCGTCGGCGCCGGCCCGGCGGGTCTGGCCTTCGCCGTCACCGCGGCCGAACGCGGGCACAGGGTGACCCTCTTCGAGGCGGAGAAGGAGATAGGCGGACAATTCAAGCTCGCCAGGCAAGTACCCGGCAAAGAGGAGTTCCGCGAGACCCTCCGCTATTTCGCGCGCCGCGTCGAGGTCCTCGGCGTCGAGCTCAGACTGGACCACCGGGTGACGGCGGAGGAGCTTTCGGCGAGGGACGCCACGGGCGGGAAGGTCTTCGACGAGATCGTCCTGGCGACGGGCGTGATCCCTCGCGGGATCGATCTGGCGGCGGGCGGCGGAGTCGTCCTCTGCTCATACCAGGACATCCTGAGAGGGACGGTCAAGGCCGGATCCTCCGTGGCCATCGTGGGAGCCGGGGGCATCGGCTTCGACATCGCGGAATTCCTGGCGGAGGAAGAAGGCGCGCCATCCCCTGACGCGGCGGCCTTCGCGCGTTTCTGGGGCATCGATTTCAGCGTGACGGCGCGGGGCGGGGTCCAGGGAGTTGCCCGCGATACCGGCAAGCCGGCGAGGCGGATTTGGCTCCTCCAGCGGAGCGAGGGCAAGCCGGGCGCCAAGCTCGGCAAGACGACGGGCTGGATCCATCGCGCCAGCCTCAAGGACCGGAAGGTCACGATGATGGGTTCGGTCAGCTACGGGGCCATCGACGGGGAGGGCTTCCACATCACGCATCTGGGCGAGGCCAAGGTGCTGCCCGTCGACACCGTGGTGATCTGCGCGGGCCAGGAGTCGCAGCGCGAGCTCCTCGGCGCCCTCCGGTCGGGCGGCATGACCGTCCACGTGATCGGAGGGGCCGAGGTCGCCGCCGAGCTCGACGCGAAGCGCGCCATAAAGCAGGCAGAGGAGCTCGCGGCGACTATCTGATCAAAATATTTTCAATTGGTAGATCCGCTTCCCACGGACGGCGCGGCACCCTGGCCGCCGCTCTGCGGGACGACGAAGCCGCCCATCAAGGGCCCCCTCCCCTGCATGGGCCGGCCGCGGAAAACCTGGCCGTCACGGCCCTCGCCCATTGCGAAGCCTCGCATGAGGGAATGGAAGTAGCGCTCGAAATTGTCCCGGCCCATTATCTGGATGAGCTGGACCTCGGCCGAGAGGAGGGACTTCTCCATCGTGGCCCGGATTTGGCTTTCCTGGTCCACGAGCTTGCCGATGGCCTCCATGTCCGGCTTGGCCGAGGAGGGAAGGATCGCCTCGTCGATCTGGGCCTTGAGCAATCTGACATGGATCCGCGCGTCGCGGACGACGGTCTCCGTGTCTTGCATGATCTTCGTGACCTGGGCGACCTGGGAATCCGTGAGGCCCATGCGCTTGTAGAGCGCCGAGCCCCTATCCGCGGGAACCTGGGCGAAGAGGATCGCCGGGGCGAGGGCCGCGACGGCGAATACGAGGAGCCTTTTCATGTCTTGCCTCCTGTTGGCTGGCGGCCGTCATCGATTTGCCGGAGTCTCGCGCCACGGCGCTTGGCCCCGGGTGCCGGCCCTCCCCTGCTTGGGAGGCCGGCCCGGCCGCATTCGCGAGTAACACAAACGGGGAGGGCCTAGGTTTCATCGGCGCTCGCGGTTTAACCTCCTGTTTACGTTCTTGATAATTGGGCGATGCCACTTGCAATCGACGAGAGCCCGGCGCTAGGCTCGGCGCCGTGAATCGCAAAACCCCTTCTCTCTTGGCGCGGACCCGCCCTTCATCCAGGTCCATGCTGACGCTCGCCTTCCTCTGTTCGGCCATGGCCCTCCACGCCGAGCCAGGCTACTCGTGGCCCGGTCTCGCCGAGGTCGCCGAGCCGCGCTCCTCGTCTCTCCTCGCCCTCGAGGATCGCGTCGGGCCGCTTCCGAAGGAAGCCGCCTTCGAGCTCTACCGCTGGGATAGATTCCCCTCTGTCCTCATCTTCGACATGGCCGATTTCGAGGCCCAAAACGCCATGTTTTCCCGCCTGGCCTTCTATCTCGAAAAGCCCGGTTTCCGCGGCAGGCTCCTCACCGACGCCGAGCTGGCCGGCCGGCACGGCTGGAACGCCCACGACTACGGTCCCGAGGAGCTCGTCTCCTTTTTCGACAAGGCCGAGGAAGAGGGCTTCCGTCTCGATCGGGCCGAAAAACTCCTCCGCGAGATCGCCCTCCGAGAGGGGCTGCTCCGGACGAGGGGCAACAGGCTGGTCCCCGGTTCTGGTGCCGTCCTGTCCTTCAGTCGCTCCTCGTCGAGGGAGCAGCGCATCCTCCTCCTCGACCACGAGTCCTATCATGGCATCTTCTTCACCCAGGCCGACTACCGGGCCCTCTGCGAGCGAACCTGGTCCGGCGCCGGAGCAGGGGTCCACGTCTTCATGACGAGGCTCCTTTCGGCCCTCGGATACGACGCGAGCGATCCCTACCTGGTCGTGAACGAATTCCAGGCCTATCTTCTCCAGCAGCCCAGGAGGCTCGCGCCCGCCTATTTCCGCCGCGTGGCGAGCCTCGTTCCCAAAAAAGAAGGCGAGGCCGGCATCGAGGAGCTCCTCCCCGCTCTCCTCTCCTCGGAAAGGACCCTCGAGGACTTTCTGCGGGAGCGCTACGCCCTTCTCGCAGGCGGCGCCAGCGCCGACCGGGGGAAATGAGGGGAGGGGCCGGCAGGCCTGTTGCCCTTCCTTTAGGCCCCTCCATCGAGCCCGGGCCGCGCCGAAATGCAATTCGATTGCATTTCGTCATCCTGCGTGTACAATGGTCCCGTGATGGACGATTCGCAGACCCTCGGCCTTCTCGCCGCCTCCGGACTTCGACCCACGAAGTCCCGCGAGGCCGTCCTCGGTGCCCTCCTCGCATCGGGAAAGCCCCTCTCCCATCCCGAATTGGCCTCCCGTCTCGAGACCCTAGACAGGGTCACGATATTCCGAAGCCTCAAGACGCTCAGGGCTTCGGGCCTACTCCATAGCGTGCGCGGCCTCGACGGCCTGCTCCGCTTCGTGGTCAACCCCTCACGAAATTCGCGCTGCCCCGGAAGTCACCCGCATTTCCTCTGTCTGAGCTGCGGCACGATGACCTGTCTCGAGACGCAGGAACTCCCGAAGATCGAGGTTCCCGTCGGCGCCGAGGTCAGGGGCAAGCAGTTCCTCGTCTATGGACAATGCGCCTCCTGCGCCAAGGCGGGGGCCGAGGCCCGCGCGCCGCGAAACAGAGGGGCAAAAAACAAGGCGAAAAAAGGAAACGAACTATGAAGAAGACGACCCTGGTCATCCCCCTACTCGTCCTCGTTCTGGGTGGCATTCCCGCGCAGGAAAGGCTGAACGTCGCGGCGGCGGCCAACATCTCCTCCCTCGCGCCCGAGCTGGGATCGGCCTTCGCCGCCACGTACCCGGCCTATCGTGTCGACTTCACCTTCGGCGCCTCGGGTACCCTCGTGACGCAGATCCTTCACGGCTCGCCCGCCAGGGTCTTCCTCTCCGCCGACCTGGGCTTCGCGCAGAAAATAGTCGATGCGGGCGAGGCGGCAGGGCCGGTCCGAACCTACGCCTACGGCAAGCTTATTCTCCTTTCGACGCACAGGCTCGATTTCTCGAAGGGTCTCGCCGTCCTCGAAGATCCGAGCCTCGTCCGCGTGGCCATCGCCAATCCCGAGACGGCCCCATATGGCAAGGCAGCCATGCAGGCCCTCGGGGCCGCGGGCATCCTCGAGAGGGTGAAAGACAGGCTTGTCATGGCGCAGGACATTTCGCAGACCCTCCAGTTCACGCTCACCGGGGCCGAGGCCGGCTTCGTCAATAAATCGGTCCTTCGCTCGGCCGCGATCAAGGCCTACGACAAGGAGGGCATCTATTGGATAGCAATCGACCCCGCCCTCTATTCCCCCATCGCCCAGGGTTTCGTCCTGACGAAGGCTGCGGCCGCCGATCCGGCGGCCCTGGCCTTCGCGGATTTCCTCCTCTCGCCGGAGGCGGGTGACATCTTCTCCTCCTTCGGCTACGGCAGACCGTGAACCTCGATCTCCTGCCCTTCCGAGTCTCCCTTATCCTCGGGCTCTGGGTGACGATCATTCTCCTCCTCATCTGCTTTCCCATCGCCTGGGTCTTCGCCCGCTCGACGAGGCGCTGGACCCTCTTCGTAGAATCCCTCGCCACACTCCCCCTCGTCCTCTCGCCGACGGTCCTGGGCTTCTACCTCCTCCTCCTCCTCTCGCCGAAGGGGCCCCTGGGCGCCTTCTTCCTCTCCGTCTTCCATGTGCGCCTGGCCTTCTCCTTCGAGGCCATCGTCATCGGAAGCTGCGTCTCCTCCCTCCCCTTCATGCTGAGCGCCCTCAAGTCGGGGATTCAGGCCATCCCGGCCCACATCCTCGACGCCTCGTCCACCCTGGGCAAGGGAAGGCTCGAGACGCTGTTCCGCGTCGCGATGCCCAACATGAAGTCGAGCATCGCGGCTGGTGTCATCAACACCTTCGCTCACACCTTGGGCGAATTCGGCGTAGTACTCATGATCGGCGGCAGTATTCCCGGCGTGACCAAGGTGGTCTCCATCGCGGTCTACGAGAGGGTCGAGAGCCTCGACTTCGCGGGGGCCCAGGCCTACGCCGTCATCCTCGTCGCCCTGGGCTATCTCGGCGTCCTCCTCCTCAATCTCATCCAACGCCGCGAAGGGAGACGCTAGATGCTCAGGCTCGAACTGCTCAAGCGACTCGTGGCGGGGGACGAATGCTTCGAGCTCGAGACTTCCTTCTCCCTCGAGGAGGACGGCTTCCTCGGCATCAGCGGCCCATCCGGCAGCGGCAAGACCACCCTCCTCCGCTGCATCGCCGGGCTCTGTCGGCCCGACCGGGGCTTCCTCGGGATCGGCGACGAGACCTGGTACGATTCCCGCTCGGGGCTCTTTCTCCCGCCGCGTCGACGCTCCGTGGGCCTCGTCTTTCAGGACTACGCCCTCTTCCCCCATCTCAGCGTCTTCGGGAACATCCAATACGCCACCGGCGACAGGGGGCGCACGGAGGAACTCATCGAGACCATGCGTCTCGGGGACTGCGCCAGACACTTCCCCCGAGAGCTCTCCGGCGGGCAGAAGCAGCGCACGGCCCTGGCCCGGGCCCTCGGGCGGCGACCGCGCATCCTCCTCCTCGACGAGCCGCTTTCCGCCCTCGACGAGGAGCTCAGATACTCCCTCGGCGAGGAGCTGCGCCGGATCAGGAAAGAGAGCGGGATAGCCGCCATCCTCGTGAGCCATTCGCGCGCCGAGATAGAGCGGCTCTGCAACCATACGATCGAATTCTCGGTAACGGCCAAGGGGGGGCTGCGCCGGGCCCTGGGCCAGGGAGCCCGCGCGGCCGTCGGGGCGAAGGCGAGAGACGAGAGTGAGATGCCCTGGCTCCTCGGTCGGGATCAGGACCAGGACTCGGTTATGTCTTCGGCCCGGGCTTGGGTATATTCCGGGGATGGCGAACGCGATTGAAACCCTCGTCCTAGGCGGGGGCTGTTTCTGGTGCCTGGAGGGCGCCTTCAAGGTCCTTCCCGGCGTGCAGGGCATCGTCTCCGGCTACGCCGGAGGGAGTGCAGAAAATCCGAGCTACGAGGAAGTCTGTTCCGGCGAGACGGGCCACGCCGAGGTCGTCCGCGTCGACTTCGATCCGACGATATTGGCAATGGGCCGGCTCTTCGATCTCTTCTTCGTCATCCACGACCCGACGACGCGGGACCGGCAGGGAGCCGATGTCGGCCCCCAGTACCGCTCCATCGTCCTGTACGCGGACGAGGGGCAGAAGGCGGCGGCCCTGGAAGCGATGGCGCGCGCCCGGGCAGGGAGGGAGGCGCCGATCGTCACCGAGATCCTACCCTTGGGCGACTTCTGGCCCGCAGAGGCCTACCATCAGGATTTCTTCGCGAAAAATCCCAATTATGGCTATTGCCGGGCCGTGGTCGCTCCCAAAATCAAGAAGGCCCTCGCCTTCGCGGCGACTCAGTCGAGACCGGCGACGGAGTGGGGCGCGTAGGCCCTTTCGAGCGACTCGATTTCGGCCGCGTCGAGGTCGATGTCGAGGGAGGCGACAGCGGCGGCGAGGTGGCCCGGTTTCGTGGCCCCGACGATCGGTGCCGACACGCCCTTCTTGGCGAGGAGCCAGGCGAGGGCGAGACTGGCCATGGGTAGGCCACGGGTCTTCGACAGGGCCTCGAGGGCGTCGACGACGGCCTTGTCCGCGGACTCCGTGCCGTCGTAGAGGCTCGCCCCGTAGCGGTCGCTGCGACTGCGATCGGTCTCCGCCGACTTCCAGGGTCGGGCAAGACGACCCCTCGCCTGGGGGCTCCAGGGTATGACGCCAATGCCCTCCTCGACGCAGAGGGGAATCATCTCCCTTTCCTCCTCGCGATACAGGAGATTGTAATGCGGCTGCATGGACACGAAGCGCGTCCAACCGTGGAGATCGGCGAGATGGAGGGCCTTGGAGAACTGGTAGGCGTGCATCGAGGAGGCTCCGATGTATCGCACCTTCCCCGATTTGGCCAGGTCGTGCAGGGCCTCCAGGGTCTCCTCTATCGGCGTGCCGTGGTCCCAGCGATGGATCTGGTAGAGGTCGACGTAGTCTGTGCCGAGCCTGCGCAGGCTCCCGTCGATCTCGCGGAAGATTGCCTTGCGCGAGAGACCACCCGCGTTCGGATCGCCCTTCGACAGGGGAAAATAGACCTTGGTGGCTATGACGACCTCGTCGCGCGAGGCGTAGTCGCGGAGGGCCCTGCCGAGGACCTCCTCGGCCGCCCCCGTCGAGTACATGTTGGCCGTGTCGAAGAAGTTGATGCCCAGTTCGAGGGCTTCCTTGATGTAGGGCCTCGACTCCTCCTCGCGAAGGGCCCAGGGATGATTGCCCCGCGTGGGATCGCCGTAGCTCATGCCGCCCAGACAAATCCTCGAAACCTTGAGCCCGCTCTTGCCTAGATTGACGTAGTCCATTCCGATTCCTCCTTGAGTCGGCCGGGCTGGCGCCGGGACTCGCCCGGCCTCAGTCTATCGCGGCCTGCTCCCCGGTGACGATTATCTCGTAGACCTCCGAGGAGGTCGATGCGCTCGCGAGTCTTTCGAAGACGTATTCGCTGCCCTCCAGAAGCTCGGCGACCCGCTGGAGGAGCTTCTGGTGGATGCGTGGCTGGCCAGAGGGCGTGATCAGCACGAAGAGGAAGCGCGCCATCTCAGAGGAACCCTCGATGCGAATGCCCGACTCGCTCCGGATGACGAGGAGGGAAGGCTTCGTGATGTCGCGCAGCCTCGCGTGGGGCATGGCGATGCCGTCGCCCATGTAGGTGCTCGCGAGCCTTTCTCGCTCGGCCACGGCCCTGAGGATCGACTCGGGCGGGGCCGGGAGGTCGGCGGGCGCGATCCGGGAGAGGGCCTCCCGCACGCCACCGACGATGGTGAGGGCAGAGACGCCCAGGACGACGCGAGCCTCCGTGAGGGTCTCGGCGAGGAGGATCGGGGGGTCCTCCTCGAATTCGTCGCCTATGGTCCCCACGATTTCCTCGAGGATATCCTCCATGGTGATGAAGCCCGTCCAGCGCCCCTCTCTCTCGACCAGGGCGAATTGGCTGCGCTTGGTCTGCATCTGCGAAAGCAGGTGCTCGAGAAGCATACCCTCGGGGACGAGGAGTGCCGGCCGCGCGAGAAGGAGGAGATCGAGCCGGGGGCTGCCGGGGAGGAGTTGGCTCCTAAGATCCTTGATGTGCACGTAGCCGAGCGGCCGATCGGCGCCCGCCTCGAGGACCGGGAACCTCGAATACCGGCGCCGTCCGACGACGGCCTCGATCTCGGCCGAGGACATCTCCGGAGCCAGAATGACCGCGTCCTCCCTCGACCTCATCGCGTCGCGCACCCGCATCTCGCCGAGATCGAAGATGTTCTCCATGAAGAGGAGGCGGCGGAAGCTCATGAGGCCCGAACCCTGGCCGCGCTCGAGGAGGATGCGAAGCTCGTCCTCGGACAGTCTTTCGGTTTCGGGCATCGCGCCGAAACCGAGGAGCCGCAGGATCGCGCGCGCCGAGAGATTGAGGAGCCAGAGAGGCAGCCAGAAGACGGAGTGGAAGGCCTTGAGTGGCCGCGCCGTGAAGAGGAGTGCCCGTTTCTCGTCGCGGATGGCGATGAGCTTGGGCACCTGCTCGCCGAGGAGTATGTGGACGAAGCTCACGAAGACGACCGCGAAGCTCGTCGCCACCACATTGGCGACGAGACCGGCCTTCCCGCCCCCGAGGATGGGCGCTATCGCCTCGCTCGCGACGTGCTCGCCAACAAAGCCGAGGGCGACCGAGGCGAAGGTCACGCCCACCTGGCAGACCGAGAGGTACTCGTCGAGATGGGCGTGGATATGGGCGGCGATCCTGGCCTTCCTCACCCCCTTTTCGATCATCTCCTCGATCTGCGAGCTCCTGATCCTCACGCTCGCGAATTCGGCAAAGACGAAGAAGGCGTTGAGGCCGACGAGGAAGACGAAGACCAGCAGCACGAGGGCGAAAGACATGCCTTCACGCTCCCCCGGATGGCCGGTCGGAGCCGCCGCCGATGGCCTCGAGCTCTCCCGCGGAGAGCCTCTCCTTCTTCGCGAGACTCCGGAGAACGGCCTTCTCGTCGTAGAGGAGGAAGACGGCCAGCCCGAGCACGCAGATGGCCACGGAGGCGATCGCGGAAAGTCTGATGCCGAAGGGGTTCCTGACCGTCATGCCGAGGAGGAGGAAGGAGGGAAAGAGGATGTTGGCCACCGAGACGCCGAGATTGACCTCGAAACTCCTGATGCCGAAGAACATGCCCGCCTTGAAATTCCCGGTCTCGATGCCGTCGGCCTCGGCGATGTCCGCCACGATGGCGTTCGCCGTAATTGTGAAGATCGCTATCGGCAGGGCCGCGACGGCCACCGTGGCGTAGGCCATGACGAGGGGCGGTATCCTCAATATCCCGAAGAGGGCGAACATCGCGAAGAGAAGGGCCAGAAGGACAAAGCCCACCATGGTGACCGACTTCTTCTCCCAGCGCACCGCGGCCGAGGCGATGAAGGGATAGAAGGCGAAGGACAGCACGAACATCACCATCATGAGGAAGGAGGTCAGTTCCTTGTCGAGGCCGAGGAGGGTGACGACGTAATAGACGATGCCCATCTGGATGATGGTCTGGCAGACGTTGTAGAGCAATTCCGAGGCGAGGAACCTGACGAAATTCCTGTTGCGCAGGGCCGAGCGGAGGGCGCTTGCCGTACCTTCCGTCGAAGGCGCCGCGGCGGCGTAGCGGCGCTCGTCGATGAAGAGGGGCGGAAGGATCATGAGGAGGACGGAGACGAGGGCGAAGATGCCCTGCACCCGCTGGAAGGCGGCGATCGAGCTCATGCCGGCATGCTCGAACATGGATTGGAAATCGTAGACGAAGTTGCCGAGGGCGAAGCCGAGGGACCAGGTGACGCCGATCACCGTGCTGATGACCAGGCGCTCCTTCGGGTTGTGGCCGAGCTCGCTGATGAGGGCATTGTAGGGGGCGGTGTACATCACGAAGAAAAAATAGAAGAGGAGGATGGTGACCGAGATCCAGAGGATGTTGGGCCAGCTCGTGGCGAGGCTGGGCTCGGCGGCGAAGGAGGCCGGAGGGGTGAAGACGAGAAAGGAGAAGAGGGCGAAGGGCACGGCCGAGACCGCAAGGAAGAAGCGGCGCCGCCCCATCCTCGCGTGGCTCCGGTCCGACCAGGAGGCGATGAGGGGATTGGTGACGGCGTCGAAAAAACGCGAGACGAAATTGATGATACCTATGACGGTGAAAACCCCGATCACGGCGCCGGAAAAAATGAGAGGAGGGAAGATTCGGTTTGCGGAGACCGTTTCGGGCGGCATGTAGAAATACATCACGAGGTTGCTTACGCCATAGGAAGCGAGCGACCAGCCGAGCTGGCCGAGGGCGAAGACGACGAGCTTCCAAAGCGGTAGCTTTTCCGGCGCGACCTCCATGCTCGTTTCCTCAGGCCTTGGCGCTTTTGCCGAGACGCCCCTCTATCCAGCCGTACACGAATCGGTAGAGTTCCTCTCTCTCCGGTTCGTTGTGGAGTTCGTGGTACCAGCCCTCGAAGCGCCGGAACTCGACATTGGCTCCGGCCGCCTCGGCGAAACGCGCCGTCGCCGCCGGATCGACGAGGCGATCGGCCGTACCCTGGAGGAGGAGGAGGGGAAGACCGATCTTCTTCGCCTCTGCGATTATGACCTGGCCCCTTTCGATGAGGTCCAGGCCGAGGCGGGCGGAGATCATGTTGTGCATGAGCGGATCGGCGAGATAGGCCTTCTCGATCTCGGGATCGCGGGAGAGGCCCGAAGAGTCGAGATCGTTGGCCATAGTGAAAGAAGGCGCGATCCTGGCCATGACGCGGGCCAGGAACATCTTCGCCGCCGGTACGGGGCTCGCCGGCACGAGGCCGGGGCTGCCGATGACGGCCATGGCCACATCGGTCTCGCGGCCGAGGAGCCAATTCAGCGAGAGGGCGCCGCCGAGGCTATGACCATAGAGGACGAGGGGAAGGCCCGGAAAGCGCGCATGGGCCTCGGCGATCAGACGGTCGATCTCCTTGCCGATGGCCGCGTAGGAGGAATGCCCCCGTTTGCCCCCGCTTTTCCCGTGGCCGGGAAGATCGAAGGCGATCGTGGCGAGGCCCTTTTCGGCGTACCAGGCAGCCATGCCCGCATAACGCCTGTAGTGCTCGCCGACGCCATGGACGAGGGCGATGACGGCCCTCGCGGCCACCTCGGGCCGCCACTCGACGGCGACGATGGAAAGCCCATCCTCACCCTTCCAGGAAAACTCGCTCGTCTTCATGCGGCCCCCTCGATCCGAAGATGGCGCGGTCCCCACGGGCTACAGTCCCGAATGGGCCTCGCCGCCACAGGATACAACAGCTTGAGCCCGCACGCATCATGGAATCGCGATGGAGGAAGGGGGAAGCCGGCTCACCCGGCGATTGGATCTTCGGCCGGGTGAGCGCTTTTTCAGGGGAGGGGCTGTCTCGCGAGGGCCCGATCGAGGTCGGCCTCGGCGATCTCCAGATCGATACCCTTGTTCTCGACGGCGAAGTTGGCGCGAAGAAGGGCTATCTGAGCCTGGAGGAGGTCGGAGCGCTTGGCTATGCCGTTGTCGAAACGGGCCTGGGTTACGCGGAGATTTTCCTCGGCCTGGGCCACCATGCCCTTGGTCAATTCGAGGGAATTGCGGCTCCGGGACAAGGCGAGAAGGCTCTTCCGCACATCGAGGGCGATGGCGTTGCGGGAACGCTCCAGGTCCGCCCGGGCCTTCTCGAGGTCGGCGGAGGCCGCCTTCTCGCGGGCGAGGGCGCCCGGCAGGGTTCCGAGGTCGTAGCGCACGCGGATGCCCGCGGTCCAAGTCCAGGCCCAGGAGTCCAGGGCGGGGAAGGCGCGGGGGTCGGGATCGGAGTAGACCACGTTGCCCGTGAGGAGGACGGTAGGCATGAGGTCGCCGTTGGCGGCAGCCTTCGCGTGCTTGCCGATCTCGAGGCCGATGCCGGCGAGCCTCGTTTCCGGCCGCGAGGCGAGGGCCTGGGCTATCAACGCGATGGCGTCGCTGCCGGGATCGCTCCAGACCTGGCTGCCGGGCTTCGTGAGGAGCTCGTAGCCGGCCGCCTCCGGGGCCTTCGTGGCGTTTGCGTCGCCGACGAGTGAGGCGAGACCCAGGAAGGCCAGCTGCTGTCCTGACTTGGCCTCGTCGAGGGCGAGGGTCGCCTGGTCGTAGCGGGCCTGCTCGCCGAGAAGGTCGGCGTCGGTGACCATGCCCTGGGCGCCCATGCTCTTCATTTCGTCGCGGAGGACCCCCTCGAGTTCAAGGGCCTTTTCGAGGGTCTGGACATTGGAGCTGGCCCTGAAGGCCTCCCAATAGGCCCTCTCGATCTCGAAGGCCATGGCGCGCCTCGTGAGCTCGAGGGCGGCATCCTTCCCGAGGGCCCCCTGCTTCGCGATATCCGCCGCCTCCTTGAGGCGCATGCCGGCGAAGACCGGATACTGAAGATCGAGGCGGAAATCCTTGGAGGCGGTCCATGAATAGCCGCCGAGAGAATCGCTGGGCGTGGCCGCGAAGGCGGCCAGATCGTTTTCGATCTTCTGGAGCTGGCTCAGGGCGACCGGGTTCGTCCCGGCGAGAATCGCGTCCTCGCCCAGCATGTCCCCGAGGAGGCTGCTGAAGCCCGAACTCGTCTCGGGCGAAAGCCCGGTGTAGCCCGAGGAAAGGCCCACCGAGGGCAGCATGCGAAAGACCGCGTCGAGGGCCTTGGCGTGGGCCGAGATCGCGTCGTAGTTCCCCGAACGGATGCCGGGGTCCCGGGCCAGGCCCTCGACGACGGCATCGCTCAGCGAGAGGGGCTTGGGAACGCCGTCATCGGCCATTGCGGGCAACATGACAAGCGCGCACAAGGCCGTCATCAGGATGACCCCGCGCGGGGCGGCCCATGGCCTCGCGAGGCGATTGACTACCCTCACTGTCCCACCTCCACGCCGTCTTGGAGCATGCCGAGATTCGAGACCGCGACGGACTCGCCCGCCTTGACGCCGGAGACCACGAGAATCGAATCGCTGTTGCCGATGCCGATGTCCACGTCGCGCCTCGAGACCTTGCCGTCGGCACCCACCACGAAGACATGGGTCTTTCCGCCCTCCGAGGTCACCGCGGCGGGCGGCACGAGGACGCCCTTCCCGCTCGTCAGGGTG
>DATKTD010000076.1:0-12895 GCA_035531315.1 Rectinemataceae bacterium
CGGTGTACGGGAATCTCCTCGGCATCTTCACCGTAAAGCGGGAGCTCAAGGCCGTCGAGGCCGGGAAGCTCCGCCAGTCGATCTACCAGCTCGAGAACGAGCTTCGCGAGAACGTCGAGGACAGGGCCCTCGTGGTGCCCCGTCTCATAAACCGCTATTTCTGGCTCATCGATCACTGCATCGCCGCCCGCGAGGAGCGCGCCAAGATCGACGAGATACTCCTGAAGCTCAGGCTTCTCGACCCCCAGATCCACAAGCAATACACCGCATAAAGAGGAGTGCATATGGCCGACACCGAACAAGCCGTCAACGAATACGCTACGAAGGTCCAGGAGCTTCTCAACGAGGAGAAGTGGACGCGGGCCGCACTCTCCGCCTATACGGTCGCCAATTTCCGCGACCTCGACCTCCTTCTCGAGGACGCGGCCCGCGAAAAGGCGGTCGAGGGTGTCCGCGAACTCTGCACGGAACACCTGACCCACACGAAGAATTCGGTCATCGCCCTCTATCTTTCGGGTGTCATCGCCCTGAAGCGCCAGCAGATCGACGACTCCGCGATGACCACCCTGATCGACCTCTTCATCGACAACAAGAAATGGGGCATCGTCGAATTCATTTGTCAGCGCGTGCTCGAATTCGGCGAGAACCGCACCGCCCTCCGCCGTCTCGCCGATGCCCTGGAGCAGGACAACCGCGGCGACGAGCGCTTCGAGATATGGGAACGCCTCGTCAAGGTCGACTACGAGGAGACCGAGATCGTCAAGCTCCTCGCCGAACGCAGGGAGCGCGAGGGCAAGATCGACGAGGCGATCGATTTCTACAAGAAGGCCCTCCATCGTTTCATCAACAAGGGGCTTTTCTCGAACGTGAAGGAGCTTTGGTCCAAGCTCCTCGAGGCCTGCCCCTCCGACATCGACTTCTTCCTCCACGTCCAGCGCAAGATCGCCAAACAGATATCGGAGGACAAGGCCGCCGGCCTCCTCCTCGATCTCTACAAGCACTACAAGGCGGCGGCGGAATGGAACACCGCCCTCGACATCCTTCGCGTCGTCATCGGCTACGACGAGAAGAACTCCACCCTCCGCAAGGAGGTGATCGAGTGCTATCGCGGGAAGTACTCGGCCCATTCCCACCTCGAGGACTGGCTGCGCCTCTCCAACCTCGCCACCTCCTATCGCTCCATCGGCGAGGCGATGGCCGACTTCGAGAAGCACATCGCCTTCGACGAGGGCAATTACGTCTTCCATCGCACCTGGCACGTCGGTCGAATCGCTTCCGTGGTCGGGGACGAGATCACCATCAATTTCGCCAAGAGCCGCGGCCACAAGATGAGCCTCAAGATGGCCATCGACAGCCTCACCACCCTCCAGGAAGAGCACATCTGGGTTCTCAAGGCGCGTTGGCCCAAGGACAAGCTCCGTGAGAAGGTGATCGCCGAGCCCGCCTGGGCACTCGACAGGATAATCAGGAGCTTCGGCAAGGCCGACCTCAAGCGGATCAAGGGCGAACTCGTGGAATCGGTGCTTACCCAGAAGGAATGGAATTCCTGGAGCACCAAGGCCCGCCAGGTCCTCAAGGACGACTCGAATTTCGGCAACGCCAGCGACTCGGTGGGGACCTTCATCGTCAGGGACAGGCCCCTCTCGAACGAGGAAAAGATCTACAACCAGTTCAAGGCCCAGAAGAACTTCTTCGCGAGGGTGCAGGACATCAGGGCATTCGTGGAGAAAGGCGCGAGGGATTCCGAATTCTTCTCCGAGATGCTCGCCTTCTTCACCGGCTATGTCCGCAGCTTCCAGCAGGTCAACGAGAACGTCATCGCCTCGTATCTCCTCCTCAAGGAACTCGCCGTCGACCGCAGCCTCTATCAGGGAAGCGTGGCCACCGGCTTCGCCGAGTTCTTCGACCAGATCGAGAACCCCGTCGCCATCTACGACGGCATCAAGGACTCGAGGCTGCGCGCGGCCTACGTCCAGGACATCAAGAACTTCATCCCCGACTGGGCCGATGTCTACGTCAGACTCTTCCCCTGGTCGCTCAACGAGTCCCTCATCGCGGCGCTCGAGGAGACCGGCCACATCGACAGGCTCAAGAAGATGGTCGTCGATATAATCGAGAACTACCGGGACCACAAGGAAGCCTTCATCTGGGTGGTCAAGAACCTGGCCGACAAGGAATGGTTCCAGCAGATAGCCCTTTCCTACGAGAAGATCCTCCTCACCCTCGTGCACATCCTCGACATCTCCTTCAAGGAGATCGAGAACCACCGCGACACCACCGAGAACAAGAAGATCAACAAGCAGGTCCAGGCCATCCTCTTCGGCGACGGCAAGGCCGAAGGTCGCGGTCGTCTCGAGAAATTCCTCGAGGATTCGGGCGTCGACACGATCGAGCGCATCTACGCCCTGATCTCGGACGTCAAGGATCTCGATCCCAGCATCAAGATGCGCATGCGCGGACGAATCGTCGAGCGCTTCCCCGACTTCAAGGTCCAGGGCGAGGAAGGCAAGGAAGTCGTCTCGCGCGGCCTCATCGTCACGCGGCCGATGTTCGACGAGAAGAAGAAGCTCCTCGACCACATCCTCACGGTCGAGGTGCCCGCGAACTCGAAGGAAATCGCCTTCGCCCTCTCGCTCGGAGATCTTCGCGAAAACGCCGAGTACAAGGCGGCGAAGGAGAAGCAGGACGAGCTCAACGCGCGGGTGGCCAAGATCAAGAACGAAATAGAGCGCGCCCAGGAATTCGACTGGTCGACCGTCACGAACTCGAAGGTCTCCTTCGGCACCATCGTGACCCTCACGAACGAGCTTTCCGGGGAACAGGAAATCTTCACCATCCTTGGGCCATGGGAGTCCGATCCCGAGCACAATGTCATTTCCTACCTCTCGCCCCTCGGCAAGAAGCTGCTCAACCACAAGCCGGGCGACAAGCTTTCGTTCTCGATCCACGAGCGGAAGTTCCAGTACGCGGTCGACAAGATCGACCTCGCCAAGCACTGAGGTTTGCCATGGCGACGGCACCAAGGGATAAAGCGTTTTCCGTGACATCGGGAGCGACCCTCACCCGCCCGAGACCGGCCCCTCAGGCTGCCGTCGCCCTTTTGGTCCTGTTTTTCCTCCGGGCTCCTCTCGCCATCGGGGCCCAGAGTCCGGCGGCGGCGGGAGCCAATCCGCCGCCGACCGACTCGATAGACCTCGTCCTTCTCATGGACGATTCCGCGAGCGTGCTGGAGTGGTCGAAGGACGTGACGGACTATCTCCTCGGTCCCTTCGTCCGGGACTATCTCAGGTTAGGCGACACCGTCCACCTCCTGTCCTTCGGCTCTTCGATGAGTCTCGATACGGTTCGGGGGGTTTCCGGGGAAGCGGACGTGAAGGCCATCCTCGGCCAGCTCTTCCTTCTCTACCCGATCCAACGGCATACCGACTTCATCGCCGCCCTCGACCAGCTAACGGCCTATGTCCGGGACCTCGGTTCTTCCCGCAAAAAACTCATCGTCATCGTGAGCGACGGCGTCCAGGACCCTCCCCCGGGAAGTCCCTGGGCCTCGCTCGATGCCGCTGGCGTCAAGAGAGAGATCGACAGGGCGGCCTCCTCCCTCCGAAGCCTCGGCTGGCCCGTACGCTTCGTGATGCTGCCCTTTGGCAACGACTCGGCCGCCGGCACGGCCGCCGGCACGGCCGCCGGCGCGGTCGCCACCGTCGGCGCGGCAACGGCGGGGAGTTCGACTTCGGGCAGCCAGCCGACACCCATCGGCTCCGGCTCGACCGGGCCCGAGGCGAGCGGCACGGCCACGGGCTCCGGATCGACGACAGCTGTCCCCACGCAAGGATCGATAGCCGCCGCGGCCCCTGGCGCACGGACGCAGACTGCCGCCACAAGCTCGGGTCAAGCAAAGGCCGCAAGCGTCGCTGGAACGGGCATTGCCGCAGCCGACGAGGCCGCGAAGGCCCTTGACGCCCAGGTGACGCCATGGCCCCCCGCCGAATCCGCTACGCCAGCATCCAGCCCGGGAGCGAAGGGCCAGGCTTCTTCGCCCTCTCAGGCCGGCGCGACTCCCGGTCAGGCATCTCCCGCCTCCCCTTCGCCGCGAGTCGATACGGCCGCCGATTTCGGCATCCCCTCGATCAACTTCCCCGCCGATCTCGGCAAGCGGGGCAGGGATTTCACCCTCCCCCTCGTTATCGTGAACAGCTCCTCGAAACCCCTCACTCTGAGCCTCCTGTCCATTTCGGCCGGCGGGAGAGAGCTCCTCTTTCGGCCGGCGAAGGCGACCATCGAGGCAGGGGCAAGGGCGACGCTCAGGCCACGCATTCGGCTTCCCGCGGACGTCGCGGCGGGGCGCATCGAGCTTCCTATCACCTTTGCATTCGACGATGGTGTCCGGACCTTGCCCCCAGACGGGATTCTCAGGTTGACCCTCGTGGAGACTCCCCTTTCCCAACTTCTCGCGTCTCCGGCCCTTCTCGCCATTCTGGGCCTGATCGTATTCTTCGTGGTGGCCCTCGGAGCGCTCCGTCTCCTTGGATGGCTGCCCTTCCGGGCAAGGGATAAGGTCGGAAAGGCCATGGGCCGGATCGCCTCGATCGAAGCCAGGCCGACTGCCCCCTCGGCTATCGGCTCGGCGACAAGGGACGCAAAGAAGTCGCTTCCACCGAGTGCGGCCGCCACGACCAAGACTCTTGGTCCCGCCGCAGGCGCAGCCCTCGGCGATGCCGCGGCACTGGTTCCGCCTGCAGTCGGAACCGCGAAACCTGCCCCCGCCCCTCTCGCCCGCCGGAGCCCGGCCCCCGCTGAGCCTGTGCCCGAAAGCAGGGTGGCCGAAGCGATGGCGACGCTTCCCGAAAAGTCAGAGGGGCCGATAGCCTTCGAGAGCTACAGCGCCTCGGTTCGCAGACAGGGTCGGATCCAGGTCGAGATGCGTGTCCTCGAGCAGAACTCCCATATAGGTCGCCGCAATGTCCACGAACTCCACGCCGGTCAGGCCAAGAGCATCGGTGGAAAGCATAGCGACTACCTGATCTTCCTCGTCCCGATGCCCCACTCCGTCGCGGAGCTCCATTTCGACGGCGAGACCTGCATCTTCGCCCCGAAGGATCGGCGGCTCTTCCCCGATCTCGAAGGGCCGGTGACGGATTGCCTCGACAAGGATATTCCGATGCTGTCGCCCCGCTCCTTCCCCCTCACCCTTCGCTTCACTCGCTGGGAGGATCCGAGCATCAAGATAAACCGACTCCTCCACTGCATCGAGGTTCCAGGCATCTTCCTGGACAGGATCGCCGACGCGGATGGGCGGGGCGCGGAAACGACGGCTACTTCCTAGTAGAGCGAAAGCACATGGGCGGCGAGTTTCTTCACCGCCTCGTTCGGGTCGGCCATCGCCAGTGCGGCCACTTCGGCCTCGATGGCGGGCGACTTCGTGCCCTGCGCCCACTGGAGTCCGCCTAACCTTATGAGATAGTCCTTGTCCCCAAGGAGTATCTTCGCGAGGGGGGCGGCGTCGGCGGCGTCGGCGGCCGAAGCGATTTCCCGCACGAATACGGTGTAGAGAGAACGATCGGCGCTTTTCGCTTCCGTGCCGAGCCTCGCCAGCAGGGCGTCCATCGACGAGGATGCGTCCTTGCGCATAAGCAGACCGAAGGCGAGGCGTCGCATTTCGGGAGAGGCGCTATCGTCGTTCATCATCTTTACAAGAAAGGCGAAGCCATCCTTCTTTCCCAGGGCGGCAATGCTCTTGACGGCCTCGGTCTTGACGCCCTTGTCGGGATCGTTCGTCGCCTTGTACTCGAGGTTCGGCAGCGCGATGGCGAGCTTCTTCTGGGCGATGGCCTTGCATGCCGCGATCCTTGACTGGGGATATGAATCTCGAAGCGCCTCGATGAGGGCGGAGTCGGCGGCGGCCCCGTCTAAATTGCCGATCGCGGCGATGGCGGAAGCCTGCACGAGCGTGTCATCGCCCTGGGCCGCCTTGATCAGGGTGTCGAGGCTCGAGGGCATGGCTATCTTGCCGAGCGAGGTCGCCGCGAGGACACGCTCGTAACGTTGAGCGCCGCTGTCCTTGAGGAGGGTCGAGAGCCAATCGACGGACTTTTTCGCTCCCATGTCGCCGAGGGCCTGAATGGCCGCCTCGCGAAAGGCCTCCTGGATCGTATCGCCCTTGAGCCAGGATAGGAGGATGTCCTCCTCGGGCTCTCCGCCAACCTTTCCCATCATGCCGATCAGCGAGGGGATGATCGTGGTATCGTTTTCGTCGAGCATGGCCTTCGCATAGGTCAGGCCGGCCTTGGATTTGATCTTGCCAAGATACGCGAGGGCGGATGCGACGACCCTGGCATCCTGGTTGTCGCGGTTCCCCACCAAATCCGCCGCGTCCTTTTCGCCGCCCTTCCAGTCGAGGCTGCTCCACAGTTCGAGAATGGCGCCGAGAAGCTTGGGGTTCTTCGTCCGCTCGAACACCGCCTTCGTGTCGTCGTTATACGCGGAATTTTTCTCCGAGGCGAGGTTGCCGAAGAGATCGATCAATTCGGAATCGATTCCGTAAAGGATGATGTCCCGTCGCTTCTGATCGATGGCGGGAGTCTTGGACGACGCGCTCGAGACACTGGAAGGAGCCCCCGTCGTGCTTGCCGCCGGCGCGCTCGTCGTTGTGGCTGGAGCCGTCGTTGTGGCAGGAGTGGCTGCGCCCTGGGCAAGAGCCTGGCCGAGACAGAGGCCGGAAATGACGGAAGCCGCCAATAGTCGTCGCGAAGCATTCATTTGCCGCCTCCTTCGGGCCCCGAAATTTTCTCGACCCCTTCGGCATAGGAGGCAAGAAAGCCATCCTTAAAAGCGGAGAAGCGACCTTCTTCGATGGCCCTCGCCGCCTTCTTCACAAGGTCATTGAGGAAAAAGAGATTGTGGTATGAGGCCAGCATCGAATGAAGGATCTCATCGCATTTGAAAAGATGACGCGCGTAGGCGCGGCTGTGGTTCCGACAGACCCGGCATGAGCAGTCGGGATCGGGTGCCGAGAAATCGCGCTCGTAACGGGCCTTTTTGATCGACAGGGGTCCCTTCGAAGTGAACCAAAGGCCGTTGCGGCCGGTCCTCGTGGGAAAGACGCAGTCGAAAATGTCGATACCCTGGGCGATGGCCTCGAGTATGTACTCGGGGGTGCCAATGCCCATGATGTACTTCGGCTTAGCCTCGGGAAGGAGGGGGGCCGTATGGGAGAGGAGCTCGGCGTAGGTCTCGAAGGGCTCGCCGACGGACAGGCCGCCGATCGCGTAGCCGGGGAAATCGAGCTCCGCGAGCTCCTCGGCGCTGCGATCGCGGAGGTCCTTGAAGAACCCGCCCTGCACTATGCCGAAGAGCGATCCGGCATAGCCCTCTTCCGCGGAGGCCCTGTCCCAACGCGCCCTTGCCCGACGAGCCCAGGAACTCGTCAAGGCGAGGGCCTTCTCCGTCTCTTTCCGCTCGGCGCCCCAGGCGCTGCAGACATCGAGCTGCATCTGGATATCGCTGTTGAAGGCCGTTTGGATCTCGACCGCGGATTCGGGAGAAAGGAAGTGCTTCGAGCCGTCTATGTGCGATCTGAAGGCGACCCCCTCGTCGCTGATTTTCCTGAGGGCCGACAGCGAGAAGACCTGAAAGCCGCCGGAGTCCGTAAGGAAGTTGCCCTTCCATCCCGAAAAACCGTGAAGCCCGCCCGCAGCGCGGATTGTCTCCGCGCCGGGTCTCAGCATGAGATGATAAGTATTGGCAAGGATTATGTCGAAGCCCATCTCCGCGAGGCTTCCCGCCTCGACGGCCTTCACGGTCGCGTTGGTACCGACCGGCATGAAGGCCGGGGTCTCGACGAGGCCGTGGGGGAGTTGGATGCTTCCCGTCCTGGCCCTGGTTGCCTGGTCCTGGGACTTCTTCACGAATATCGACCTATGCATGTGGACTCCTCTAGGTTCGGGCCATTCTGTACAGGATGAGGGATACGACAGCGAATACGAACAGGGGCGACCATGCCCCGATGGCCGGGTCGACAACCCCGTTCTTGGCGAGGAGCATGGCGACCATCTGGAAAATGTAGTAGGCGGTGGCTATGACGAGGCTCACGAGAAGGCTCATCAGGAGGACATTCTTGCGGTAGCGTCCCCCGATCGATGCCGACAGGAGGACGACGACCAGGGGCGCGAAGGAAAAGGCCATGCGCCTGTCCCGCTCGGCCTCCGCGGCCATCCAGGGCAGGCCGGCGGCCTTCTGGAAGCGCGCACGGCTGCCAAGATCGGCCACCGAGAGCTGCCCCAGGTCGAGGTTCTGGTTGCGGAAGGAGGCGGGATCTTCGGCGAATTTGGGGTCGCTGAAACTTCCATAGTCCGTCTCGATCCAACGGGCCGAAGGATCGAGGACGAAGCGCCTGACGTGCGAGAAGGTCCAGAGGCCATCGGCATAGCGGGCGCTGAGGGCCTCCGTGCGCGCCACGGGAGCTCCTCCGGCATCGCGCTCGATCACGCTCACGTTGGTGAGCGAACGGGCGCCCTCGTCGTACCAGGCTGCGTGCCAGACGACGGCCCCATGCTCCGTGAGGACGGTGACGTCCGCGTTCGATAGACTCGTCGTCTGGCCGAGAAGCTTCTGCGTCAGGATGGTCTTGTCCCTGTAGGCCGGCAGAGCCACCCCGTCGCTCCAGAAGAATCCCGCCACCGACAGGAGGACCGAAATGACGACGAGGGGAAGGGTGAAGCGGGCGAGGGAGGTGCCGGTGCCGAAGACGGCCACGAGTTCGTTCCGCGCGTAGAGGCTTCCGAGGCTGTAGGAAACGGCGAAGAGTATCGAAAGGGGGAGGGCCCAGGCCATGCAGGTTGGCGCGTAAAGGAGGAGGACCTTCGCGACCTCCCCGAGAGGAACGTCGAGCGAGAGATATTTCCACAGGTTGGCGAAGAGCTCCACGAGTTCGAGCACGAACACGAAAAAGGACATGGCCAAAAAAAAGGTGGGCAAGAATGCCGATAGGAGATAGCGATGCAGATGCGTGGCCCTTCTCATATCATCACGCCTGCCTTCGCGCGAAGAGCCAGGTCAGCGCGCCCGCGGCCAATACGACGGCGTCGGGCAGCCACATCGACCAGAAAGGGGAAAAACCGAGTCGGGAGCCGAGGGTCTGGCCCCCGATCAACATGGCCCAGTAGATGACGGCGATGAGGAGGCCGAGTCCGAATCCAACCGAGCGGCCTGAACGCTTCGATCGCGCCCCGAGGGGAAAGGACAGAACGACGAAGATCATCGCGCCGGCCGGGATCGAGAATTTCTTCCAGTACTCGAGAATGTAGATGTCGAGATTCCGTCGCTCCGGCCTAGCGAGGGCCTTTGCCTCGAAGCCCGCGAGAAGCGGCGAAAGGCCCGCCCTCGCTCCTTCCCATGCCGCCGCTGTCGCGACGCCGCGATTATAGGCCTCCGCGAGTGCCACGCGAGCGCGCTCGCCGTCGCGGAGCATGATCAGGTAACGTCCTTGCCAATCGCTGGCCTGGCTCGAAATGGAGCGGCCGAGGTCCGTCGAACTCATCTCCCGCGGTCCGATGCCGCCACCTAGCGGATTCCCCTCGGTAAGCCTTATGCGATACTCCATGGTGTCGCAGGAGCTGTACTCGAAACGGCCTGTCTCGCCGTCCTTGAGGGTCTGTGTCCAGACGCCGCTCAGCTTCAGCACGATCTCGGAGGATTCCTGCCTGGCTTCGATCACGGCCTTCCTGGCCGAAATCACCCGTTCCTGACGCTGCTCGGTACGGTCGAAGATGAGGATGTCGGAGACGGTCGAACCCGACACGTCGCCCGTGACGACGGTGATGTCCTTGTAGTGCCGCGAAGACCATGGTTGGAGTTCGAGGGCCGGTGCCGACACGAGCATCTTCCTATACAGCTTGCCGAACTCGAGGGTCCCGTAGGGAAGGAAGACGTCGTTCACCGCGAAGGAGGCGACCGAGAGGAAAGCACCCATGACGACGAAGGGGAGAAAAACCCGCGATGTCCTGATGCCGGAGGCCTGGAAGACGAGGAGCTCGCTATCCGCGGCGAGGCGTCCGGCCGCCATCAAGGCTCCGACCAGGGAGGCGAAGGGGACGGACATGGCGATGACCGAGGGGGTGGCGAAGACGAGGAGGAGGAGGACGTCACGAAGGGGGGCACGCTTGGAGAGTATGTCCTCGGCCATGAGGAGGAGTTGGTTCACGAAGAAGACGACGAAAAAAAACGCGAAGCTGACCGCGAAGGAGAGAAGATATTCGCGACCGACATAGGCCTCGACGATGCCGGGTCGAAGCCTCCTGCCAGCAACCATCATGTCTTCCCGGTGGAGCCGAAACCGCCCTCGCCGCGTTCCGTCGAATCGAGCTCGGAGACTTCCTCGAAAACGGCCCTCGCCACGGGAGCGATGACGAGTTGGGCGATCCTATCGCCATCGCGGATAATGACCTCGGCCTGGCCGAGATTTACGAGGAGGACCAGGATCTCGCCGCGGTAGTCCGCGTCGATAGTCCCCGGCGAGTTGATGCAGCTGAGGCCCTCCCGCAGGGCCAGCCCCGAGCGCGGTCTCACCTGGGCCTCGTAGCCCTCGGGGACGGCGATGGAAATGCCCGTAGGGACGGCGACCCGTCCGCCGGGAGCGATGACCAGAGGAGTGTCCAGACGCGCCCTGAGGTCGGCCCCCGAGGCGAGGTTGCTCCGGTACTCCGGCGCCTTGGCGCCTTCCCGGACGCGGATATGTACGCGGAGCTCCGTCATGATGAGCCTCCCGGATTTTTCCTGGATCGCCTGATCGCCTCGAGGACCCTTCGGCCCTTCGAACCGATGCTACCATAGGCGAAGATCGCGGGCTCCACATCGCCGAAGACCCTGCCTATCATCCTCGCGATGGCCTTCCCCCCCACCCCGAGAATTCGGTTCCTTGTCTCTTCGACGTCGAGGACTTCTTCCGCCTGCATCGCCTGGCGAGCGAGGCGTTTCATCCTGAACTCGGTATCCTCGAGAGCCAGATCGTAGGAGCCCTCGAGGCGGGATATCGATTCTGCGAGCTCTTCGTCCGAAAGCGGCCGGGTACTGGAGAGTGCCTCGATTTCCCTGAGCATCGACGAGAGAAGCGCGGGAAAGGCGTCGGGCGAAGAGGAGGCCTGGGCGAGCCAGAGGCCCTCTGTCCTATCCATGGAGAAGGCCGAACCGACCGAGTAGCAGAGCCCTTCCCTCTCCCGAAGTTGCTGGAAAAGCCGAGAACTCATCGACTCGCCAAATGCCCCGTTGAGTGCAGACATGCTGTAGAAATCCTCAGGGCCAAAGGGAGGGTGAAGGGGAATCGCGACAAGAAGGTACGATTGAGAAAGGCGGGCCGGTACATAGTCGACGATGGGAAAGAACCGTGGCTCCGAAAAAGCGGCTGTCGCGGCAGCCTTGGCCGAATCCCCAAGCGGCAAGACGGCCTCCAACTCGGCCGCGAGATCGGCCCCGTCGATGGGGCCTGCGGCCGTCACGAGGAGACGTCCCGGCACGAGCATTCTGTCGCGGAATTCGAGGAGGGCATCGCGCGTGGCGGCGCGAACATCCTCCTCCGTGCCCGCAATGGGCCGGGACAGGGGATCCTTCGGCCAGATCCGCGCGAGCATGAGGTCGTGGGACAGCTCCTCGGGATCGTCGAAGGAGGCGAGGATCTCGCTGACGATCACTTCCCTCTCCATCTCCACTTCGTCGGGAGGGAAACTTGAACGGAAACAGAGGTCGGCCAAAAGCTCGATGGCCAAACGCCAATGTTTTGCCGGAAGCGTGCAATGGACGCAGAGGGCGTCGCGCTCGGTGAAGGCATTCAGGTAGCCCCCGACCCGATCGATGGCCCTCGCGATATCGAGGGCGCTCCGCGAAACCGTGCCCTTGAAAAAGAGATGTTCGATGAAATGGACGAAGCCCCGCTCATGCGGGGCCTCGTGGCGCGATCCCACGGGAAACCAGAACCCCACGCTGAAGGAGCGGGCCCCCTCGACGCGCTCCGCATGGAGGAAGGCGCCACGGGGCAGTGCGATAGGTTCAATCATCCGGCAACCCCCGAACGGGACTCGGCGAAGCCGAGGTCCGAGGTCGCCCACCGCCTTGACGGCGGGCGACCGAGAAACCGGACCACGGCTCGGTCGCCGGATGGTCCCGCATCAATGCCTCCGCGGGCCATCCTCGCGGTGCGAGTCGCCGTGGCGGGGACCGTCGTGGCGATAACCGCCTTCGCGGGGGCGGTCGCCGTAGGGACGATCGCCATCGCGACGGGGAGGCCTGCTCTCGCCCTCGCCGGCGTTGCGGGCCGCGTCGATGGCGACATTGCCGTTCTCGTCGAGGGAATCGATGTGGGCGAGGTTGAGACGGCCGAGGCGGTCGACCTCGAGAAGCTTCACCTTCACCTTGTCGCCCTCCTTGATCACGTCGGAGACGCGTTCGACGCGGGTCTTCGAAAGGCGAGATATGTGGCAGAGACCTTCCTTGCCCGGAAGGATCTCGATGAAGGCGCCGAACTCCATGATTCGCTTGACGACACCGTCGTAGATCTTGCCGACTTCCGGATCCTCGACGATGCCCACGACCGCGTCGCGCGCCTCGTAGGCGTTCTTCTGGGTCGAGCCGTAGATGGTGACGGCGCCGTCGTCGTCGACGTTGATCTTGACGCCGTAGGTCTCGCAGAGGGCCTTGATGTTCTTACCGCCCGGCCCGATGATCGCGCCGATTTTTTCGACATCGACCTTCATCGTAACGACCTTCGGCGCGAGTTCGGAGATCTCCGAGGCGTGGTGCGGGAGGGCCTCGTTCATGATGCCGAGGATGTGGAGCCGGCCGCGCTTGGCCTGGTCGAGGGCCTTGGTGAGGATCTCGGTGGTGAGGCCGGCGATCTTGATGTCGAGCT
>DATKTD010000077.1:0-15858 GCA_035531315.1 Rectinemataceae bacterium
AGGTCATGGACACGATGCTCGCCCGAGTCGCGGACAAGGTCCCGATGCCCGAGCACATGGCCGCCCAGATGCCCGAGCTCATGCCCAAGGTCATGGACAACCTCATGCCCCACATGATCGGCGACGTGGTTCCCCTGGTCACGCCGAGGATGATCGCCTGGCTCAAGGGAAAAACAGCGTAATTAGTCATACTTGGTGGCCGCCGGAAGGCGAGCCTAATTACGAAGGTCGTCCGGGAATGCCCGGGCGGCCTTTTTTAATACGAAATGCTTTTCAATGGCGACCATTCGCGACGAGCGGACAAGGCAAGACTATAATGAGAGAGATAGCCAACGGCCCGCGGGGACGGTTGTGGAACCATTAGGAAGGGAGACCAATATGGGAGACAAACGAAGGATCGGCATCATCATCTGCGATCGATACAAAAGTTGCTCCGGCGGCAAATGCTTCCGCGCGCTCCGGAACCGCGAAGGGGCATTCGATAGCTACCGAGGTGTCGAGGTGGAGATAGCAGGTTTTACGAGCTGCGGCGGCTGTCCGGGCGGGAATATCGAATACGCGGGAGAGGAGATGGCCAAGAATGGCGTCACCGACATCCATCTGGCTACCGGCTTTCTCGTGGGCTACCCGCCCTGCCCCAGCATCGATTACTTCGCGCGATTTATGGAAGAACGGTACAAGGTCCGCGTCGTCGTCGGGACCCATCCCATCCCCGCCAAGTACCACGCGATTCACGAGAGGCTCGGGACCTGGAAGGGACCTGGTTGGTCGGAACGGCTCGCTCCTTCTTTGTCGAATGCGGAAATACGCTCAAGCTACGACTGACCGCTGACATCCTTTCCCTCGTCACCCCCCCCCGACCTCGTGGATTTGACCGCGACAGGCTCTGAGATTTTGGTATCGATGTTGGCCTCTGTTTCGTCTTAAAGGATGAGTTCTACCGCTTGCGCGAGAACCTCATTTTCGCATCTAGCATTAAGGAATAAGAATTAGCTTGACAGATAATTAGCATATGCCTATTATTCCCTCAAGATGTTTTTTGGCATAAGACAATAAACATCTTGTGCGCCGTTGGCGTATGCTGAATCTTTTTTAAAAGGGGCACATATGCCCAATTTCAATGGAAACGGCCCCAATGGGGTCGAAGCGATGTCCGGCAGAGGTCGAGGCCCCTGCGGAGGCGGACGGGCGATGGGTCCTGGAAACGGCCGAGGCATGGGCCATGGTCGGAGACAGGGCCTCGGCCGTGGATTGGGGCGGAAGCAGGATTGGTACTCCGTTGGGTATGGAGCTGCGGATAGCGCGATTCCCGCGGCCATGAAATCCGCCCTCGAGGAGCGCAGGGAAATTCTTCGCGCCGAACTTGCGCGGACCGAGTCCCTGCTCGCGCAATGGTGATTGCCGTTGCAAGCGGCAAGGGCGGCACAGGAAAGACCACGGTGGCCGCCCATCTCGCCGTCGCGAGCCGAAAATACCAAAAACCGCTCCTCGTCGATCTCGATGTCGAGGCCCCCGACGCCTCTGGCTATTTCCCGAATGCGGAAATCCGAGAGCCCCCGGTGCCGATCAATGTCCTGGCTCCCCGTCTGCTCGAAGAGCGCTGCACAGGCTGCGGACTCTGCGCGAAATCCTGTCGATTCGGCGCCATTCTCGCGATAGGAGGCGTTGTTACGATGGACGAAGGCTTGTGCAAAGGCTGCGGCCGTTGCATCGGAGCCTGTCCCTCCTCGGCGCTCGTCGAGATCGAAGTCCAGGTCGGCGTAAGTTCGTCGATGATGGATGGCGCTCTCGGGATTCTCGAAGGAAGGCTTTCCGTCGGCGATACCAGATCCACGACGGTCATCGAGGCGACCAAGCGGCGGGCAGGCGCGATCGCCTCCGAAATCCAGGTTCGCGATTGTCCCCCAGGTGTTTCCTGCCCCGCGACACACGCCATCGAGGGGGCGGACTATGTCGTCCTCGTCGCCGAACCGACTCAATTCTCACTCCACGACCTTGGCGCGGCGATATCGCTGGTCAAGGGCCAAGGCATTCCCCTCGGTGTCGTCGTCAACAAAGATGGATTCGGCAAGGCCGACGTGGCAGCCTTCTGCGAGGCTCATGGCGCTCCGATCGTGGGTCGAATCGCCTTTCTTCGCGCAAGGGCCGAGTCAGGCGCCGCGGCGAAACTCTGGACCGCGGATGATCTATTCATGCGGGAAATGGATACGATCCTCGCCCGAGCGCGCGAGGATGGCCAAAAGACGAGTCGGCTATGAGTACCATCAGCGTGGCGAGCGGAAAGGGCGGCGCGGGCAAGACCTCTATCGCTGCCGCGATAGTCTCGACGCTCGGGCTTGGCTGCGTTTTCGCCGATTGCGATGTGGACGCGGCTAACGGAGCGATTGCGCTAGGATCGACCCTCAAGGATCAGGAGGCTTATTTCGCGGGCCCTGGTTTTCGTATCGAAGCCGATGCTTGCATTGGCTGTGGCCGCTGCGCGGCTAGCTGCCGCTTTGGAGCGATTCTTCGCAAACCCGAGACCTCGATCTACACGATAATGACCGAGCTCTGCGAACGTTGCGGCGCCTGCCAGGATAACTGTCCGACCAGGGCGATTGTCGCATATGAGAAGCGCGCGGGCACGCTTTTCGTTTCCGAGACGAGGCAGGGCATTCCGCTCGTCCACGCCGAACTCGTCCCGGGAGAGGATACGAGCGGAAAGCTCGTGCGCAAGGTTCGCGATCGCGCGGAGCAAATCGCCGAAGGCAACTCGCACATCGTCATCGACGCGCCTCCGGGAATCGCTTGTCCCGTCATCGCCTCACTATCGGGGGTCGAGCTCGTCGTCATCGTCGTCGAGGCGAGCGCCTCGGGCATCCGCGACGCGGAAAGACTCATCGAACTTGTCGGCTCGATGAAGCGAAAGGCCGTGGCGATCATCAACAAGACCGGTCTCGACGACACTATGGACCGGCGCGCCCGCGAGCTTATCGATAGGGCCGCCATCGCCCTCGCGGGGGAAATACCCTTCGACCGGGCCTTGCGTTCCACCGAGGAATCCGGGGGTACATGGCTGTCCCTCGACGGGGACGTCGGCACCCGGATAAAGGCTGCCATTCGATTCGTCCTTACCGTCATCGACGGCCCATCGCGCGAACGAATGAACGGAGGCCACCCAAAAGGAGAAGACCATGAAGTACGCAATTCCGACCGATGACAACGCCACAGTGGGGAAGGTGTTCGGGCGCGCGAAGAGCTTCGCGATCTACGATAGCTCGGATTCGAGCCGCGGAATCCTGACCAATGAGGGAGAGGGAGCCGAACATGGAGCCGGCACAGGCGCCGCGGCCTTCCTCGCGAAAAATGGCGTGGCGGTCATTCTCTCGCCGGAGATAGGACCCAAGGCAGCCGACGCCCTCAAGGCCGTGGGAATCCGTATAGAAAGCGCGCAAGCCGGCATCGCCCTGGATGCGGCGATGGCCGCCGTCGGCTTCTAAAGGACTAGGCCTTTCCGTTTTCCGCCTTCCACTTGTCCCCGATGGCCCGGATGACGTCATGGATCTCGAAGAAGATCTCGACGATCTCCGGGTCGCGTAGCTCCGCGAGCTTGACTATGCGGAGGACCTGGTCGCGGAGGGTGAAGGCACCCTCGATGGCCACGGCGGCGTGGAAGGCGAACTGAGCCACGAAGAGGGGCATCTCCTCCGAGGAGGGAATGATCGCCCCCCCCTTCGTCACTTCATCATGTCGTAGACGATGAGGCCTTGGAAACCGCCGTTCGACAGGGCGTAGACCATCCCCTTGTCCAGCACGAGGCCCCCGACCGACTCCGCGAGCCCGGCCGGATGGAGGACCGTGCTCACGAGGGACGGCGCCGCCGGATTCCGGACATAGAAGAGGGAGAGTCCGTTCGTATAACGCGAGGCGAAGAGATAGTCTCCCTGCGCCGCGAGGTATTGGAAGCCCTGGAAATCCCCGACCGGGGAGGCCACGTGGGCCTTCTCCACGGCGGAACTCGGCACGGAAAAATCGACGATGCTGAGCCCCCCTCCGCCGAGGCCGATGTAGGCGACGCCACCCTGGACGGCGACGCCGTTGACGAAGTTGTTGCCGCTGGGATTGGCGAGCGCGACATCCTTGACCAGGACGGGATTGAGGGGATCGGCGACATCGATGACGGCCGCGTAGGTGTTGCCGTGGGGGACGATGGCATAGTCGCCGGAAAGCCCGATGGAGCGGGAAGAGCTGGAAAGCGCGCAGATACCCAATTCCTTGGGCGCCGTCGGCGTCGAGATGTCGATGATCTTGAGGCCGAAGTCGCGGCAGGTGACGTACACGAGGGAACCGCGGATCGCCACCCCTGTGAGGTACTGCGGGATGGCCACCGAGGAAAGGAGGACGGGCGAAAGCGGGGAGCTGATGTCGTAGAAAAGGACCTTGGCGCCCCCGGTCACCAGGATGTTGCCGGAGATCGCGATCCCTGTGGGGTCGGTCACCTGTTCGCCCGCGGTGGAATAGCTCGCGGCCCTCGTCGGGGGGCTCGTCGATACGTCGTAGATCTCGATCGTCAAGCCGGCCGGCGCGTAGAGAAGCTTGCCCGACAAGGCTCCCTCGCGGAGATAGTTGGGACCGGTCGCCGAAGCGGTGTAGGTCGGCCTGGGTATCCCCGCGTCGATGACCTTGATGCCCGGGGCGGACCAGCCGGAGGTGCCGAAGCCCAGGTAGAGATCCCTTCCCACGAGGGCGGAGGTTCCGACGAAGGGCGAGACCGGAAAACTCGCCGTGGGTGTCGCGGCAAGTGGGTCGGACATGTCGAAAACGAGGAGCCCCGAGCCGTTGGTGCCGACCCAGGCCCTGGAGTCGGCGAGCGCTATGTCGTTGATGCCCACCGTGAGAGTGCTCCAAGAGCTCGGAGGCGTCACGGCGACCGGCGCGGCGGGGTTCGTCAGGTCGACGATCTTGATGCCTGCGGCCCAGGTCCCGTAACAGACATAGGTCGAGGCGCCCTTGACGAAAAACTGGAGGGAGCTCGCGTTGACGCTCGTGTCGACGAAGCTGCTCGCCAGGGAGAGGCTCGTCGCCCCGGCGTCGGTCTGGAAGATGTCGAGCCCGTTATACTGCGAAAGACAGGCCAGATTGCCTCTAGTCTCGATGTACCTCCCCCCGTTGCCGATATTGGAGTCGCCAATCGTCCGCTTGGACGTGAGGGTCTTCGCCGAAAGATCGAAATCGACTAGCTCCACCCTCGGGCTGCTGTTCCAGGTGAACTCGCTGAGCCAGATGCGAAGTATGCCCACGGCGCCGGTATCCGCGGGCTCGCCGATGGCGAGACCGATAGGCTCGAGATCGGTGAGGTAGCTTCCGCTCGCGTTGGCGTCGTAGCCCGCCACTTCGACGGGGGCTGCGGGATTGCTGACGTCTATGACGGAGGTACGCCCGTAGTTGATATTTGTGCCGTCGTCGGCTCCGGCTATGGCGACGAGATAGCCCTCGGTCGAGGCGCGGAGCTGGAGCCAAGGCATGACGGTGGGCGTATAGACGTACGAGCCCCCCGTCGGCAGATCCGAATAGGCGTTGTGCGATGGAGCCGGCAGGCTACCGACCCTGATCGGCGACGACGGCGTGGAGAGGTCATAGATCGCGATGGTACCGTCTTCGATGGCGTATAGCTTCGTCTTGTCGGCAGAGAGCGCGAACTTGGAGACCGTGCCGGAGGGCAGGCTGGCCAGTTCTCTCCTCGAATCGGGGGGCAGCGGCACGGGGCTAACGGAGGTCGAATAACTCTTGATATCCGAATAGAGGGCCGGTTGCACGGCGTAGTAGTAGGTCGTGCCAGGCGTCACCGCCTCGTCCACGAAGCTGGAGCCCTGGATGGTGCCGGACACGTTGAGCATCGACGCCTCGACGGGGCTCGTCCCTTTCCATACTTCGTAGCCGGTCGACGAGGGAAGGGGGAGCCAGCTCAAGGCGATCGAGCCGTAGCCGGGAACCGCCGTAGGGACGAGCTGGACCTTCGAAAGGGGTATGGCCTTCTGCGGAGCCGACCAATTGGAAGGAGCCCCCGATCCGGCGACGGGAACGGATTTGAGAAGGAAGGAATGCACCTTGCCGTTGCTGAGACCCGACAGGACGTAGGGCGAGGTGACCGGGCTCACCTTCTTCGAAAACTGCTCGCTCGGCAGGATATCGCTGGTTTCGTAATAGAGCTCGTAATGGTCGACCAAGGGAACGGACGACCAGGCAAGGCTGACCTGGCCGCTCGTGGCCAGGGCGGCGAAATCGGGGATTCCGTTGCCGCTGTCGATCAGGGAAACGCTCGCCGTCCCCTCGTTGCCGTTCCAGTCCACCGCGGTCAACTTGACGGTGACGCCCCCGCTCAGACCCGAGGCGAGGAAGGTGAAGTCGTAACTGCCGTCGGCGGCGAGGGGGACATTGCCGGACAGGGTGGAGGCGAGCACCTCGTATCTGAGGCTCGTCACCTGGCCAGGATCGCCAGCGGCGTCGGCCGCGTCGCTCACCTTGCCCTTGATTTGGATGGCGGACGAGTAAGGGCTGCCTGTCTGGGGGCTCGCAATGGTCGCGACGGGGGCCATGCGGTCCTCGACCCGCCGAGCGACGCCCGTGTCGAAGGCGTGGCCGCAGGATGCCGAGAGGAGGAGGGCCAGAACGGCGGCCGCGATATTGCGGCCGACATGGCGATCGGGAGCGTCCATCAGTTGTCCTCCGCGTAGTTGATCGATGAGAGGGCGTCCGTCGCGATGGAGGCCCTGGTCCCCGTGGTTCCGAGAGGGATCGCGCCGAGGGATTTCACCCGATTGGCATCAAGGGAGCTCGCGAGGGCGAGGTAGGACTCCGACTTCTGCGGATTCTTCATGGCCGCCCAGGCCTTCGAGAGATTGACGAGCGTGAGCACCTTCGTCCCCGCGGCCAGGCTCCCCTTGTCGGGGCTCCCCAATATCGTCAAAGCGGCCTGGTACGAATCGACGGCCTTGGCGAAGTCCCCCCTGGCGAAGCTCAGGTTGGCCAAGTTGACTAGGGCGTTCGCGTAGCGGGGATCGATCTTGAGAGCCTTGCCGAAGGCCGCCTCCGCGTCCGACAACTTGCCGAAGCGGGCAGCCACGGTGCCGAGTTTGTTGTAGTCCTTCTTGTCCCTGCTGGCATCGGCCGCGGAGGCGTACCCCGCGAGCACGACGCCCGTCTGGACCTCGAGGTCGTGCCGGAAATACGCGGCCAAGGCCGTCGCGTCCCCGTACTGGAGCCCCAGGTCCTGATCCTCGACAGCGACCGGGGAGAAGACCGACTGGGCTTCGCTCGTGCGATAAAAGGCCCGCTTCCCCTCGTACTGCTTCCATTCATCGATGGCTTGCCGCCAAACCGCCAGAAAGTCGCTGCGCCCATCGAGCATAGTGACTTCGACGGGCACCCAGAGGCTGTCGCCGAGAGCCAGGCTCATCGTCCGATCCGGGCTCAGCTCCCTCCACTCCGTCGCCGGAATCCCCGTGTCGACGACCGGATAGATGTGGCCGGGCACCGTGATAAAACCGGTGTGGAGGCCGCGGACCTCGAGGAGGCTGCAGAAGAGAACGGTGAGGTTCTTGCAATCTCCGTAGTGCCGCTTGAGGGTCAGACGGGGCATGCTGATGAAATCGACGATACTGGGATCCGACTGCACCCGAGTGAAGGGCGCCGTCGGGTCCTCCTGGTAGAACATGCCTATCGCGCGAAGCGCGTCGTAGGTCAGTATCGTGGTCTGGATAGCCTTGTTGTAGCCTGCGAGATAGCTGGGCTTCCCCGCCTCGCCGATGAACGCCGCGTAGTTCTGGAGCGCGCTGTCGAGGGTCGTGATGAATGCCGCCGCCTTGCGGTCGTCGTCCCAGGTCATCGCCGTCTTGTCGTAGAGGTCGTAATTGACGGCGACGCGCTGCTCGACCGGCCGGCCCCCCCGCTTGTAGGCTACGATGACTTCGCCGGTCATGGGTTTGAACCCACCCGAAAGCTTGAACACCTCGGCGTTGAAGACCGCCTTGAGCGGAACCCTGGCGCTGGCTCCCGCATCGAGCCTCGGCAAGGAAAACGATGGCGTCGGCGCGTCCATGTAGCCCTTCTGGTCGAAGGAAACCTCGATATCCGTGATGGCTTGTCTCTCCGTGTTGACAAGAGTCACCTTGCCGATGGGGTTTTTCGAGTAGTAACTCTGCATGGAGCTGAAGGCCGGGGGAATTTCGGCGTTCTCGAAGCGGATGCTCCTGATCGTCGCCTGAGGCGCGTCCGGATCCTCCCCGAAGCGGTAGTGCAGCGAGAAGCCCACATTGAAAGATGCCCCGTCGAAACCCGTGTACCCCCCAAAGGACTGAAGCCAGGTGAAGCCGGGGGTCAGGTCGACGCTGAGCGAATAGGAAGGCGCGAGGGAGAGCCGGAGCCCCGCTCGCGCTATGACGTAATCGAGGGTGACGAGTCCCATATCGGGCGCGAGATCCTGAAAGAGGGCACGCGACCAGCCGCCCCAAGCCTCGGCGCCGACCTCGAAATTCCTCGCGAAGCGCTTCGCCCAAGCGAGGCCCGTGGCCACGTAGAGATTGTCGTGGGTCCAGGTGAGGGGGGCGAGCGGATCGCGGGAACCGAAGCGGATCAAGCCAAAACGGACAAGAGGGCGCAGGGACGGAGGCGTGAAGGCGGGAACCTGAATATCGGCGGCCGCCTCGAAGACATCGAAATTCGAGGCGTAATTTCCCAGGGGGGACCAGACGAGATACTCGGCCCCGACCGAGGCGGGATATTGATAATATTTAGTCCAATCAGGATCCCCCTGCGAAACGACGCCACCGAGAAGAAAAGAGGCAAAAAGCACGATAAACACATGTTTCTTCATATTGCTCACCTCACAAAGCGAGTTGTGGGGAGCATAGCGCGCGTGAGTCAGGATTTCAACTTTTCCGCCGACAGGGCTTGCATGCCGCGCCTAATGCGTACGGTATCGAACGCCGGCTCGAAACCCGATACCGCGGAAGAGGCTTTGCAGCGGGCATGCCGCCTTGCCCGATTCTGGTTGGACCTTTGAACACTCGCAGGGTCGCCGGCATGCGAAGGCGACTCTGGCGCCGGTGTGCGAAAGTAGCCACCCTCGGCCTATCCACGGCGCGAGGAGTGCGAAACGATGAAGGACGTCTTCGAAATACGCGATCCCGATTACCGACTCAGCCCCTTCACGGGGATGGCGAGAAGGCACTAGGTCGACCTCGCGACCTACCTCCTCGAACGGACCTTCACCCTCGCGGGCCCCCTCATCCACGAGGACCCCGAGACGAGGATCCGCGGGATCAGGCTCAGGGACTACTATTGCCTCCACATCTACCGGGCCTTCAGCCCCGGCCACGCCACTTCGCTGCCCCTGCCGGAGGAGCTCCCCGACGCGACCTACCAGTTCACCTGCGAATTCGGCGGTCTTTTCAAGACCCTCCTCCTCATGCCCGAGACGATCTGGCCCCATTTCACCAAGTCCCAGCGCGACGAGATGGCCCTCACCGTATCCAAGGGGCCACCATCGGACTACCCAGAACAATTGGAGGATCTTCAACATCATCGCCCTGTCCTTCCTGAAAAAGGAGAGCTACGCCATCGACGACGAGCTCCTCAAGAGCCATCTCCTGTGGGTGGCCTCCTACCATTCGGGCGACGGCTGGTACCTGGAACAGACCTACAACTACTACACGATCAGCCTCGAGGGCGGCGCCCCCCTCGATCCGGGCTGGGCCAGGAGACTCTGCTCAGGCTCCCTCCTCCAGTTCGTCACCCGCGAGGACTTTTTCGAAAACGACATCCCCAGCCTCGGGTTCTACGCCCACCGCGAGTACGCCCTTCTGGACTGCCACGGAGAACGAGGGCTTCTGGCCAGGGCTGGGGAATGAATCGAAATGGACGGCGCTCGAACGACCCGGTCTCGTCCTCGTGAACCACGGCGGGACCGGCTGCTCCGAAATCCTTCCCGGCAAGGTCTACTACGACGATCACAATTACTCGAAACTGGCCTACAACACCCACTTCCCCTGGGAGGACCACGACCCCTCGGGCGGCACCGCGATGTCCTACAGCTTCCGCAGCCTCGACCCCCGCGACCTTCGCGGCGACGACGTCAACTTCTACCTGACCGGGGCTAGACTCGCCAACGACGCCGAAAAGAACCGCTCCTTCGGCGGCGCCCAAAGCCTGCTTTACAACGGCCTACGCGAGGGAGTCCTCTATCGCCAGGCCATCATGCGCAAGCCGCCCAACAACGGGGTGGGCTACATCATCGACCTAGCGGAAATCGGCCTTTCGGGAGGCCTGCTCAGGGTCGATAGATCCCGGCTGGCCTTCGAGCACGAGTTGACCCTCGGACATTACGGCCTCCCCCACCTCAGCGGCCGGGCCGCCGAGCTCCGTCGCTTCGACGAGGGGGGGCGGACGATAATCACCGCGAGGATCCCGGGTCGGAGGCTCGCCCTCATCGCCTACGCGGGCTGGGACGAGGTCGGGAGCCTCCGTCACGCCGGACGCAACGCCGAGGCCGGGGAGAGCACCGTCCTCCACGTCCGCAAAAGAAGAACCGCGAAGAACCCGGCGATGGAACTCATGATCGTCGCCCTCCTTCATCGGAGGGACGACGACGAATGGACGGAGGAAGAACTGTCGCCGATCAGGAAGCTCGAGGTCATGGACATCGCCCCCTCTCTATCGGCCCTGGGAGCGAGGATCGGTCTCGCCGACGGTCGCGTGTTCGAGATCGACTTCAAGGACATCGACGGCCACCGCTCTTGCTAGACTAGACCCCGCCATTCTCCGCCTTCCACTTGTCCTCGATGGCCCGAATGACGTCATGGATCTCGAAGAAGATCTCGACGATCTCCGGGTCGAGCTGCTTCCCCGCCTCCTGTCGGAGATAGTGGAAGACCTTCTCCTCTTCCCAGGCGTCCTTGTAGACGCGTTTGTTGAGGAGGGCGTCGTAGACGTCGGCCAGGGCGACGATGCGGGCCGAGAGGGGTATCTCGTTGCCCCTCTTTCCCTCGCCACCCTCCTTGCCCGGATAGCCGTGGCCGTCCCAGCGCTCATGGTGGTTGAGCATGATCTCCCTGGCCAGGCGCTCCCAGTCCGAATTGGCGTTCTCGAAGAGTTGGGCGCCGAAGACCGGGTGCAGCTTGATGACGGCGAACTCCTCCTCCGTCAGCTTGCCCTGCTTCCGGAGGATGGAGTCGGGAATGCCGACCTTGCCCGCGTCGTGGAGCATCGCCGCTATCCTGAGCATGTCCTTCATTTTGTCGCTCTCGGCCCTCGGCACCGAATGGCGCTCGGCCCAGCGCAGGTAGATCTCCGTGGCGCAGGCGCTCACCCTATAGACATGGGCGGCGGTCTCCTCCGGGTCGCGCAGCTCCGCGAGCTTGACGATGCGGAGGACCTGGTCGCGGAGGGTGAGGGCGCGCTCGATGGCCACGGCGGCGTGGAAGGCGAACTGGGCCACGAAGAGGGTCATCTCCTCCGAGAAGGGAATGATCGCCCCCCCTTCGTCGGCCGCGTTGATGAGCTGGATGACCCCCACCACCTCCTCGGTGCTCGACTTGAGGGGCACTATGAGCATCGATTTCGTCCGGTAGGTGGAGATCTCGTCGAAGCTCCGGTTGAAGGCATAGGGTGCCTCGCCCGTTATCGCGTAGGCGTCGTCGATGACGAGGGGGCTGCCGCTCTTGGCCACCCAGCCCGCCAGGGACCTCTCGTCGATCTCGATCTCCTGGTTCGAGTAGATGTACTTGTTGCACAGGAGGTCGTTCCGGAAGAGGGTCTCGTTCTGCACATAGCTGAAGCGCAGGTTCGAGCCGCTCCGCAGGTAGATCGAGCCCGCGTCCGCTCGTGTAAAGGTCCGGCTCTCCAAGAGAATGCTGTCGAGGAGGGTATGCAGGTCCCTGATATGGTGAAGACGTTCGAGAGTCTCGAGAAGGAGACTGAGATTGTCCGCCCTCGCCCCATGTTTGAATCGATGTTCCATTTTGGCCT
Organism: Rectinemataceae bacterium; assembly: GCA_035531315.1. GTDB lineage: Bacteria > Spirochaetota > Spirochaetia > Treponematales > Rectinemataceae > CAIJMU01. Next base: position 12,004 of record DATKTD010000077.1, read on the forward strand.
CTCGGCCTCAAACAGTAGCCCTCCTCCGGGCTCCCGTCCACTGCCGCTCGAGGCGCCTCGACAGCGGCTGCCCGCCCATCTCCGCCGACCGGCCCCAGCTCAGACCGGCCCAATTGCCGCTCAGTCGTCGATGCTGAGCGGGAGATCGCTCTGTTCCGCCGCCTTCCCTCCCTGATCGGCCGAGGCGAGGTAGGCGAAGTCCTTGAGGCGGCCCGGATCGATGGCGTCGGCCTTAGCGAAGGCGGCCTTCGCCTCCCCGAAATTCTTGAGCCCAGCCCAGGACTTGGAGATGTTGACGAGAACCGCCTGCTGGGCGGCCGAGCCGCCTCGGCCCTGGGCGGCGAGGCTGCCCGAGGCGTTCTGATAGTAGCCCAGGGCAGCCTTGTAATCGCGTTGCAGGTAGGCGATGTTGCCGAGATTGACGAGGGCGCTCGCGAAGCCCGGGTCGATCTTCGTCGCCCTGGCGAAGGCGGTTTCGGCGTCCTTGTAGCGCCCGTAGCGGACGGCCGCGAGGCCGAGGGCGTTCCAGTCGCGCTTGTCCTTGCTCGACTTGGTCACGGCGCTCAGGTCGGCGATGAAGGAATCGCCCATCCTGGACAGCTCCTGTTTGAAGGAGGCTTCCAAGGCGTCGCGGCTGCCGTACTGGAGGCCGAGGTCCGATTCCGTGAGGGTCACCGGTCCGAAGAGCTCCTGGGCCTTCGCCGTCCGCGTCAGAATGCGCTTGGCGGGATCGTCATCGTACTCGTGCCAGAGCTCGGCTCCCTTGCGCCAAGCCTCGAAGAAGCCCTGCTTCCCCACGAGGGTCACCTCGACGGGGAACCAGAGCTGCCCGTCGATGGGAATGCCGAGACTTCGATCGGTCGCGAGGTCGCGCCAGGAGCCCGAGGGGACGAGGGAATTCACGACGGGGAAGATATGGCCGGGCACGGTGACATAGCCCGTCTGGACCCCCGTCGTCTCGAGGAGGCTGGCGAAGAGAACGGTAAGGTCGTCGCAATCCCCCGTCCCGCGCACGAGGGTGTCCCGCCCGACATTGATTGAATCGACCAGCACGGGATCGCCTTGGGCCCGGACGAAGGGCGAACTCGGGTCGGCCTGATACAGGAGGCCGAGGGCGGCGAGGCCCGAATAGACTTCGGTCGCGGCTTGTAGGGGCGCGGGAAGGAAGGGCAGAGTGTCGGGCTGCAGGGTCTTCCGGAGGTAGCTCACGTAGTTCCTCAACGCCGAGTCGGCGGGCGTGATGAAGGCCCCGACCTTGCGGTCGTCGTCCCAGGTGATGGAGGTGCGATCGTAGAGGTCGTAGGACAGGCCCTGAAGCTGCTCCACGGCCTTCCCCCTCAACCTGTACTTCACCGAGAGGGTCCCGGCGAGGGGTGTCATGCCTTCGGTCTTGAAGACCTCGCGATTGAAGGCGGCCAGGATGCCGATTTTCGCGCTCGCTCCCGGAGCGAGGGAACTCAAGGTAGCCACGGTACTGGGCGAGTCCATGTAGCCGGGTTGAAAGAAGCTCACCTCGACATCCGTGAGGGGGACCCGCTCGGAATTTTTCATTTCAATTGTGCCCAAGGGATTCCGCGAGTAGTAGCCCTGCATCGCGGCGAAGGCCGGGGCTAGGCGCGAAGCCGAGAAGGCCAGGCTCCGCACCGCTCCGGCGGGTGCGTCTGGATCGTCGCCGAGGCGCCAAAGCGCGACGAGACCGATGCCGTAGGAGAAGCCGTCGAACTCGTCGAGCGGCCCGGTCGACCTTCGGTACATGAGGCCGGGCTTGAGTTCGAGGCTGAAATTGAAGGAGGGGATGAGGGCTATGCGCAGACCCGCCTCGGCGAGGACGTCGAGGCTGCCGGCGGCTCCCCCGCTTACGAGGCTTGGGAAGCTGCTTTGCCCGATGCCGCCGGCGAGGTCGGCGCCGATTTCGAAATTCTTCGCGTAGCGGATCGAGTAACCAAGCCCCGCTTCGGCATGGTAGAGGCTGTGGTCCCAGGCGCTCGGCGATGAGGCACCGAGCAGGCTCACGCCGATGAGACCTGCTCGAATGAAGGCTTGAAGCGAAGGCAGGGCGGGAAGGGGAATGCGAGCCTCCGCCGAGATGTCGCGATACTGGAAACCCGAGGCGAATCCCGAGAAGGCGGAATAGCTCGAATAGCCGCCACCCGTCTCGACCGGGCTGTAGTAGTAGGAATCGAGGGAGCTTCCCCGAGCCTGGTCTTTGACCTGGGCCGGAGATTGGGCCTGGGCGTCGACCGCCCAGCAGAGCGAGACACAGGCGAAAAGAAGGAGGGGGCTGTAGTGCGTCGGTCCTTTCATGAATTGCCTCGCTTTCAGGGGGTGAGGTCGACCGCGTACAGCGTGCCGGCCCCGTCGAGGGCGTAGAGGGCACCCTTGTAGACGGCGATCTTCGTCGGGGAGAAGCCCCCGATCGTCCCCGAAAGGACGGGAACCCTCGGGTTGGAAATGTCCCATATGTCGAGACCCGCGGCGCCTCGCGCCACGTAGGCGTGGGAACCGCTCACCTTCACGTCGTAGGCCGGACCCGTCGATGACCAGATGGGCAGGACGGCGGCACTCCAGGAACGCGCGTTGGCGGCGTCGAACACGAGGAAGCCGCCGTTCAAGCCCGTTCCCGAGTCGGCGCAGAGGACATAGTCCCCATAGAGGGCGACGGCCTCGGTCGACGCGTAACCCGCCGTCGCGAAGCCCTCGCAGGAAAGGGCGATCATGTACGTGGGATCGGAAACGTCCACCACGCGGAGACCTCCCTGCTCGTTCGCGACAAAGGCCAGGCCGTCGTCGCGGATGGCGATGTCGCGCAACTCGTAGTTGGCGCCGACGGTGGGCTGGGTGACCACCGGGGCGCTCACGCTCGCGGTACCGTCGCGGGTCAGGTCGAGGGAAACCAGCCAGGAATTGGCCGTCCCGACGAAGGCGTAGGGCCCCGCGATGGCGATGGACCAGACATTGCCTCCCGGCACCGAGTAGTAGGTGCCGAGGGGAGCGGGGGCTGCGGGATTGGCGACGTTCCACATCGTGACGCCAGAGCGCTCGGCGGCGATGACGGCCCAGTCGCCGGCGAAGGCGTAGGCGTAGGGCGAGTAGGAAGGGCTGATCGTCAGGCCGGAGTAGCTCATTCCAAGCGGCGAAGGAGCGTCGTAGAGGCGGGGGTAGGCGTCGAAATTGCCGCCCACCGAATTGTTGTAGTCCGTTACGAAGAGCTTGTCTCGCCAAGGGGCTATCGTCGCCCCGGCCACCATCCCCGTGAGACTGCGAACGACGGTTATACCGCTGGTGTCGCCGGCGCCGAAGACCGAGACGGGGCCATTGTTGCCGCCCGCCACATAGGCGTAGCCCCCACCCTCGACGATTCCGACCGAACCGCCCTGTACCGTAATGGTCGAAAGAGCCGAAGGCGTGGCGGGCGACGACACGTCGATGGTCGAGAAGCCATAGTCCCGCAACGAGGCGTAGACGCGGGTGCCGACGACATCGATCGACTGAACGGGAGCGACGGACTGGGTGACTGCGTACGAGGCGATGGCGCTCGGAGAGGACAGGCTCGTCGTATCCCAAATGGCGAGGTTCCAGCTCGACGCGAAGAACAAGGACGTCCCGGAGAACTCGCCGTCCGATCCATAAGGCAGGGCCGTCGATTGCCTGGTCAAGGTCGGAGAGGCTGGGCTACCGGTTAGGTTGTACAGCACCGTGTGAGAATTGCCGAAAGGGGGTGCGGACATTTTCTTGGATAACTATACTACCATCCCAAGACTCAACCGGTACTGAACGGGGCTCATTCCGCCCAGCGACATCTTGATTCGTTTATTATTATACCAATGAAGATACTTATCCAGCGTTTCAATGAAC
>DATKTD010000078.1:0-9958 GCA_035531315.1 Rectinemataceae bacterium
TGGCCTTGACGCCCAGCTTCGACAGGGAGACCCCGAGGACCTCGCGCAGGGGCTCGTTGAGTCTCGGGTCGCCGAATGAGCGCTTGAAGCGAAGCACCGTATCTACCTTCGCCCCGGACATTTGTCCGGCCTTCGAGATGGTTCCCATGACGACGCTCTTTATGGTTTCGAGCATCTTGTCGTCCTCGGCGGCGATCTCGACATCCATCTCGCCCTGGGCCGACCAATGGCCGCTCCCGACCCCCGCCTCCATCCTCGCGATGTTCACCATCGCCGTATGCTTCTCGTCCCAGGTGATGCCGCCGATCTGCGAGGCTATGCCGCCGATAACGGCCGCCGCGGAGGGCTTGTCGCCCGTGGAGAGCATCTCGCGTTCCTCCGTCCGGACCTTGACGGTGAGGCGGCTGGAACCTATGTGTTTCGACTCGACGAGGCCCAGCCCCGTTCCACGGACGAGGACGCCGCAGGAGACGCTGTCGCCCCAGACGTCCAGAAAGTGCCTGAAGGCCTCTTCGCGCTCGTCGACGGAGGAGGAGCGGGTGAAGAGGAGGAGGATGTTCTTGTCGAGATGATAGCCCGTCGCCTGGGCGAATTCGGCGAAGACGAGGAGGGCCGCGGCGCCGAAACTGCGCTCGCCGAGGCCCTGTCCGGTCGCCTTGTCCTTTGAGAGGTGCACGGAGTTCCCGAGGGAACTGTAGTTCGCGTCGCCGACCTCGGCCACGACGAGAAGGAAGTCCCGCCTCGTACCGAAGGCGGGGAAGAGGGCTATCACGTTCCCCATCTCGTCGGCGAAGATATTGGAGACGCCGAATTCGCCGAGGCGCTGGATGATGAAATCCATCCGGAGCTTCTCGGCGTCGCTCGGCGAGGGGATGTCGTTGAGCAGTACGGCGTCCGAGAGGATTCGGCTCGCGTAGATCGAGGTATCGACCTTCTTGAGTTCCTTGAGGGCTTCCCGTGCGGCCCGCCTCCCGAAAAGGAGGCCCAGGATGCCGGCGGCCCTGCGCAGGGCGAGATAGATCTTCCTCACGGCTTGAGCATCGCATGCTTCGAGGAGAAAATGAAGACGGAAGGAGCCCTCGTCGCGGGGCTCACCACAGGCGGAGCGCGGCCGCGGGGCCGGACCAAGGGGGAAGAAGGATGGGAACAGATGGAACTGCCGAGCCAAGCGTGTTTTCGACCCTTGCGGGGGCCGTCGGTCAATTCCTCGGGAATCTGGGCGGAGCCCTCCCCTCCCTCCTATCCTTTTTCGCCATCCTCGCCGGGGGTGCCGTTCTCGCCTTCCTCGGCGGGCGCCTGATCGAGTCGATCGCCCGCAACGCGGCCCTGCCCGATGCCCGGGCGGTCGGCAAGTCGCTGCGTTCCTTCATCGCCGTCGTCACCCTTCTGTTGGCCTCCGACCGGCTCGGTTTCGGCGACAGCTTCGTCGGGATTTTCCTCCTCATCGCGATCGGCGCCGTCGTGCTGGCCTTCGCGATAGCCTTCGGACTGGGAGCCGTTTCCCTCGCCCGCGAGGCGGCCGAAAACAGGGTCGCGAAGATCAGGCGGAACAAACGAGGAGGGGACGACGCCGAAGAGAAGTGATCGTCGGGCCGGGCGCCCGGATGGGCCTCAAGAGAGACTTGACCAAAAGGCCGAACGAACCGCTAAATGGTAATTTGAGCCCGGCGTCGGACTAGCCCCTAGCCTCCGCCCGCATGTCCCGCGCCGTCCGGAGGAATTCCAATCATGAGCACAGAGTCCGCCTTCGCGACCTTCCGAAAGAATATCGTGGGCATCGACGCGACCATGCCCCTCGCCGACGGCAGCATGGTGCCCATCGTCTACGCCGATTGGACCGCCTCGGGAAGGTTGTACCGCCCCATCGAGGAATTCATGCTCGAGGAGATCGGTCCCCTCGTCGCCAACACCCACACCGAGACGACCTACACCGGCACGGCCATGACGCGCGCCTACCATGCCGCCCGCGACATCATCAAGCGCCATGTGAACGCCGGCCCCGACGATTCCCTCATCTTCACGGGCTTCGGCATGACGGCAGCCATCAACAAGCTTCAGCGCATCCTCGGCATCAGGATGCCGGAGGGCTGCGCCAAGGGCTGCCGCGAGGGCAAGCGACCCCTCGTCCTCATCACCCACATGGAGCACCATTCCAACCAGATCACCTGGGAGGAATGCGAGGTCGATGTCCGCATCATCCCCCGCGACGAGGCGACGGGTCTCCCGGATCTCGCCTGGATGGAGCGGATCCTCCGCGAGAACGCCGACCGGCCCCTCCTCATCGGCGCCTTCACCGCCGGCTCGAACGTCACGGGCCTCCTCACCCCCCTCCACGAGATGGCGGCCATGATGCATCGGCATGGCGGCCTCTGCTTCGCGGACTACGCCGCGGCCGCCCCCTACATCGACATCGACATGCACCCCGGCCAGGCCCGGAGACGGCCCTCCCCCGGCCCGGGCGGCTCCGACCCTTCCGAGGGCTCGCCCCCAAGCCCCGGCGACGACGAGGGGCGTCTCGACGCCATAACCTTCTCGCCCCACAAATTCCTCGGCGGCCCGGGCAGCTCCGGCATCCTCATCCTTCACAATTCCCTCTATCACCGCCAGGTTCCCGACCAGCCCGGCGGGGGCACGGTCAAGTGGACCACCCCCTTCGGCACCCACCGCTATTTCGACGACATCGAGTCGCGCGAGGACGGCGGCACGCCGGGCTTCCTCCAGGCGATCCGGGCCGCCCTCGCCATCAGGGTCAAGGAGGCGATGGGAACGAAGGCCATCCACGATCGCGAGAAGGAGCTCCTCGATATCATCATCGCCGAGTTCCGCGAGGAGCCGGCCATCATGCTCCTCGAAGGCGAGAATCTCGACCGCCTCGGCATCCTCTCCTTCTACGCCCCCGGGGAGCACCACAACCTCATCGTGCGGCTGCTCAACGACCGCTTCGGCGTCCAGACCCGCGGGGGCTGTAGCTGCGCGGGAACCTACGGCCACATCCTCTTCAGCATCGGCAAGACCAATTCGCGGCACATCACCGAGCTTATCGACTCGGGCGATCTCTCCGAGAAACCCGGCTGGGTCCGCGTCTCGGTCCATCCCACGATGACCGACGCCGAGGCCCGCCACGTCGGCCGCTCGGTCGTCGAGACGATCAGACACTATCGCGAATGGGGCGAGGCCTTCGTCTTCGACAAGGAGTCGGGGGAGTTCCTGCCGAAGGACCCGACATCGAAGTCGGCCCCGCCCTCCGGCCCATCGGGCGGCCATGCTTCCGGCCCCGGGGCCAGCCTCCTTTCCGGCTTCGCCCCGCTGTAAAGGGACGATCCGAAGGGAAAGCCCGCTTGATCGAGTCCACCCATCCTTCGCGCATCTCGGGCTCTCAATACGCCCGGGCGACCCGTCTCGCCGTCGTCGCGGGCGGCTTCTCGGCCGTCTTCCTCACCGTGTGCTCGAACCAGCCCATCACCGCCGTCTACCTGACCAACCATCTCAAGGCCTCGCCCGAACTCCTCGGCGCCCTCTTCGGCTTCATCCAGGCCACGGGAGCCCTGCAGCTCCTGTCGGTCTTCGTCTATCGCGTCCTCCCACGCCGCAAGCCCTTCTTCATCGCCGCCCATCTCGTCCACCGCGCCCTGGGCTTCGCCCTCGCGGCCTCCGCTTTACTCTTCCTCGGCGGCATGCGCGGCGAGGAGGCCGCCAACTTCGCGGCCATAGGCATCGGCGTCTCCTGGATCTTCATGAGCCTGTCGACCTCGGGCTGGCTCTCCTGGATGGCCGACCTCGTCCCCGAAGACGTCCGCGGCTCCTTTTTCCTCAAACGTTCGGCCCTGTACCAGACCGTCGTCGTCATCTGGTTCTTCCTCGCCAACGTCGCCCTCGACCTCGTGCCCGAGTCGGGCAAGTCCATCGCCTACGCGGTCATCTTCGGCGTCGGGGCCCTCGGCGGCATCGTCGACATCCTGATCCATCTCCGCATTCCCGAGCCGTCCCATCACCGGACGGAGGGTGGGCTGGGCCTCGGCGAATTCCTGGCTCCCCTCCGCGACGGCAACTTCCTCCGCTACTCCTTCGGTATCGGTCTCGCCGTCTTCGCGGTCTTCGTCGGCGCGCCCTTCCAGGCCCCCCGGGTCACCGATCCATCCCTCATCGGGGCCCCCAACGTGTGGCTCGGCATCATGACCGTCATCGCCATCCTCGCCTGGGTGGCGATGGCCCCCCTCTGGGGATTCGTGATGGACCGCTACGGCCGCAAGCCCGCCGTCATCCTCGGCTGCCTCCTCGTGTCGGGCTGGTTCGTCTATTTCTTCATCGACAATCGCAATTATGCCTATCTCCTTCCCATCGCGGCCCTCGTATCGGGCTTCTTCGGCCCCGCCTTCTGGGAGGGCTCCGGCCAGTTCATGCTGACCCTCGCCCCGCCGGCGCGGAGGGTGGCCTACATAGCCTGGTACAACACGATCGTCGGCCTCGTGTCGGCCGTCGGTTCTCCCCTGGGCGGCCTCCTCGTCGGCGCTCTGCCCGAGGGCTCCCTCGCCGGCCTTCCCCCTCCCCTCTCCCGGATCGAGGGCTTCCATCTTTCGCAGGCCGCCGGCCTATTCGCGATGGCCCTCGCCATGCTCGTCATCCGCGGGGTGAGGGAGGGGCGCGAGCGCCCCGTCGCCGACCTCCTCGGCCAGATGGCGAGCGCCGGTCTTTTCAGGACCTACGCATCCCTCCTCGACCTCAAGCGCCATTCGGGCGACCCGCGGGTGGCGCGAGCCCTCAGGCGCATCGACGGCGACGAGGGCGAAATGGTCATTCGCGAGGTGGTCGACCGACTCGACGACCCCGCCTCGGAGATACGGGAGGAGGCCATCCGCGCCCTCGCGAGGATAGGCTCGGAGGAGTCGCGCCTGGCCCTCGAGGCCAGGCTGGCCGATCCGGACTCCGATCTTCGCGTCGAGGCCGCACGGGCCCTGGGCAGGTTGGGCGACATCGGTTCGGCCGGTGCCCTCGAAGTCGCGATGCGCGGGGGCGACCCGATCCTTCGAGCCGCCTGCGCGGGAGCTTTGGCCATCATCGGCGGAAAGGCGGACGGCTCGCCGCTGGCCGCCATGCTCGCGGCCGAGCGCGACCCCGCTGTCCTCGAGGCGGCGGCCCTCGGCGCCAGCGCCTGGTGCTCGGAGGAGGCCATGGCCGCGGACGAGCTGGCCGAGGCGGCAAAAGAGTTGGCCGGCCGACTCTTCGCGGCCCATAACCGGGCCACGCGCCTCCAGTACGCCATCGGCATCGCGAACCTCCTCGGCGAACCGGGGGAGTTCGCCCGGCTTTCCACCGGCAGCGAGGAGATTCGCTCGGCCAAGCGGCGAGCCCTGATCAATGTCCTCGGGAGGCGCTTCGGCGAATACTTCGGCCAAGGCGGCCTCGAGGGCGTCTCCGTCGAAAAGCTCTCCGCGGCCTTCGAGGCCGGCGACGGGGAATACGCCCTCGAGATCGTCATCGCCGCGGGCAACGCCATCGTCGAGCGCATCTTCGGCGACTTCGCCGAGCCCTCCGACTCGGCCCTTCTCATGAGGGCCGACGCCCGCCTCGCGGCCTGGAGCGCCGTCGCCGCCATGGCCGGATCGCGACTCCTCGCCGCGGAGGGTCGGCCGGCCCTTTGCAAGGAAGCCGCCCTCCTCGTGGCCCTCGTGGGAACCTGGTACCTCGCCAATGGCTGAAATTACGCATCGACCCACTCCCGGCACCGCGAGGCCGGCGACGAATCCCCACGAAAGATCGATGGGAATCGCCGCCTTCGCCGCCACCGCCCTCCTCTGGAGCACGGCGGGCATCTTCATCAAGCTCCTTCCCTGGAACGCCCCCCTCATAGCCGGCATGCGCAGCCTCATCGCAAGCCTCTTCCTCCTCGCCTGGCTCAGACGGCCCCGCTTCCACTGGTCCTTCGCGCAGGTGGCCGCCGGCATCCTCAACGCCGCGACGATGTGCCTCTTCATCTACGCCAACAAGGCCACCACCTCGGCCAACGCCATCCTCCTCCAATACTCGGCGCCCGTCTTCACCGCCATCGCCGGCGCCCTGATCCTCCACGAGAAGCCCAAGATCGAACAGATCGTCGCCTTTATCTTCGTCATCCTCGGCATGGGAGTCTTCTTCCTCGGCCCGGGAGGCGGCCTCGGCGGAGGCAGCTTCCTCGGCAACCTCGCCGCGGCGACCACCGGCCTCACCTTCGGGCTCTACTTCGTCTTCATGCGCAAGCAGAAGGACGGTTCGCCCCTCGAGTCGAACCTCCTCTCCCACTGGATCACCGCGGCGGTGATGCTCCCGCTTTCCCTCCTCTTCCCACCGCCGCCCATCAGCCCCCTGGCGATCCTGTCCATCCTCGCCCTGGGCACCCTGCAGATCGGCGTCGCATCGATCTTCTTCGTCTACGGCATCAGGCGGGTAAGCGCCGTCCAGGGCGTCCTCACGGCCGTCCTCGAGCCCGTCTTCAACCCCGTATGGGTCTTCCTCTTCGTGGGCGAAAAACCCTCCCCCAACGCCCTGGCCGGCGGGGCCATCATCGTCGTCGCTGTCACCCTCGCCTCGGTCATCGGCGCGAGACGGGAGGCAAGGCTTGTCCGCGGAGCCTGAGTCCGGCGGCAGGGGGCCGGGGATGGGCTCCGAAGGTCCCCGACTCTCGCGCCTCGCCGCGCCCATCGTCGCGGAAAACCTCGTCCGGACCTCCCTCCTGGCCATCGACCAGCTCATGCTCTATGCCTTCGCCACCGACGCCGCGGCCGCGATGAGCGCGAGCTCGCAGCTCGGCTTCTTCCTCCAGCTCCTCTACCAGATGCCCGCCCAGGGCGCAAGCATCCTCATCGCCCAGAAACTCGGGGCCGGGCGACGCGAGGAGGCGGAATCCTTCGCCCTGGGCGGAATCGTCCTCGTGGGCCTCTTCTCGGTGGCGGTCAGCCTCGCCTACGCGAGCCTCGCGGGTCCCGTCCTATCCCTTTTTTCCCTGGAACCAGAGGTGCACTCCCTCGCCACCTCCTTCCTCACGATCTATGGGGGCCTGAGCGTCTTCATGGCCCTCAACATCGCCCAGGCCGCGACCCTCCGCGCCTGGGGCCACAGCCGCGACGTGATGGTCGCCAACATCGCGGCCCTCGTCTGCACGATCGGGGGCAACTACCTCGCCCTCTTCGGCCCCTTCGGTCTGCCCATCCTCGGCCTCAGGGGAGTCGCCCTTTCCAACGTCGCGGGCCAGCTCGTAGCCTTCGCCATCCTCTCCCTCGCCATGCGGCGCAGGGGCATCAGGCCGAAATGGCGCAACATCGGCCGCCTGCCGCGGAGCGTCGTGCGCGGCATACTCGAGATCGGCCTGCCCACCGCGGGCGAGAACATTTCGTACAACCTGTCCCAGGTTACGATCACGGGTATCGTCTCCACCCTGGGCACGGCCCCCCTCGCGGCCTACGGCCTCGTCCTCTCGATCGTGCGCTACGTCTACATGTTCGGCGTCTCGATCGGAGCGGCGGCCCAGATCCGAGTCGGCTGGCTCGTCGGGGCGGGGAGGCCGGAGCTCGCCAAGTCCTCCATGTGGCGCTGGCTGGCCGCGGGAGCCACGGCCGCCTTCGCCCTCGCCCTGTCGCTCAACCTCTTCAAAGGCTTCCTCGTCCCCCTCTTCACCACCGATCCGACGATCGACGGCCTTGTCGGCTCCGTCTTCGCCCTCTCGATCGTCTACGAGCCGGGGCGGAGCATGAACACGGTCGTCATCCCGGGCCTGAAGGGTGCGGGAGACGTTCGTTTCCCCGTGCTCATGGGCATGATCTTCAATTGGTCGGTGGCGGTCACCGGCGCCTTCGTCGTCGGCAAGCTCCTGGGCTTCGGCTTGGTGGGCGTCTTCGCCGCAATGGCGAGCGACGAATGGATCCGCGGCCTCATCATCCTCCGGCGCTGGCATGGCGGACGCTGGATGCGCGGGCTGAAGGCGCGCGAGACCCCGGACTAGCGCGGGACCCCGAAATCGCCGGGGCGGAGGCCGATGCCGAGCGCGGGCCCGGCGACGCGCCGGCCTTTTTTTCTTGCCGCATTCTCGGTATCGCTGCTACTCTGGCAGACATGAAACTCGAACTACCAACCATACTCTCTCGACCCCACGCGGGCCCCGTCGTCGAGCGCCTCCTGCGCTACACCGCCATCGGCACCACGAGCGACCGTCACGCCACCGAGATCCCCTCGACCCCCACCCAGTGGGAACTCGCCAAGCTCCTCGTCGCCGAACTCCAGGGCCTCGGCATCAAGGACCTCAGCCTCGACGACCATTGCTACCTCATCGCCCGCGTCCCCGCCTCCCCCGGTCTCGAGGGCAAGCCCTCGATCGGTCTCATGGCCCACATGGACACGGCCAGCGACGCCCCGGGTGCCGACGTCAAACCCCAGGTGCACAAGGCCTGGAACGGCGCGCCCATCAAACTCGCCGACGGCGTCTCGCTGGACATGAGCCTGGACACCGAGCTCGCCGACCACGTCGGCGACACCCTCGTCAGCTCCGACGGCCGTACCCTCCTCGGCGCCGACGACAAGGCCGGCGTGGCCGAGATCATGACGGCGGTCGCCTGGCTCCTCGCCCATCCCGAGATCAAGCACGGCCCCATCGAGGTCATCTTCACCCCCGACGAGGAGACCGGCAACGGCATGAACCTCTTCCCCGTGAAGAGCCTCAAGTCCGCCGCCTGCTACACCGTCGACGGGAGCGCCGCGGGCGAGATCGAGGCCGAGTGCTTCACCGCCTACGAGGCCAAGATCGACTTCACCGGCAAATCCATCCACCCCGGCTACGCCCGCGGCAAGCTCGCCAACGCCAGCGCGATGGCGGCTGCCTACGTCGCCCTCCTGCCCCGGACCGAGAGCCCCGAGGCCACCGACGGCTGGTACGGCTATTATAATTGCCTCGAAATTTCCGGCGGCGTCGAAAAGGCCCACGTCGAGCTCATCCTCCGCGACTTCGAGGAGGAGGGCATGAAACGCCGCCTCGGAACCCTCGAGATCCTCGCGCGCGCCGTCGAGGCCCAGTTCCTCGGCGGCAAGGTCGAGGTGACGACGCGCAAGCAGTACCTCAACATGAGGCGCAAGCTCGACGAGAACCCGAAGGTCCTCGAGCGGGCCTTCGAGGCAGTGCGCCGCGCCGGGGCCGAGCCCTATTCGAAGCCCATCCGCGGCGGCACCGACGGCTCCCGCCTCACCGAAATGGGCATACCCACGCCCAATATCTTCACCGGCGGTCACGCCTATCACAGCCGCTTCGAGTGGGCCAGCGCCGCCGAGATGGTCCTGGCCGTCGACACCCTCCTCGAGCTCGTCAAGCTCTGGAGCGAGTAGAACCGGCATGCCGCTGCAGGGCATCCTTCGCGGCGGCCAGCGCCTCCTCGTAGGCGGGCGCTTCGTACTCCCCGACCGGGTTATCGAGGGCGGGGCCCTCCTCGTCTCCGAGGGCCGAGTCGTCGCGGTGTACGAAGCCGCTTCGGAACTGCCGCGGCTGCCGCGCGAAGAGCTCGGGGGCGCCTGGGTGACTCCGGGACTCGTCGAACTCCACATCCACGGAGCCGGCGGTATCGGCTTCGACGATCTCGGCGAAAGTCCTGCCGAAGCGGCGAAGGCCCTCCGCCGCGCGCAGGACTTCCTCCGCTCCCGCGGCGTGACAAGCTTCGTTCCCACCCTCGTCTACCGCGAACATGAGCTCGCCGCCCTCGCCGCGGCCATCGGGGAAGCCGCCATCTCTCGCCCCGAGCTCCCCGGCATCTACCTCGAAGGGCCTTTCGTGGCGGCTTCACACCGCGGCGGCATCCCCGCTGACACCCTCCGTGAATACTCGTCGGAGGCCCTTTCTCGTGTCCTATCGCTCGGCGGGGGCAGGATCGTCCTCATGACCTACGCCACGGAAAAAAACGGCGCCCGGGATCTCGCGAAAGCCCTGGCGAATTCCGGAATCATTCCC
>DATKTD010000079.1:0-10025 GCA_035531315.1 Rectinemataceae bacterium
CGGCCGATTCTTCATCCACCGACGACTCCCTCTTCGGCGCCGAGACCGTGACCCAGTCCAGCACGGACGCCGCCACGAGCGCCCCCCAGAAGGACTTCCTCAAGTACGACGTCACCAAGGTCGGCGGGAGGATCGACGGCAGCCTCGGCTGGGCCCTCACCTGGGCCGATCCCTGGACCAAGGCAATCGACCTCGCCACGCCCGACGCAAGGTCCCTCACTCCCGCCCTCTCCGGCTCCGTCAAGATCACCGCCAAGCCCTCCACGGACTACGGGGTCTACATGGAGTTCAGGACAAGCAACCCCTTCTCGACCTCGGAGACCGCCCTGACTTCGGCCAGCTACGTGACCCTGCCGTCGGCCGGCGTCACGACCTCTTCGACGACCTTCAGCATTCCCAACATCTCGGTCTGGTCCCTCTATTCGCAGTTCAGCTGGAACGACAGCTTCAATTTCAGCTTCGGCAAACAGCCCCTCGCCTGGGGCGTGTCGAAGTCCTACTTCCAGCCGGCCGACGACATCTTCGCCCTCACGGCCGTCGACAACACGGACACCGGCGCCGAGCGCGAGGGCCCCATCGCCTTCAAGGCCCAGTACGGCATACCCCTGACCATGACCAACTTCTATTTCTACGCCGGCGTCCCCGACAAGACCGGCCTCGACCTCGGCGATCTCCGGATCGCGGCCAAGGCCGAGACGAACATCGGCAACACCGAGATGGCGGCGGGGGCCTATTACGCCTACAACGACTATCCGCGGGCCATCCTCGAGGCGACCACGGGCTTCGGCAACCTCAACTTCTTCGGCGAGGCGGTCGGCAAATGGGGCAGCGAACGCTACTTCCTCAGCCCCGGCGTCATCCTGCCGACCGGCGCGCAGAAGGCGGACCAGCTCTGGTTCTCCGGCACGGTCGGCGGCTACTACATCGACGGCGACAACAACATCACGGTCTCGGCATCCTACTTCTACAACGGCGAGGGACAGACGGGGGTCAGCGCCCTCCAGGCCTTCCAGTACTTCGTGGCCAACAGCGCCCAGGCCGATCGCATGCACTTCGGCACACACTACGCCTCCGCCTCCTTCTCGAAGACCAAGCTCCTCGTCGACAATCTCTCCGTGGGCGTCTATGCCCTCGGCGACCTCTCGGACCAGTCCTACATGGTGGTCCCGAGCGTCACCTGGCAATTCTTCGATTATCTCAGCGTCGCCATCGGCTCGACGATGACCTTCGGACCGGACGGAAGCGAGTACCCGACCCTTGGCTCCATGGGCCTCGCGGCGGTCAACGCCTCCCTCCTCGGCAAGCCCTCGGCCTCGATCAGCATCACCGCGACCATGGGCAGCGGCGCCTTCTGAGCGGGAAGACGGCGAGGCGACGCGGCATTCCTGCCGCGCCGTCTCGCCGCCCCTCCCCGCGCCTCGCTCCATTCCGCCATGCGGGGCCGACCCGGAATCGATTGATAGACGGTCCCGGGTCGGGTATACTCCCCCCATAATTCGCCACCATGGAGCTTCGCGATATGAAATCCTTCCAGATCAGCGATACCGTCTGGGCCCTCCATTCGGACATCGATACCGACGACCTCTTCGAGGGCATCTGGCCCATCCCCGAAGGCGTCTCCCTCAATTCCTATATCGTGAAGGGCGAGAAGACCGCCCTCATCGACCTCGTCCGCGACTGGGACGGGGCGGCGGCAGGTCTCGAGGCCGGTATCCGCGAGGCCGGTGTCGACATCACGAAGATCGACTACCTCGTCCTCAACCACCTCGAGCCCGATCACACGGGCTGGCTCGCCGAGTTCAAGGCCCTCAATCCCGGGGTCATTATCATCGCCACCGCCAAGGGTCTCGAACTCGTGAAGTCCTTCTACAAGATCACCGATGGCCTCCGCGCGGTGAAGTCGGGCGACAGCCTCGACCTCGGCGGCGGCCTCTCCCTCCTTTTCGAGGAGACGCCCAACGTCCATTGGCCCGAGACGATGATGACCTACTGCCCCGCCTCGGGCGTGCTCTTCTCCTGCGACGCCTTCGGCAGCTACGGCAAGCTCGGGGACCGCGTCTTCGACGACCAGTTCGACGAGGCCGAACACGCCCTATTCGAAAAGGAAGCCCTCCGTTACTACGCCAACATCGTGTCGAGCTTCGGCATCTTCGTGAAGCGGGCCATCCAGAAGATCGCCGCCCACGAGGTCAAGGTCGTCGCCCCCAGCCACGGCATGATCTGGCGCCGCAATCCCATGACCATCGTCGAGCGTTATGCGAAATACGCCTCCTGGCTCGACGGGGGCCGCGACAAGGAAGTCTGCGTCGTCTGGGGCTCGATGTACGGCAACACCGAGAAGGGCCTCAAGGCCGTCACCGAGGGCATCGAGTCCGAGGGCCTCAAATGGGTGGCCCATCGCATCCCCAACGAGGACGTCTCCTACGTCCTCGCCGACGCCTACCGCTGCGAAGGCGTCGTCCTCGCCATGCCCACCTACGAATACAAGATGTTCCCTCCGATGGCCTACGTCATCGACATCCTCGAGCGCAAACACGTCTGGGGCCGTCAGGTCCTCCGCATCGGCTCCTGGGGCTGGGTCGGCGGCGCGAAAAAGGAATACGAGGAACGCATCGCCCCCCTCAAGTGGATCCCCGTGGAGCCGGTCGAGTGGGCCGGCGCCCCCGACGAGGCCACCCTGGCCAGGCTCCGCGAGCAGGGCGCCGAGTTGGCCCGCAGGATCATCGCGGCAACCTAAGCTCCCAAGGCCGCGAGCGGCAACCTAAGCTCCCAAGGCCGCGAGCGGCGGTCCGGGAAGCCCCCTTCGATCCAAGAACAAGGGGGGGGCGCCTCCCCGCCTTCATCCTCCCCCTCGGCTCGGCTTGGCCCCCTCTCCGCGGCCCCCCCTCGGGCGGACTTCCTCGCGCGGTATTATTTGCGGAATTGCTTTCCGTTTGGCGAATGGCCGCGCTCGGCGATTCCGCCCTACCCCCCCTTCGTTAGGCGAATCCACCTTCCCACTTTCCGTCTTCGCGTGTAAATTCAAAGCACAAGCACCCCGAGCCCCGGAACCTACCGCAGTCAAGCCACCTCGCGTGTCTTCTCCAGCCATGGTCCGTGGCCGACAGGCCGTCTTCGAAAGGGGACGACCCGCCACCACACCGACCCGTCATCGTCCGCGGGCGGTCAGCAAAGGAGTGACCATGAACGACTCAAGCGGCAGGATGCCGCCGGCTGTGAACGAGCCGGTTCTTTCTTTCGCGCCGGCCACGCCGGAACGCGAAAAGCTCAGGAAGGCCCTCGACGAGGTCCTTGCGACCGTCGTCGAGATCGGTCCCGTGATCGGCGGGGTCGAGATCAGGACGGGAAAAACCGCCGAGATCAGACGGCCCGACGACCATGCGAAGGTCCTCGGCATCTGTCACCTCGGCGGGGTCAAGGAGACGAGCCGGGCGATCGAAGCCGCCCTCTCAGCCCGTCGCGAATGGGCGGAGACGCCCTGGCAGGAGAGGGCCGCCGTTTTCAGGCGGGCAGCCGAGCTCATCGCGGGAAAATACCGCTACAGGCTTCTTGCCGCGACCATGCTCGGCCAGGCCAAGACCGCCCACCAGGCCGAAATCGACGCCGTCTGCGAGTCGGCCGACTTCCTCCGCTTCAATCCGGTCTTCATGGAGGGCATCTACGCGGGCCAGCCCGAATCGACGGGCGCCGAGTGGAACCGGAGCGCCTACCGCCCCCTCGAGGGCTTCGTGCTGGCGGTCAGTCCCTTCAACTTCACCTCCATTGCCGCCAACCTCCCCAGCGCCCCGGCGATGATGGGCAATGTCGTCGTCTGGAAACCCGCCTCGACGGCCCTTTTCTCGAACTGGCTCCTCATGAAGGTCTATGAGGAGGCTGGACTCCCCCCCGGTGTCATCAACTTCCTCCCGGGCTCCGGCTCGGCCATTTCCGGCACGGCCTTCGCCCATCGCGACTTTGCCGGCCTCCACTTCACCGGCTCGACCGGCGTCTTCAACTCGCTGTGGAAGGCGGCCTCGGCCAATCTCGAGACCTACCGCTCCTATCCGCGCATCGTCGGGGAGACGGGCGGCAAGGACTTCGTCTTCCTTCATCCGAGCGCCGACAGGAAGGCGGCGATCACGGCCATACTCCGCGGGGCCTACGAATACCAGGGCCAAAAGTGCTCGGCCGCGTCCAGGCTCTACGTGCCCAAGAGCATCGCCGGCGACTTCCTCGAGGAACTCTCGGCCGAGATCGCCTCGATCCCCATGGGCAGGGTCGACGACTTCCGCAACTTCATGAGCGCCGTCATCGACGAGACCGCCTTCGACGGCATGATGCCCTGGATCGAGCGGGCTCGAGCCTCCTCCGAAGCCCGCGTCCTCGCCGGCGGCAAGGGCGACAAGTCGCATGGCTACTACATCGAGCCGACCCTCATCTCGACCACGAATCCCCGCTACGAGAGCATGGAGACGGAGCTCTTCGGACCGATATTGAGCGCCTATGTCTACGACGATTCCGACATGGAGGCCGCCTACCGCCTCGTCGATTCCACCTCGCCCTACGCCCTTACCGGAGCCATACTCGCCCGCGACCGCCGCGTCATCGTGCGGGCCCTCGATGCCCTCCGCGGGGCGGCGGGCAACCTCTACGTGAACGACAAGCCCACGGGGGCCGTGGTCGGGCGCCAACCCTTCGGTGGGGCCAGGGGTTCCGGGACCGACGACAAGGCGGGAAGCCCCCTCAACCTCCTCCGCTGGACCAGCGCCCAGGCGATCAAGGAGAACTTCGATCCGCCCCTCGACTGGCGCTATCCCTTCATGGGCGTCGACCGCTGACGCGGAAAGGCGACTGGAGACGCCATCGATGCCGGGCCTGCGAGGCCTTCCGGCTGCGGCCGCAGGCCCCGCAGGCTTTCCTATACCTACATAGAGGAACTATCTTGGCCAATTAGTGACATAAATGTATGTTGCCAGTCCTGGATGGCGATCGCGCCAATTTGTCACTTCATTCCGCTTTATAATAGAAGCGATTTTCTCACCGAGGACAACACAAGAAGATGGCACGCTTCCTGCTTATCCCAGGCAAGGAGGAAGCATGTATCGAACAACGAGATTGTCCATCCTGAGCCTGGGGGGCCTCGTCGCGCCGGCGACCCTCTTCGCCCAGGACAAGGCGGGCATCAACGCGGGCGACACGGCCTGGGTCCTCAGCTCGACCGCCCTCGTCCTGATGATGACCATCCCCGCCCTCGCCCTCTTCTACGGGGGCATGGTCCGCAAGAAGAACATAATTGCGACCATCCAGTACTCCATGGCGGCGACCGTCATCGTGAGCCTCCTCTGGGTCGTGGCCCAGTACAGCCTCGTCTTCGCCCCGAGCGCCGACGCGGGTCTCGGCCCCTGGTTCGGCAACCTGTCGCGGGCCTTCATGAGCGGGGTGGGGATCGACTCGGTCCATCCCAACGCGGCGACGATACCCGAATCGGCCTTTTCGATGTTCCAGCTGATGTTCGCCATCATCACGGTCGCCCTGATCTCCGGCGCGGTCGTCGAGCGCATGACCTTCTCCGCCTGGTGCGTCTTCGTGGTCTTCTGGTCCCTCATCGTCTACGCGCCCCTGGCCCACTGGGTCTGGAATCCCGCAGGATGGCTCTTCAAGGCCGGAGCCCTGGACTTCGCGGGCGGCCTCGTGGTCCATAGCTCCTCGGGCGTCTCCGCCCTCGTCCTCGTCCTCCTCCTCGGTCCACGGGCGAGCTTCCGGCGCGAGCCGGTGAGCGCCCCTGCAAACATCGGCTACGTTTTCATCGGCGCGTCGCTCCTGTGGGTGGGCTGGTTCGGCTTCAACGCCGGCAGCGCCGTGGCGGCAAACGGGGTCGCCGCCTCGGCCTTCCTCGTCACCAACACGGCCGCGGCGATGGCGGCCCTCGTGTGGATCATCCTCGAATCGGCGGTCCACGGCAAACCCTCACTCGTCGGCGCCTCCACCGGGGCCGTCGCCGGCCTGGTCGCCATAACGCCGGCCTCGGGCTATGTCGGCGTGGGCGGGGCCCTCTTCCTCGGCGCCGTCACGAGCCTCATTTCCTTCACCTTCATGAGCAGGCTCCGCGCAAGGTTCAAGTACGACGACGCCCTCGACGTCTTCTCGGTTCACGGCCTCGGCGGCATATGGGGTGCCCTCGGCACGGGTCTCTTCGCCAACGGCCTGGTCGCCGGAGGCGCGAAGGGAGTCTTCTTCGGCAAGCCGGCCCAGGTCCTCATCCAACTCGAATCCATTTTCGCCGCCGTCCTCATCGCCGTGACGGGCACCATCGTCAGCTGGTTCCTGACCCGCCTCGTCGTCCGCGGAAGGCTGAGGGCGAGCGATTCCGAACAGGCTTCCGGGCTCGATCTCTCCGAGCACGGCGAGATCATCGAAAGCGCCAGCTGAAGGCAGGGGGACAACATGGTCAAGATCGAAGCGATCGTCAGGCCTGAGAGCCTCGACGCCGTCGTGGAAGCCCTGGGCAGGCTCGGTCACGCCGGCCTCAACGTCGCCGAAGTACGGGGCCACGGACGCCAAAAGGGGATGAAGGAACTGTTCCGGGGAAGGGAGTACGAGAACCGTTTTATACCCAAGGTGAAGATCGAGGTCGTCGTCGGGGACGCCGTATCCGAGCAGGCTATCGACGCCGTCGTCGCCGCCGCGAGGACCGGCCAGATCGGTGATGGCAAGATCTTCGTGAGCGAGGTGAGGGAGGCCATCCGCGTGCGCACGGGCGAGCGGGGCGATGCGGCCGTCTAGCGTCGAGCCCCCGCCCGAGGCCCCGCTTCGCGGGAAGGGTGGCCCCTACGAAGAGGCCGCAGGCGGGACCAGCGAGACCGGCTTCGCTGCCACGCTCAGGGCCGGGCGATCGCGATTCCTCTTCGGCATCGGAGCCGAGGCGCGAAGCGGATCCTGGCGTCCCGGAAGGGGTCGAAGGCTGGCGCACTGGCTTTCCGACGAAACGGAGGCGATCATTTTCGCCTGCATCCAGCACGCCGGTCCCATCCCACGCTCGTCCTTCCTCGTGGCCCTGGGTGGTCTCGGTCGGCGCGAACTCGCGCCACATTCGGACATCGACCTCCTCCTCGCCTTCGCCGCGCAGCCCGACGAGGGGGCCAGAACATGGGCCTCTGCCCTCATGCGTCTTCTCTGGGACTGCGGCCTCAAGGCGAGCCTCGGCGTCAGGACCCTGCGCGATTGCGCCAAGGATGCCGACGAGGACTTCGATTTTCTCACCTCGCTCGCGGCGGGAAGGCTCCTCCACGGCGACGCGGACAAATGGCAAGACACAATTGACTCTATAATTTCACGACGGGGATTTGCCGCCCTCCGCCGCCTCCGTCGGGATGAATCGGACCTGGCCGACTCGCTCTTCGGCAGGCTAAGGGCGGCGGATCGGAAGGATCGCCGCGACTCCCGCGACTCCCGCGACTCCCGCAACTCCCGCGACTCCGAGGAGATCTATGCCCGCGAGCCCGACCTCAAGGCCGGCCAGGGAACCCTCCGATCCCTCCACAGGATGGAATGGGGCGGCCTCTTTTCCGGCCGCCCCGGAGGCCGCGAGGAGTGGAAGAGAGGGCTGTCGGCAAGGGAGCTGGCCCGCATAGATTCGGCCTACGATCTCCAGCTCTGGCTCCGCCTCCGCCTCCACGACCGCAGGGGCAGAGAGACCGACCTCCTCAGGCACGAGGACCTCGAAGCCATCGGCCGCGAGGCGGGCATGGGAGCGGCCCTCCTCGGCAGCCTCCTCAGCGTCGCGAGGAGGGTCCTCGCCCTGGCCGAATTCGACTTTCGGGAAAGACTCGCGAGACCTCGCGACAATGGGTCCAATAGAAAAGAGACCGGCCCAAAGCGCGCTTCGGACAGCTCCCTCCTCTCGGCCTTCCTGCCCCTCTCGAGGGGCGAGGGCGGCATGACTGCAGCCCTTCTCCGGGCATGGCGGCCGAGCCCAGGTCCCCAGGGCCCTGGGGAATCGCCCCCACTTTCCGCGCGCACGCGGTACGAGCTTTTGCGGAGGCTCCTCGAAAGCCCCGCCTCCGGCGAGGCCCTCGCCGCCCTTGACGCCGCCGGAATCCTCCCCCGGCTGCTGCCAGCCTGGCTTCCCGCGCGCGACCTCTGGTCCAGCGCCTCCTTTCACGATCGCCCCGTGGGCCCCCACAGCCTGCGAGCCATCCGATTCGCGGACCTCCTCCTCGGCCCCGACCGCAAGGCGGCCCGAGTCCTCTCGGCTCCGCTTGCCGACATTGCCTCGCGCTACAGGGAGACCGGCTGGATCGTCAAACTCGCCCTCCTCCTCCACGACCTCGGCAAGGCCTTCCAGGGCGATCATGCCAAGAACGGAGCAGCCCTGGCTGAAAGCTTCCTCGCCGATCTGCCTACGGAGCCCCTCATCAAGGAGATGCTGGTATTCCTCGTCGAAGAACACCTCCTCCTATCGAAGGCGGCGCGAGGCTTCGACGCCAAGCCGGGGCCCTTTCTCGACGAAGTCGTCTCCGTCTTCGCCTCGCGGGCCTTCCCCGAGGACAGCTTCGGCCTTCTCGCCGTCCTGACTGCCTGTGACATGGCGGCCACCAAGGAAGGCGCCTTTTCTGGCTATCGCAGGAGCAGCTTCGAGGCCCTGGCGGCGGCCCTCGACTCCCGTCTGGCGTCCAGGGACGGCAGGTCGACCCGCGAGGCCATTATCGCCGACAAGTTGGCCGAGGCATCCTCGCGCGGGGCGGGAGCCGAGATCGTCGCCTTCGCCCGCCGCCTCGGGGATCGATACATCCTCTCCAACGGCGTCGACTCCCTGGAACGCGATTACCGCCTCTGGCGGCGCAACGGCCACGACCACGTCGATCTCGAGGTCACGGCGGCGAACGACCACCTCAAGGTTAAGATCCTCGCGCCGGACGAACCTGGTCTCTTCGCCTCCCTCGCGGGCATCCTCCTCGCCAACGGCGCCGACATCGTGAGCGCCGACATCCACGGTCTCGAAGGGGTGGCGGTCGACGAGTTCAGGGTCACGGAGGTCTTCGGGAACGATCTCCTCGCCGATTCAATGGCGATGGAGCTCTCGCTCTGGACCGAGGAGCTCGGCCGCTCGCTCAGGCACTACATCGAACGGCCCAAGGAACTCGCCCTCTGTGTCTTCGGCCTCGAGCAGGGGGCCGGAAAGACGCCGGAGGTCTTCAAGGCGCCAGCAAAGGTCGCCTGGGCCAGGGAAGGCGAAGGCAAAGGCGAAGGCGAAGGCGAGGGCCTGCGCATCGATCTTTCCTGCACCGACCGCCCCGCCCTCCTCTACGACCTGGCCCACCACCTAAGCCTGGCGGGCTTCGGCATCAGGGCTGCCACCATCGAGACCCGCGGCTTCAGGGTCCACGATTGTTTCCACCTCGTCGCGAAGACCCGACGCGAGGACGCTGAGCTCGACAGGATGGCCCTGGATCTCGCCGCCGCCTGCGAGGGCCAGGGCTTCTGGCCCGAGCGGCGCTGATTGCGATGCCAACCGCATTTTTCCGGAAAGCCTTCGCGTCCGGCGGCGGGCGAGCTACCCGGCCTATCCATCCTTTTTCGCGAGCTTGCCGGAGATCCAGATGATGAGGAAGAAGACGCCGAGGGTGGAAAAGACGCCGATCAGGCCGCCGAAGGTCACGGCGAGGGCCTGGGTCAGGACCGGGGC
Source organism: Rectinemataceae bacterium (assembly GCA_035531315.1). Lineage (GTDB taxonomy): Bacteria > Spirochaetota > Spirochaetia > Treponematales > Rectinemataceae > CAIJMU01. The sequence continues at coordinate 9,665 of DATKTD010000079.1, forward strand.
GGCTTGAAGCCCCGTTATGAGTTCATCCATCATCGACTCCTCATTTCGAGAGCAGGGGCACGAGGGCGAGGACCATGCCACCCGCGATCACCGAGCCGAGCTGGCCGGAAACATTAGACCCAATTGCATGCATCAGTATTATATTGCCCTTCTCCTCGTCGTTGGCCATCTTCTGGATGACGCGCCCCGACATGGGGAAGGCGGAGATGCCGCAGGCCCCGATCATGGGATTGACCTTGCGGGAGGCGGGAAGGAAGAGGTTGACGAGCTTCGCGAAAAGGACGCCGCCCGCCGTATCGAAGATGAAGGCCACAAGGCCCATCGCGAGGATCATCAGGGTCTGCAGGGTGAGGAATTTGGC
>DATKTD010000080.1:0-12618 GCA_035531315.1 Rectinemataceae bacterium
GAATCGGCCGAGGCATCGGCCGAGGCCGCGGCGGAGTTCGAGGCCGCGGCGGCCGCCGGTGTCGTCGCCTGCGGCGCGTCCTGGGCGGCCGAAGAGAGGAGGGGGGCCACCGCCAGGGCGAAGGCGAGGGCCCCCGCCCGCAGCTTCGCGAGGTCGCGGGCGGACATCACTGGGCCCTCTGGAGGAAGGACTTGGTGAAGGTGGAGTCGGGCAACTTGCCCACGGCGACGTCAGAGATGGTCAGGACGCTCTGGTTGCCCTTGGATATCTCGTCGATCATCTTGATCTTGGCCGGGATGAGCTTCTGCCCGACCTGCATGTAGGTGGGGAGGAAGAGGATGGTCCTCATGAGGCGGTCGGAGACGGAGAAGTCCTCCTCCTTGAGCGGCAGGGGCTTGTCCTTGCGGATGGTGAGCCTGACCTTCTGGTAGGAGACCTCGTTGTTCTTCGCCACGAGGGTGAGGACCCACACGTCATAGGCGCCGAGTTTGGCCTCGCCCGTCTGGGTGATGTCGTAGTCGTCGGCGAAGGTGTAGCGCTTGAAATCCGAGCTCTTGGCGTCGGTGTTGTTGATGTTCTCCTTCATCGTCGAATGCGAGTAGTTGCCCGATTCGGGATCGTAGAACCAGACGTTGTCGTCGATCTTGAGGTAGCCCTGGCCCTTCTGCTTGTCGGGCTTCTGGATGAGGATGACGATCTGGTCGTCCTGGTCGCGGCGGAAGATCTTGACCTGGGTGGTGGACGGGTTCTCGTTGGGCTTTTCCGACACGATGTTGTAGACGGCGCTGTAGTCCTGTTTGCCGAAGTCCTGCATCGAGTCGATGTCCCTGAGGATGGCCTTGAAGTCCGGGGCGGCCGTCGCCGTGACGGCGGCCGCGGCCAAGACCGCCAATATGGTAACAATGCGTTTCATCTTGTTCTCCATTCATTTCACCGTGCGGAGGGCGACGGCGGGGTCGAGTCTCGCGGCCTTGCGCGAGGGGAGGAAGGCCGCGATCTCGGTGAGGATCGCGACGATGAGGATGTTGGCGATCATCCTCGCCGGGGCCACGAGGAAGGACATGTGGCCGTTCTTGAGGACCATGAAGAGGGGGGTCTTCGTGCCGAAGTCCACGAGGCCCACGATGCCCATCACAACGAAGGCGACGGCGAGACCGGCCAGGGCGCCGCCCAGGGCGAGGAATCCCGCCTCGGAGAGGAAGAGGTTGCGGACCTCCCTCCTTTGCATGCCGATGGACCGCATCGTGCCGATTTCCCTGATCCTTTCGTACATGATGATGCGGAAGGTGTTGGTGATGCCCACCATGATTATCAGGAAGAGGACGAGGAGGATGACGGTGCTCGAGGTGTTGAGGACGTCGGCGATCTGCTTGACCTGGGCGAGCATGTCGTCGAGGGTGAAGACGCGGTACTTCACGCCCTCCCAGGTCTGGGTCTTGCCCTGGTTCATGAAGGCCTGCACGAAGTTCTGGCTCTGCTTGGCGGCCTCGCGGTCGAAGACGGGGGCGACGGCCTTCACCTTCTCGTAGAGGGTCTGTCCGTACTTGTCCATGCCCTTGAGGGAGGGGAGGTAGATGCCGAGGAGCTGGTAGTCGTTGGGGCCGATGTTGAGGAGCTTGTTGACGTAATCTTTGTTGGCGTATGCCGCCATCGAGCCGAGGATGCCCGTGTCGACGGTGATGCCGGCTATGGAGAACTCGGCGACGTTCTGCTGGCCGGAAACCGTGCGCACCTGCGCGAGAATGCGGTCGCCCACCCTGACGTCGAGGCGCTTGGCGATCGGCTCGGCGATGATGATGCCCTCGCTCTGCTTCATGCCCTCCATGCCGCCCGACACGAACATGAGGCGTTCGGGGAGGTAGCTCTCGTTGGCGAAGTCGACGCCGTCGATGGTCGTGCGGGACTGCTTGCTCGCGAAGGTGAGGCTGGCCTCCACCGAGGAGCGCTTGGAGATGTACTTGGCCGGAATGCCCGAGTCCTTGACCGCCTGCATGAGGAGGCTGTCGTCGCGAATGATCTCGGATTCTCGTCCCGAGGCCGACTTCTCGACCCCTTGGATGAAGATATGCCCGGCGGCGAGGTCGGCGAAGTTCTCGCTGATGTTGATTATGAAGGCTCCGGCGAAGCCGTTGATCACCGTGACGATCATGATGCCGAAGGCGATAGCGCTGCCGAGGAGTACGGTTCTTTTCTTCTGCCGCGTTAGGTTGCGGAGGGCGAGCTTGAGTATTTCCATGCTGTCCGCCTATTCCGTCTGCATGGCGCGGACGGGCTCGACCTTGAGGGCGAGCGATACGGGATACAGGTGCGCGAGGATCGCGACCAGCGTGACGAGAATGAGGCTCATGGCCACCGAGAAGGGGTTGACCGCGAGATTAAGGGTCTTGCCGGCGAAAAGGATCTCGAGGAAGCCGTTGCCCGCCTGGATGTGGGCCGCCCCGATCCCCGCGATGACGCCGAAGGAGAGGAGGAGGCCGACGATGCCGAAGACGACCGCGATCGCGAGGGTCTCGGTGAGGAACATCTTGCGGACGAAGGCCTTTGGCGCCCCGAGGGCCCGCATCGTGCCGATCTCGCCCGTGCGCTCGATGACCGAGATCACAAGGGTGTTCATCATTATGATGACCGCGACGATCGCCACGATGATGATGGCGATATTGAACACGATACGGATGACGTCGATGCTCTGGGCGAAGGGTCCCGCCGCTACCTTCCAGTCGGCCGCCTGGGCGTCGATGCCTTCCTTGTCGAAATAGGCGTTCATGCCCGCGATGGCCGAACGGGCCGCGACGTCGCTCGAGGCCCGGGCGATGATGAAGTTCCAGGCGCCTTGATCGACCACGCTCACGGGTCTCGGGGCCGAGGGAGCCTTGGGTTTGGCGACGGGGGCCGCGGCCTTCGAGGATTCTATGACGGTCGGGCCGCCGAAGAGGGCGTCCTCGTCAGTGGCGGCGAGGAGGGCCTTCTGGTCCGCGCTCACGGGCGTCTCCTCGTCGTTGCCGAGGGTGTAGCCCTGGAGGATGCGGACGGTGTCGACGTTGACCCAGGAGATGAAGCTCGTCGCGTCGGAGTCGTTCTTCGTGCGGACGATGCCCTCGAGGGTGACCGCGCGGATCTTGAAGCCGACCTTGCTCATGCCGGTGAGGAGGAGGGTGTCGCCCAACTTGGGTGCCCAACCCTGGTCCTTCTTCATCCGGTCGAGATAGGTCTGGGTCATGATCATGCCGTTGTCGCCGGGCTGGAGGAGCCTGCCCTGGAGCACGGTGAAGCCGTCGAAGGTCTTGTAGTAGCTCTGGGGATCGACGCCGAAGAGCATGGCGAAGCCCTGATTGTCGCTGTCCTTGGGCGAGAAGAGGGCGTAGCCCGTGACCTGGCCCGTGGATTTCGAGATCCCGGGAAGCGAGTCGAGCTTGGCGAGGACCTTGTCGTAATTGGGTATCACGGGGGTCGAATCCATCTGGCCCACCGATTGCACGCCGAAGAGGCTGATGGGTGACTTGGCCTTGCCCGAGATGAAGACGTCGCCCGTGTAGTTGGCGATGAAAGTGTCCTTCACGCCCTTCGCGGCGGTGTCCATGAAGGAGTTGCCGACCACGAGGATGACCACGCCGAGCGCGAGGAGGATGCCTATGATGAGGCTCTTCGCCTTGTGCTCGAGGAGGTTGCGGAAGGCTATCCGCAGGAGTACCGGCATGGTTTCAGCTCCCCGTCCCGGTCACGGTCGCGCCGGCCGCCGGAATCCCGAGGTCCTTGCCGTCGCGGATGTTCTCGGTCACGAGGCCGTCCCTGAGGCGGATGACGTGGTCGGCGAGGCCCACGATCTTCGCGTCGTGGGTGGAGAACACGAAGGTGGTCTGCATCTCGCGGTTGATCTTCTTCATCAGCTCGAGGATCTGTTCGCCGGTGCTCGAGTCGAGGTTGGCCGTCGGCTCGTCGGCGAGGACGATCTCGGGCTTGGTGACGAGGGCCCGGGCGATGGCGACGCGCTGGCGCTGGCCGCCGGAAAGCTCGTTGGGTTTGTGGTTCTTCCACTGCGAGAGACCCACTTCCTCGATGAGATAGTCGATCCATTGGGCCTTTTCCTTCTTGGGCACGCGCTCGCGGCCGAGGAGGAGGGGGAACTCGATGTTCTCGCGGACGTTGAGGACGGGGATGAGATTGAAGGACTGGAATATGAAGCCGAGGGTCTCGTGCCTGAGGGTGGTGAGATCCTTGTCCTTGAGATCCTTGGTGGCGTGGCCGTTGATGACGACGCTGCCCGCGCTCGGGCGGTCGACGCAGCCGATCATATTGAGGATGGTCGTCTTTCCCGATCCCGAGGGGCCGGCGATCGAGACGAAGTCGCCTTTTTCGAGACCGAAGGACACGCCCTTCACCGCCTCGACCTCGACCTTTCCGAGGGGATAGACCTTGCGGACGTCACGCAGTTCGACGATTGTCATGTGGACTCCTTACCTTGCGACACTTTTTAAGTCGGGAAAAACTGCCTTCGGCACGGTTCTCTCGCCTTTGGCCGCGTTTCTTAGAAAATAGCGAAGGCCCATGCCCGGATTCAACAAGGAAAGGCCGCCGAGCCGGCCTGTTCATGCGGAATTAAGGCCGGGCCAGCGCTTTTCGGGCCGCCCGGTCGTTATAATCCTGCCAAGTATGTCTCAGACAGCCGAAGGAAGACTCGTCCTCCTGGTCGAGGACGATTCGTCCATCGCCGAGCTGGTCGCGGCATATCTCCGCCGCGACGGGCATCGGGTGGTGCACGCCGCCTCGGCCGAGGCCGCCCTTTCGCTCATGGGGGAGGCCCCCGAACTCGTCCTTCTCGACCTCGGCCTCCCGGGCATGGACGGCCTGGAATTCCTCCGCGCCTTCAGGACCTCGAGCCTCGCCCCCGTCATCATCGTCTCGGCCCGGGAGTCGGACGAGGACAAGCTCGAAGGGCTCGGCCTCGGGGCCGACGACTTCATCACCAAGCCCTTCTCGCCGAGGGTCCTTGCCGCCCGCGTTTCGGCCTTGCTTCGCCGCGTCGAGTACGAATCGATGGCGAGGGAGGACTCCACGCTCGGCGCCGCGAGAACCCAAGGCGCGGGGCCTGCCCCGAAGGCGGCCTTCGGCGCCTATGTCCTCGATCCCGACGCGGGCATCCTCACCCTCGAGGGGCATCCCGTCCAGCTGAGCCGAAGGGAGTTCGAACTCCTTTCCTACCTCGTCCTCCATCCGGGCCGGAGTTTCTCTGCCGCCGAGCTCCATCGAGAGGTCTGGGGCCTCGAACACGGCGATCTTTCGACCGTCGCCGTCCACATTCAGCGGATACGACGCAAGATCGAGACCGAGGTCTCGAAGCCTCGCTGGATCAGGACCGTTCCGGGAGCGGGATACAGGTTCGTCCCCTCCGACGAGGACTCAGGCGGCGCCGCTGCGCTCGGCAAGGACGGCTGAAAATGAGCCTAGCCCTGCGCCGCCGCCTCAGGCCGAGCCTCCGTCTCATCCTCCTGTATGTCGCCCTCGGTTCGGCCTTCCTGCCGGGGGTCCTTGTCTCCGCGGCCTTCACTCTCACCCACGGTCACATCGCCCAGGGCCCCATCGTCAGGATCCTGGGCGCCTCGGAGGAGGTGAATCGCGCCGTCGAGCTCGACGGCAAGGGCCATCTGGTCGCGAAGAAGGGCTACGCCTCCCCGGCCTGGCTCGACCTCGTGGTGACCGACCGCGAGGGAAGGGTGGTCTTCTCGACCATCGCCTCCCTGGCGCCGGGCTCGAAACCCTCCCTCGTCGACGTGGCCGGTTTCGCCGAGGAACTCGTGCCCAAGGCGACCTTCTTCTCCGACAAGGTCGAGATGGGTCGTATCGAAGCCGGGACCTGGTACGCCATCCTCCCGAGCGATTCCGCCAGGTCCCTCGCGGGAGAGACGGTGCCCCTGATGCGCTTCGCCGGCCTCGCCGTCTTCGCCCTCATCGCCTTCGTGTTCAGCTTTGTCGTGGCGGCCGCCCTCGCCGCCCATGTGGGTCGACTCGAGAAGGCGGCCATAGCCATAGCCGCCGGCGACCTCGAGAGCCCGATTGGAACCAGGGGCCCCCGCGAAATAGTCGCCCTGGCCGAGGCCATGGAAAGCATGCGCGCCGCCATCCGCGAGGACCAGGCCCGGCGCGCGCGCTTCCTCGCCGCGGTGTCGCACGACCTGCGAACCCCCCTCACCTCGATAGGCGGCTATCTCGAGGCCATCGAGGATGGCCTGGCCGCCGATCCGGCCACCCTGGGCCATTACGTGGCGACGATGCGCGAAAGGACCCAGGCCCTCGAGGAGAGGATCGAGGGCCTCATCGACTTCGCCCGCATGGAGAGCGGCGAATGGCGGCTTCGCTTCGAAAGCCTTTCCCTCTCGGCCCTCTTCGGGGGTCTCGCGGCCTTCGCCCGGGAGGAGGCAGCCCTCGTCGGGGCCTCCTTCGAAGAGGAGCTCGGGGCCATCGGCGATCTGGAGCTCCGGGTCGACAAGGCCCTCCTCGGCCGCGCCTTCGAAAACCTCGTCGCCAATGCCCTTGCCCATGGGAGGCCGGGCGGAAGCATCTGGGTGGGGGCGCGGCGCTTGTCCAATGGGGGGGGGCAGGCCCTCCTCGCCATCGACGTCGACGACGACGGCCCCGGAATTCCCGAGGCCGAGCGCGGCCGCGCCTTCGAGGCCTTCTGGCGGGGCAGCCCCTCGCGCGGACGGGGGAGCGGCCTCGGGCTCTACATCGCCCGATCGATCGTGGAGGGCCATGGATGGAGGCTCGAGCTTTCCGCCTCGCCCCAGGGTGGCGCCCGCTTCAGCTTTCTCATCCCCGCCCAGAATCATGCGGGAAAGGATGCGTGACCATGTCCCTTCGAGCTCTTCCCCTCGCCCTCGCCGCGACCCTCCTCGCGATGTCGGGTCAGGTCTTTGCGGCGGGTTCCCCCAGCCCCGTTGCCAGCGGAACCGCCGCGACCGGCACGGCGACCGGTGTCGCGATCGACAATGGGGCGCCGCCCTCGGCCGAGCTCCGACCCTCCCTTGCGGAGGCCCTGGCCGCCCTGCCCGCGAACGAGCGCTTCGCCTATTCCCGCACGACGGGCGGACGCACGGACAGGGTGGAGATCCATTTTTCGAGAAAGCGGGTTGGGGGGGTGGATAGCTACGAGCTCCTGTCCCGGTCCCCCGATGAGGAGGATAGCTTCCTCCTGAAATCCACCGATCTTTCGCTGATCCGTTCCGACATGACCACGAAGACCGCCACGACCCTCATCCATAGGACCACCGAAGTCCTCGAGGACAGGACGCCCCTCGCCCCCGACGAGCTCATGATCGCGGCCAACCCTCCCTTTCTCCAGCGGCTCAGGCTTCTGGCCTTCGACAAAAAACCTGTCTACCGGATCCTTTTCCAGGGCAGCCCGAGCGTTCCGGGCTTCTCCCTCCTCCTCACCGTGTCGGGAAGGGAGAAGATCGAGGCCGCCAACCGAAGCTGGGATTGCTGGAAGGTCGAACTGGGCGCGAAGGGTGTCTTCGGCGGCATCCTCGGCAAGAGCCACTACTGGTACCAGGTGGAATGGCCCCACATCCTTGTGCGTTCCGAGGGACCCTCGAGTTTTCCCGGATCGCCCCTCGTTCGTCTCGACCTCGTCTCCTACGAAAGGACGCCCTGAGCCCTTCCGTCTTCCTTGGCAAGGATATCCTCGATGTCCTTGAGAAGTATGGGTTTGACGAGAAAGGCGAGGGGGGAGGTCTCCATCGCCCGCTCGCGGAAGCTCGTTTCCTGGTAGCCGCTCATGAACACGATGGAGGCCGTGGAGAATTGGCGGATCAAGCGCGCCGCCTCTATGCCATCCATGTCGCCGGCGAGGCGGATGTCGAGGAGGATCACGTCGGGGGAGGAGTTCCGCGCCGCCTCTACGCAGTCGGGACCTGTGGCGACGCTGCCCACTACCTCGTAGCCTGCCCTCGAGAGGGCTAGCCGAAGATGGGTGGCGGGAAGGAACTCGTCCTCGGCGATGAGTACTTTCCTCTTCATGCGCAGGCCCGGGCAATGAAGGAATCCGAGGCGATGCCGTAGCCCCTCGAAGCCGAAATATGGATGCCGGTCTCCGAATTTCTCATCGCTGCAAGTCTATCCGCTGACTTCCGGATGTCAATGCGAGGCCCCCTTCCCCGGATCGCCCGGCCTGCCGAGGGGGATCGGCCGCGCCGGGCTCAGCTTCCTCAGCGGCCTTCTTTGGCGGCGATCTCGTTCCTCACCACCTCGGCTAAACGCTTCACGCCCTCCTCGATCTCGGCATGCGACGAGAAGGAGAAATTAAGACGCATCGAGTTGTGCTCCGGATTGTCGAAATAGAAGGCTGACCCGACCACGTAGGCGACATTCTTGGCGATGGCCTTGTGGAACATCTCGTCGGCGTCGATGGACTTCGGCAGGCTGATCCAGAGAAAGAGCCCGCCCTCGGGCTTGGTCCATTTGAGCCCGGGATGTTTCGGCATGTGCAATTCGAGCTGCTCGAGCATGAACTCCCGCTTGCCGCGGTAGTTGGCCTTCGTCTTCTCGATGACCTCGCGAAGCTTGCCCGTCGCCAGGAATTCGGCGAGCCAGCGCTGGGTGAAGACGTTCGTGCAGAGATCCATGGCCTGCTTGGCCACGACGAATTTCGCGATGAGGTCGGGATGGCCGATGATCCAGCCCATCCTGGCCCCCGGGGCGAGGATCTTGGAGAAGGTCCTGAGCCCGACGACGGTGTTGCGGTTCTCCATCTCCTGGTCGAGCTGGTAGAGAGAGGGGAGGGGGCTGCCGACGAGGCGAATCTCCCGATAGGGGGCGTCCTCGACGACGATGAGATTCTCGCGATAGGCGAAGCGAAGGAGGGCCTTTCGCTTTTCGAGACTCCAGCAAATGCCCGTGGGGTTCTGGAAATCGGGAATCACATAGATGTACTTGATCGATTTTCCGGCGGTCCGGTGGGCGGCGTATCGCTTCTCCAGTTCCTCGAGGTCGAAGCCGTCCTCGGCCTGTGCGAAGGGAATGCCGAGAATGTTGCCACGGTAGGACTGGACCGCTTGGATGGCGCCGAGATAGGTGGGATGTCCCGCTATGATCCAGTCGCCCGGATCGAGGAAGATCTTGGGCAGGATGTCGAGGGCCTGCTGACTCGCCGAGGTGACGATGAGATTGTCCATCCCGATCTTGACCCCGTCCTCGGCCTCGATCTTGATGATCTCGGCCTTGAGGCTCGGATCGCCCTCGGTCGTGCCGTACTGGAGGCCGATCTCGGGACTCTTGGTGAAGACCGCGTCGGCGGCGATGCGGAGTTCCTCGACCGGGAAGGTCTCGGGGGCGGGAAGACCGCCGGCAAAGGAGATGAGGCCTGGCTTGTTCGTGAGCTTGAGTAGCTCGCGAATGATCGATTTTTTCATGTTGTGGGTGTTCTGGGAGTACAGGGCGTCAAAGTCATGCATGGGAGTCTCCTCGGGCTGCCCGCAGAGGCCTGCGGAAAGGGCGGTCGGCTGTTGGGAAGCCCAGCATACACCCAGCTTGGCAAACCGTAAAGGCGGCAGACTTGTTTTTTGAACCTCTCGTTTTGCATGATGAAATGGCGCCTGCCTCTCCTGCTTCGAGACAAGCCCTGTTCAGCCTCGGCACTTTTATATACAGTCACGGCAATAAACTGACATCAGCGAGGAAGCCATGCCCCTCAATTGCGGAATCGTCGGCCTGCCCAATGTGGGCAAGTCCACCATCTTTTCGGCCCTGACGAGCGCCAAGGCCGAGGCGGCCAATTACCCCTTCTGCACCATCGATCCCAATGTCGGCATAGTCGCCGTGCCCGATTCCCGACTCGCCAAGCTCTCTTCGATGTTCAAGCCGAAGAAGACCGTCCCCGCCATCGTCGAGTTCGTCGATATCGCCGGCCTGGTCCGGGGCGCCTCGAAGGGCGAAGGCCTCGGCAACCAATTCCTGTCGCACATCCGCGAAGTGGGCATGATAGCCCATGTCGTGCGCTGTTTCGATGATCCGGACATCATCCATGTCGCCAACCGCATCGACCCCGTCGACGACATCGAAGTCATCCACACCGAACTCGCCCTCGCCGACCTCGATACCGTGGACAAGCGAGTGGAGAAGCTCCAGAAGCAGCTCAAGGTCCAGGACCCACAGATAAAGAAGGAGACCGAGCGCGAGCTCTCCGCCCTCGCCAAGATCCGTCCCGCCCTCGAGGAGGGCCGGGCCGCCCGCTCCGTGAGCCTCGAAGCCGAGGAGGCCGAGGCGGTGCGCAAGTCCTTCCTCATCACGATGAAGCGCGAGATCTACGTCTGCAACACGGACGAGGCCGGCATCAAGACGGGCAACGCCCACATCGAGGCGGTAAAGGCCCGCGCAACCTCCGAGGGCTCCGAGGCCGTCGTCATCTGCGGCAAGTTCGAGGCAGAGCTCGGGGATCTCGGCAGCGAGGAGGAAAAGCGCGAATTCCTCGCCGAACTCGGCCTGGAGGAATCGGGTCTTTCCTCGCTGATCCATGCCGCCTACCGCCTCCTCGGTCTTCGCACCTTCTTCACCGCGGGGGAGGACGAGTGCCGCGCCTGGACCATCAAAGCCGGCGACAAGGCGCCGCAGGCCGCCGGCGTCATCCACACCGATTTCGAGAAGGGCTTCATCAAAGCGGAAGTGTATAGTTACGATGATCTCCTGCAATTCGGCACCGAGAAGTCCGTGAAGGAAGCCGGAAGGCTTCGCCAGGAAGGCAAGGAATACATCGTGCAGGACGGCGACATCGTGTTTTTCAAGTTCAACGTATGAGGGTCGCCGCCCTGCACGTGGCTGGGATCGCGGAAGCGGAGCTTCCGCGCCGCCATCGGGCCGGCGATGGCGGAACCCGAGGGTGATTCGACGCCGCCTTCGAACCCGCGCTTGCGGGGCCTGCCGCCCCTCGACACGGCCGGCGCGACAATCCTCGTCCTCGGCTCCTTCCCCTCCGTTCGATCTCTCGAGAAAGGCGAATATTACGGACATCCGCGCAACCATTTTTGGCCCCTGATGGCGGCGATCGAGGATGCCTCGGAATGGCACGGCGAAGACAATGATTTCGCGTCGTCCCTTCGCCCGCCGACGGAGTGGGAGGGGAGGAAGGCTCTCGCGGCGCGTCTCGGACTATCGATCTGGGATCTCGTCGACTCCTGCGAAAGGCGGGGAAGCCTCGACGCCGACATTCGCGAGGCGGTCGTCAACGACATTCCGGGCTTTGTCGCTTCGCGGCCCCGCATCGACTCGATCGCGCTGAACGGCAGTCTCGCCGCCGCCCTCTTCGAATTCCACTTCGCTCGAGGCTCTCGCTTCGCCACTGGCCCGATAGGCAAGGCGGTAAACCTCGAGCTTGCCGGGCGCCTTCTCGTCGTGCGCCGTCTGCCCTCGACCAGCCCCGTTCCCACCCGGCGGTTCAGGAAGGCCATCGACAAGCTGCCATGCTGGATGGAGGCCTGCGCCCTGCCTTAAGCCCTACGGGCCGCAGGGCCGATATCCGTATGTCCAGGTTTAACTTGCGCCCACTCCGAGGCCCGTGCTACGTTCGTTGGCATGGATGTCATGATCGTGGAAGATGAACGGATCATTTCTCTCGCGACATCGAAAATGCTTGAACATCTCGGCCATCGGGTCGTCGCCCGCGTTCCCAGCGCGGAAGAGGCCCTTCTTCGTCTCGAGTCCATCAAACCCGATTTCGTGCTCATGGACATCCATCTCGAAGGCGAAATGGATGGGATAACGGCCGGCGACATAATACGAAAACGGTGGCGGATACCCCTCGCCTACACGACGGCCTACACGGATCCCGACACGAGGCTGCGGGCCGAGGCGACAAAACCCTACGCCTTTCTCGCCAAACCCTTGACGGTCTCCGTTTTCGCGCATCTATTCGCCTCCTTTCCCGGGGTCTCCTGAGCCGAAAGCGTGGAAGTAGCCTGGAGAAACCGAATCCGTCTCCCGATGATAGGGCATTTTTTCGGCCTCGCGCGGGATCGGGTCAAAAAGACCGCCAAACGCGATGCCCATTCGAGCTATCCCGTCGAAATGAGAGCCTCGGCGGGGCCCCTTGGGTCCATCCATGCCCGAGCCCGGGAGTCGCTCACGTTGGCCGCGAGGGCGAGCGCATTCCCGAAATCTTCGATATTGGTATAGCTATGAAGGGTTTCGAAATCGCCGAGGAGAGATACTGGCTTGCCCGACCTGAGCGGAGTCAGGAAGCGCATTACTCACCCGGCAACAATACATACAAGCCAGCCTGCAAATTTACTCGGCTACGGCCGAGTAAATTCGCGGGTTTCGGCTTCGCCTCAATCGGACATCAAGTTGCCGGGTGAGTATCCCGAAGACGTCGTGGCCCACGCGCCGGGCCGCAGCGGTCCACGGCTCGGCGGCTCTTTCCTCAATATCTCGAAATCGCTTCTCCCATCGCGTTTTGGTATCGAGAAGGGCTATACAGAAATTAAGTAGTCACCACGTGCACGGGGCCGCCGCGTGGCGCTATCTTCCAAGCCATCGTGGACAAGCTCATCATCAAAGGTGCGCGCGAGCACAACCTCAAGAACATCGATCTCGAACTCCCCCGCGACAAGCTCATCGTCATTTCGGGCCTTTCCG
>DATKTD010000081.1:0-16484 GCA_035531315.1 Rectinemataceae bacterium
CGAGGTCCTGACTGTCCACGCGGTCGAGGCGGAGGACCCCGCCCCCGACCTGGCCGCTGATCGGTCGCTGCCACAGGCGATACTCGCCCTTGCCGATCCAGGCGAAGAGATGGACATCCTCCCTCGAGCCCGAGAAGACCACCGTGGGTTCGAGACCGGGGCCCTGGAGGGCCAGGAGGGCCGGGCCGGGGCAGGAGATGTCGACATAGCCCGGGTCGGCCTGGGCGATCTTGAAGACATCGCCCCTGCCCGAAAGAAGGGCCGCGTCGGCGAGGGCCCTGGCCGGGCTCTTCGGATCGCTCAAGGCCCCCTGCGTCGAGGCGAGAAGCCCCTCCAGTTCCCTGCCGGGCCTCGCAAGCCAGAGGCGTACGAGGCCCTTCGCGGAGCGGAGGCGGAGCCTTCCGTTCGAAACGGGGAGGCTCGTGTAGAGCCCGTCGCCGGAATCCCTCACAATACTGATGAGTCGTCCGTCCTCGGCCTCGAGCTCGGCCTTCGCCGAATCGCCGGCGACGCAGAGGAGCTCCCCGGGAGCGGCCTTGAGCGCGAGCTCGACGCCCTCGGGCGGGAGACCGAGGGACTCCCAGGGATCGGCGGCGTCGAGGACCGGGCCGGCCGCGACCCCGACCGGGGGAAGGAGGGCGAGGCGTAGGGTGGAGGTTTCTTTGCCGCCGTTGAGGACGAGGAGGCGACAGGCGGGAAGGTCGAGGGTCGCCGCCTCGCGGCCGTCGAGGCCCGAGCGGACGGCGAGGGTTTCGCCGCCCTTCCAGGCGGCCAGGACCACGCCCTCGCCGAGGAGGGCAGAGACCCTCGAGGCCGGGATGTCGATCGAGTAGGCCTGGCCCGCGGAAAGGGAAATGCCGCTCCGGGCGCCGAGGGCGAGGGAGGGAAGGCTCGTGAGAGGGTAGCTGTCGACGCCGACGCCGAGACGCCTCGTCGAGCCGTCGCGGTCGCCGCTCCAGGCCCTCGCCTTCCAGCGTCCGGGCGGAAGGAGGGCGACCCGCCCCTGGGACCAGCTAACGGAATCGGCCCACTGGTAGGGAATGATGCCCGCCGAATCGGCCGGCGCTATCGAGAGACCGCTTTGAAAAAGTCCCCTCGTGGAGGCCGAGACGAGGATGGCCCGGTCGGGCGAGGAGGCGAAGAAGCCCTGGTCGATGCCGGAGAGGGGAAGGACGGCGCCCTCCCCCTCGGCGAGATCGAGACACTCCACCCTCGGCCGGCCCTGTCCGCCCTCGGGCACCCAGGCGAAGCCGCCCTCGGCCCCCGTGGAGAAGGCATCGCTGCCGGGCGAGAGACAGGCCACCTCGAAACCGGGCGAAACGAGGAGCTGGCCAGAGACGAGACGGGCCGAAATGCCATCGGGGTTGAGGAGGCGCCAGGCCCTGGCCTGGCCGAGATCGGCACCCTGGCTCAGGTTGAGGTCCTTCGTCGCGACAAGCTTGACCGAGAGGTGGACCTTGCCGGGAAGGGGCGAAGAAAGGTGGAACTCGTAGGATGTATTCTTCCGGAGGGGAATGGCGACGAGGGACTCGGATTCGGCGAGGGCCGATCCGCCTTTGTACACGCCGAGGCTGAGGGGAAGGGAGGAGCTTGCCTCGACGACATAGAGCCCCTCGGCATCCCTGGTGTCGAAGGGGAGGATGAGGCCGTCGGGGCCCGGGTCGAGATCGGCCTCGAAGCTTGAGCTGGCCCGATCGAGGGTCTTGGGTCTCCGCCGATCCAGGAAGATCGACACGGGATTGTCCGATGGCTGGAAGGCGCCGATGTCGAGCTCGTAGGCCCCCGCCTTGAGGAAGCGGGCAATCGAGAAGTTCCAGTCGGGGCCCCGATCGTCGGACGAGGCCAGGGGAGTCGTGGAGCCCGCTGGCAGCAGGGCGGCATGGACATCGGCCTGGCCGAGGCTCCATAGCTCGTACCAGCCGTCCTCGGGAAGGCTGACCTCGAGACGCCCCGGAGCACCCGAGGGCACGAAGGTCGAGGGGATGCCGGGCGCCAGGGTCGAGCTGCGGAGCGCCAGGCCGTAGGACAGGAGGTTGTTCTTCTCCTTGGGCCTGAGGCTGAGGAGCCAGTCGCCCCGCTCGAGCTTGAGAGCGCCGACATTGTCGGCGGAGAGGGCTATCGTGGAGCTCGGCCCCCTGAGTTCGCCGGAAAAGCCTTCGGGCATGTCGAGGCTGGCAACCAGGGCCGCCGGCACCGTGAAGGAATAGCGGTCATCCCCTCCACCATCCTTCCATTGGGCCGTGTAGGAGCGGTTGAACTCGATCCTCCTCGTGCCCGGCCCCGCGAAGGGCTGGGCCTCGAGGGGAATTCTCCGGAACCAGGTCAGGCGCTTCGTCTCGAGGGAAAGGGGAAGGGAGTAAAGGGTATAGGAACCCGCGGCCATCGTGCCCCTGGCCTTTCCGCTGCCGACGAAGAGGGGAAAGGCCTCGGCGTCCTCGATCCTTATGGGATAGGCGCTTCCGAGCCCCACGGAATAGAGCTCGAAGCTTCCGGGCCTGTCGACGCCGAGTGTATAGCGGAGGACGGAATCGGCCGCCAGATCCCTCCGGTCGACGGCCCCCTCCGAGAGGGCGAGGGCCGCCTCGAGGGGGACTCGGTCGACCCTGAGGCCGGCCCTCCCCATCGAGAGATCCCTCGTGGAAAGCTCGAGGTAGTACTGCCCGGGCCTGAGCCAGGCCCGAATCGCGGAGTTGCGACCGGGGCCGTTCCCGCTCGCGTCGAGGATCTTAGTCCGGGTGGCTGTCCTCAGGGAAAGAGAGGTGGAGAGGCGGCCCAGGGTTTCGACGACCCATACCCCGGCCTCCTTGACCTCGAAGGCATAGGAGGCCCTGTCCTCGCGTCCATAGTCGCGCCAGGCGGGGAGGCCCGGAGCCACCATCGTGGCTCCCGTGCCGAAGCCCCCGAGGCTGGGTGGGGGAAGATCGTCATAGCTGGTATTGAATGAGAGCCGGAGCCGGAGCGCCGAAGCCCCGCCATTCTTCGCGACGAAGCTGCGGGCAGCATAGCCGGCCGTGGCCGGCTGGCCGGCCGCTGCTGCCCGGCCGGCATCGAGGGCCTGGCCATCGACCACCGCCTTGCCGTCGACGAGAAGGGAGGGGCCGCCCTGCCCCAGGCCGATCCGGCCGGGGACGGCCTGGATGGCGGAAAAGGCGAGGGACTCGCCGGGTCCGAGATCGAGGGCCAGACCCGATTCGAGGGGAAGGGGGAAGGTCGCGAAGGAGAAGCCCGTCCCCGCGAGGCCCGAATCGCCGGCGAGGACGCTGATGGGGCCCGTCGTTCCGGCGGGGAGGCTCCAGTTCCTCGAGCCGCGAGGAGCGGGCTCCCTGGCCAATTCGCCGCCGCCCCCGCCGAGACGGTCGCGGTAGACGGCGAAATCGAGGGTGCCGAGACTCCTCGCGTCGATGGTGAGGAGGTAGTAGCCCTTCGTCAGCATGAAGGAGGCGGAGGCCGCCGGCGCGGGCTGAAGATAGGGCGAGCCCGATTGCAGATAGAGATCGAGGGGATAGACCTGGTAGAGGGCCGAGGCCTGGCCCATCCCCGTTTTTTCCGCGACCCGGTAGGTACCGGCCTCGTCGGCGCGGAGATAGACCTCGAGCCTGTCGCCCGAGAGCCGGGCCACCCTGCCGCGGAAACTCGAATTGGAGGAGAGGGGGGCGGCGAAATCATAGAGGATCTCCGGCTTCGTCGCCCCCTTGGGAACGCGATAGACGATACCGGTCGGATCGAGGAAGGGCTGGCCCGTCCTCGGCACGATGAGGCTGAGGATGCCGCCCTTGGCGGCATCGCCGGCCGGGATCGAGAAACCGCCCCTCGCGCGGCAGGCGTCGAGGGCGATGGCCTCCCCGGGCTTCGCTTCCACCCGCAGCAGAGAATCGCCGCCGGAAGAGAGGCCGAGGCTCAGTGAGAGCTCGCTGCCCTTGCCGTCGAGGACAGCGCGGTTGTAGCCGGAAAGACGGCCCTGTCCGACCCGATAGTCCCCGCCGGCCAGGACCAGGCTGCCCTTCGTCTGCCGCGTCGCCGTCACCGTGTCGATGCCCCTGGCCAGGACGAAGTCCCTCCCGAAGGCCGACAGGGCGAAATCGAGCCTCCCGCCTGCGGGAAGGCGGAGGAAGCCCGAGCGCAGTAAGAAGGGATGCTTCCCGTTCTCGTCGGCCCACTTCCTCGCCTCGCGGCCGTAGAGCCTGACGAGATAGTGGCCCGCCTTGGTCATCCTCGAGACGGAGAGCCAGCCCATCGGCCTGCCCGTCTCAACCTGGCGTTCCTCGGTCGGCGACCAGGAACCGATGAGATAGGAAGCGTCGCGCCATATCTCGACGGAGGCCAGATCCCTTCCCATGGCCTCCAGTTCGAGGGGCCCGTCCTTCCGCTGTTCGATCCAGAACGAGGCGCTTTCGAGGTCCTGGAGGGATCCCGTCGTCACGGCCCCTTCGAGGAGGCGCGGCCACTCGGCCGGAGCGCTCCCGTTGGCGGGAGCGAAGGTCCTCGCCTCGAGACTCGCCCTTCCCCCCGCCGCCTTGAGGTCGTCGAGGGCGACGCGATAGACCCCCGCGTCGAGACTGATGTCGATGCGGCCGTCCGAGCCTCCCCCGGAGCCCGAGCGGGCTATCTCTCCCTCCATCCTGTCGACGAGGGAGATGCCGACACCAAGGGGTGAGGCGGCCCTTATGCTCACCCTTCCTGGCGCGGAGAGCGTGAGGAGGGTGGAGGAGGGGCCCCCGAGGGAAAAACTGGCGCTTCCGAGGCTCGGCGTCTGGGCGGGAATAAAGGCGATGACGAGGAAAAAAACGACAGCAAGGGCAAGGCTTTTCTTCATGAGGCGGCATCCTTTGCCTCGCCGGATCCGCCGCGACGCGGATTTTCCCGGCAAGGAGAGGTCACTGGTCGTGCCGATGCGGCGAGCCGCCGTGCGCTGCGGTTCCCGGACCGGGAAAACCAGAATGCCCGATAGCGGCGAGGATGTAAATGGAGGGGCGATGTCATGCGCGGGAGTGGGCTTCCCTTTACCAAAGCTCCATTTGGGGCCTGTCGGCCAGCCAGGGCCGTGGGTCCCAACCCGCCTCGTCGCCTATCGAAATCGCAATGGGAAGGAGTTGACGCTCCGCATAGTGCTCGTAGTCGATGGCGGCAGGGCTCCTGAGTTCGGGAGGCTCGGCTCCCCCCTTCGTCATCACCCAAGCGATCCTTCCGCGCCGATGGGTCCAGCCCAGGAGACGCGCGGCGCGGACCGCGGGATTCTCGGCCCCGTACTCCGAGGCGGGTCGCCTGAGCCAGCGCCGATAGACGAGCTCCTCGTCGAGCTCCCCGCCCCTGAGCGCGGCCGCCACCGACCTGCAGTAGGCCTCGGCCTCCCCCCTCGAGCCGGGCCGAAGTCCCGCGGAGCCCTCGCCGAACACGATGGCGAGAAGCTCACGCTGGAAGCGCCGGCCGAGGGCCGTCCCGTCGCTCCGGGCGGCCTCCATGCCCCGGACCTCCACCTCGATGCCCCCGCCCTCCGACAAGCGCAGCCCGGCGTAGCCCTTGGCCCTTCCCCTGGCCTCGCCCTCCCCTCCCTCCTCCGCCGGGTCGCCATCGGCGGCCTCGCCCCCTCCCCGTGACCCACCCCCCTCGTCCCGACCGAGGATGGCCAGCCCGCCCTGCCGATTCCCCTCGAAGCGGAGCCGCGGGATCAGGAAGCGCGCGTAGATCTTGTCGGGCCTTATCCTCAGGAAGGACTCGAGGCCGTAGCCGGCGCGGATGTCGGCGGCTATCGCCCCGTTGAGGGCGGCCGAAATATCAGTACCCAATTCCGATAGTTTCGCATATCCCGCCCCGCCGCCGAGACCGGTTTCGACGAAGACGGAGTCCGTGTCGCCGTAGAGCACCCGATAGCCCGCGGCCTCGATGAAGTCGCGCGCGAAGGTGAGATATTTCCTCGCGAAGGAGGTTATGGCCCCCGCCAGCTCGGTGCGCGCGTAGCGACAGCCCTCGGCGCCGAGGACCCCGTAGAAGGAGTTCATCAGGATCTTGTAGACATAGGCCCCCGTGTCGTCGCCCCGCGCGAGGGCGGCCTCGCGCTCGGCCGTGTAACGGGCGATGACACCGGGAAGGATGCCCTCGGCCCTGGCGAATTTCGCGCCGTTGGGCGCCATGATCCTCTCCTCGTCGCAGCCGCGCTCGAAACGCGTCCCGGCCCTGCCGTCCCCCTCCTCCACGCAGGCCCCCCCGGCCGCCGGGTCGGGCTCCTGGCGAGGTTCGCCGTCGGCCCCGGAGCGGGGTTCGCCTTCGGTGCCCCTCGCCCCGAGCTTGCGCGCCCCCCTCACCCCCGCGTGGGCGAAGGCCCGATCGCCCGAGAGCGCGTGCGAGAGGGGGTCGATGTTGAAGGTCCTGATGATGCTCGGATAGAGACTCCGGAAATCGAGGACGACGACGCCTTCGAAGAGCCCCGCCCGCGGATCGAGGACGGTGCCCCCGGCGGCCCCCGAGACCGAACGGAGCTCGCGGCCGGGGGCGACGATCCTTCGGGCCCTCAGGGCTGCGTCATAGACCCGCTCGAAGGCGGGGATACTCGTCCAGGCGAGGTCGAGGGGGAGGCCGGTGAGGGCGGCGCGCCGGGCGGTCAGGGCCGCGATGCCCGTCTTCTCGAGGATGCGGAGGACGAGCTCCGAGTCGCGGAGACAGTACTCGCAGAAGAGGGCCGGCTCCTCGGTCCGGAGACGATCGAGTTCCGCCAACTTGTCCTCGCCCTTCGAAGCGACGGTCTTGCCCTCGCCCAGGACGGCTTGGGCCACGGTCTCGAGCGACTGGTCCTCGTAGCGTTCGCCGGCCGAGCGCATGAGGCGTATGCCGTCGAGGACCGACCTTCCCGGCAGGTCGAAGACGCGACTCTTCCCCGGCCTCTCGACGAAGGCCGCCCCGTCCCGGCTCCTCCCGATCGCGAAGGGAATTCCCAGGGCCTCGTGGCGGGCGAGGATCATGGCGAGGTCGAACTCGATGATGTTCCAACCCGTGATCACGTCGGGATCCCGCCTCAGTATCTCCTCGTCGAGGGCGCGCAGGAGGGCCGCCTCGTCGTCGAAACAGCGGACCCAGGGCAGCCCCAGCTCGGGCCCCCAAAAGAGGACCTCGCCCCCGATATGACCCGGGCCGGCGGAGGCCTGGCCTTCGGCGCCCGACCGGGGATCGCCGGCCCGCGGCCCGGCGGACTCGCGGGCGAGCTCCCGGCCGAAGCGCCGATCGATGAGGGAGACGGCCAGCACCCGATTCTGCCTGTCGGTCTCGATGTCGAGGGCGAGCCAACAAAGGACGGGCTGGAGCTCCGCGGGGCCGAGCTCGGGGTCGACGAAAAGGAGGTCGACACGATCGCCCTTCCGCCCCTCCCCCCCAATCGCGATGCCCGAGGCTATGCCCCGTTCCGCGAAGAAGGCATCGACCCCGCCCCTGTCGAGGACGGGAAGGGCCACGCCCCCCTCGAGGAGGGCCCGCTCGGCCGCCTTGCCCGCCCCTCCCGGCACGAAAAAACGGAGCCTCGGGCTCCCGTCCATGTCGCACCAGGCCTCCTCGTCCCTTTCGGCGCCGAAGCGCGCGAGAATGCGCTCGGCCGCCTCACCGTAGTCGAGGGGCACGAAAAGGGCCCCGGGGTCGGAACGTGCCGCCAGGGCGAAACTCTCACCCGACTCCAGGCGTCCTGTGGCGAGGACGCGCCCCTTGGCCGCCCAGGAGGCGACGACGAAACCGTTCCGGGAAGACATGGAGACCAGTATACTTGGGCGATGGACGACAGGGGAACGGTTTTGCTCGCCGCGATGGGTCTCGGCGCCGGCGCCAGGGTCCTTCTCGACAGCAGCGCCATCATCTGCTATCGGGAGGGAGGCGGTTCATCGCGGGCGGCGATGGAGGCCGTCGTCGACGCCGCCGCCCATGGCCTTATACGGCTCCGGGCCAGCGCCCTCGTCTGGACCGAAATTCTCCGCGCCCCCCTCGATCCTGAGACCGGCCTCGCCTATCGCCGCTTCCTCGCCGATTCCTCCCTCATCGTCATCGACCCGGTGGACGTCGCCGTGGCCGAGGCCGCGGCCGGCATCCTCGCCGCCCTCGACCGAGGCCGTCCCTTCCCCGGAGCGGGCGCCGCGCGGACGAAGGACCAGGGCAAGGCCCGCGAGGCCGGCCGGGGCGGCGGCTCCGCCTTCTTCGCCGACGCCCTCCACCTCGCCAGCGCCATCGCGGGCCGCTGCCAGGCGGTCCTGACGAAGGACGAGGCCTGGGCCGGGGCGGCTCCCCCCGGCCTCCGCGTCATCCTTCTCGACGAGCTAGCGGCGGTGATTTCCATGGTAGAATGAAGACACAAGGAGACATCACCATGGACAGCCGCATCGCGAAATCCTTCGCGGAGATCGCCCTCGATTCCTGCCTCTCTTTCGCCGGAGGAGACCGCCTCCGCATCCAAGCCGAAGCGCCCCACCGCGCCCTCGTCCACGAGATAGCCGCGGCCGCCTGGGACAGGGGGGCCCGCGAGGTCCGCGTGGACTGGGCCGATTCCCGTCTCAGCCGCCTCTACTTCGACCGCGCGAGGGAAAGCAACTTCGACGAGGCGCCCAGCTGGGTCGCCACCGAGGGGAAGATGTACGTCGACGAGGGCTGGTGCATCCTGAACCTCAAGGGCGACGAGGACCCTGCCGCCCTCGATGGGGTGGCCTCGGGGCGGCTCCAGCGCCACCAGCGGAGCCGGGCCCTCGCCAACAGCAGCTACCGCGACGCCATCATGTCCAACAAGATCGCCTGGACCATACTCCCCGTCGCCACCGAGGCCTGGGCCCGCGCCGCCTTCAAGGCCTCGGGCCGCGATCCCGGCCCCGATCCCGAAAAGGCCCTCTGGGAGGTCCTCATCCCCATCCTCCGCCTCGACCGGCCCGATCCCGCCGCCGAGCTCCGAGCCCATTCGGCCGAACTCCAGGCCCGGGCCAAGATCCTCAACGAGGCGCGGCTCAAGGAAGTCCACTTCAGCGGCCCGGGCACCGACCTCCGCATCGGCCTCTCGCCGCGCTCGCGCTGGGGCGGGGCCGGCGGCAACACGCCGCAGGGCCGTTTCTTCCTCCCGAACCACCCCACGGAGGAGGTCTTCACGAGCCCCGACAATCGCCTCGCCGAGGGACGCGTCGCCTGCACCCGCCCCGTCAAGGTCCTGGGCGAGACCGTCGTGGAGGGCTGGTTCGAGTTCCGCGAGGGCAGGGTGGTCGCCTCGGGGGCCAAAAAGGGAAGCGAGACCCTCGCCCGCTACCTCGAAGTCGACCCGGGCGCCAGCAGGCTCGGAGAGGTCGCCCTCGTCGATTCGCTCGGTCCGATCTGGAAATCGGGCTTCATCTTCGACAACATCCTCCTCGACGAGAACGCCGCCTGTCACATCGCCCTGGGCTCCGCCTATGTCGACGTCTTCGAGGGTTCGGGAAACATGGGCAGCGAGGAGCGCGCCGCGGCCGGCTACAACGAGGCCCTCGTCCACACCGACTTCATGATCGGCTCGCCCGAGGTCGACGTCGAAGGCACCCGCGCCGACGGCACGAGGGTCCAGATCCTCAAGGGGGGGAAGTTCGTCGCCTGAACCCAGGACGGAGGGGGAGGCCGGAGGGCCTCGCCAGCCTGCCCAACCGGATGGCGACGCCAGAGTACGCGGCCGGATGGCGACGCCCTCTGGCCCGGCCTCGAGAGGGGGCCGGCTCAGCAGGCGAAGGGTCGGGGAGCCTTGCGGGGAAAGCGCAGAACCACGCGGCGCCCCCGCCCCCCCTCCCCCGCCTCGATCATGAGGCTTCCGCGCAATTGGGCGACGAGGGCCTCGACGAGATCGCTCGTCTCCTTGACCATGCCCTCCGCGTCGTCGCGCAGCTCGAGAATGCATTCTTCCTCGCCGTCGGAGATCCTCAGGGCGACTACGCCCTTCCCCCCGGGAAAGACGCGCGAAAGGCTTTCCGTCACGAGTTCGTTCGAGAGAAGCGCGACGCCGGTGGCCGAATCGAGGTCGAGGGCTATGCCCGAGGTCTCGGCCACGATCGAAATGCCCTTGGCGCCCGCGTCGTAGATTTCGGCGAGGTTCTCGACGAGCCTCTGGCCGAAAAGCGCCATGTCGACGTTCTCCAGGGATTCGGGGTTGCAGAAGAGCTCGTGGACGAAGGCCAGGGCCTCCACCTGGGCGCGGGCCCTGACGAAGATGCCGCGGTCGTGGGCGTTGGCGACAGAGCTCTCCTCGATGTGCATGAGGCTGCAGATGAGCTGGAGGTTGTTGCGGACCCGGTGGTGGAGCTCCTTGAGGAGCATCTCCCTCTGGGCGAGGAGCTCCTCGAGCTCCCTCTCATGCCTCTTCCGAAGCGTCACGTCGCGGATGATGCCGACCGTGCCGATGCCCTTCCCCTCGAATTCTGGCCAGTCGAAGCCGGAGCTCGAGACCTCGCCATAGGCGAAGATGGCACCGATGCGGTCCTTCGCGTCCCCCAGCTTCAGCTTCAACTCGAGATTCCGCGTCATCCGCGATCCGGTCCGCCTCTCGTCGAAGAGCTTCGGCGCGCCTTCATCGCCTGTCGCGACGCCCCGGAGCGACTGGAGCACGCGCTCCCTGCTCACCGCGTCCCGGTCCTCCGGCTCGAGTATCTCGCTGAAGTGCCTGCCGATCAGCTGGGCGGGATCGAAACCGAGCTCGCGCGAGGCCTCGTTGAGATAGGTGAAGCGCCCCTCCCCGTCGAGTGAATAAACGATGTCGGGAATGGCCTGCACGAGGTCCGCGTAGCGGCGCTCGGAAATCCGGAGATGGAGGTTCTGCCGGCTCACGCTTTCGCGTATGCCGAGGACCTTGCGCACGAGGAGGGGAAGGCGGGCGATGTGGCCCCCGTCCTTCCTGCGCTCGATGAAGATCGAGGACTCTTCTTTGAGCGACTGCCCGATGCGCTCCGCGCTGTCGTCCGATTCGGCGATCAGCACGGCGGGGAGGGGCCAGAGGACGAGCCAGTCGGCCAGGCCGCCACCCAGGAACCTGAAATCCGTGATGATGACATCGGCCTTGTTCTCGGAATGGAGACGTTCCACCTCGGCGAGGGAGGAAGGAAAGCTCACGCTGCAGTCGCTTATTTCGGAAGAGAGTACGGAGGCGATGGCCCCGCCTTCGGTCGCGTCGCCGATAGCGCAGATTATTCTTATTGGATTCACGAGCCCACGCTACGATGGGAGGATCGCCGCGTCAAGCCTGAAGAGCCGCGGGGCGGCGGGCCCGAGGCGGCGCCATCCCCCCGGCCCTCCGCAGGGCCCGGCCCCCGGCCCCCGGCTCCGGCCTAGCGCCGGCCCAGGGCCGCCCGCCGGGGCGAAAGCACGAAGGCGACGAGGAAAAAGAGGGTGGCGACGAGGACGATGGCCGAGCCCGAGACGATGTTGAGCCACCAGCTCGCGTAGAGCCCGATGACGGCCGAGGCAGCGCCGATGAGGGCGGCCACCAGCATCATGGGCACGAGGCGCTTCACGAGGAGGAAGGCCGTCGCCGCCGGCGTTATCAACATGGCCGCCGCGAGACCCACGCCCACGGTCTGCAGCGAAACGACCACCGTGAGGGCGAGGAGGACGAGCATGAGATTGCGGAGGAAGCCCGTCTTGAGCCTGAGGGTGGCAGCGAGGACGGGATCGAAGGAGAGCACGAGGAAGGGCTTCCAAAACAGGATGATGGCGAGGAGGACGATGGCCCCGACGATGGCCGTGAGGAGGAGGTCCCCGGCGCTCACCCCGAGCACATTGCCGAAGAGGAGGTGGGAAAGGTCCGCGGCATAGGTCCTGATCGAACTCATGATGGCGACGCCCAAAGCGAGGGCCGCCGCGAAGAGTATGCCGATGGCCGTGTCCTCCTTGACGGTGCCACCCTTCGAGATGACGCCGATGCCCAGGGCGACGGCCACGGCCGCGACGAGGGCGCCGAGGAGGATGTTGCCCCCGAGGAGCCAGGCTATGGCCACCCCGGGGAGGATGGCGTGGGCCATGGCGTCGCCGAGGAAGGCCATGCCCCGGAGGATGACCCAGGTGCCCATCACCGCGCAGATCACGCCGACCATCACCGCGGCGAGGAGGCCGCGTTGCATGAAACCGTATTGGAGGGGCTCTAGTAGGAGGTGGATCATGGCTTCCTCGGGGCGACACCAAGGTCGGGGCTGCGAGAGGCGGAGGGTTCCTCGTGACAATGGCCGTCGCTTCCGTCGTTGTCCTCGCAGCCGTGGTGGCCGCCCGGGCAGCATTCGTCGACGAGAATCCTGCCGTTCCCCGTCACGAGGAGGGAGGAACCGAAGGCCTTCGCCAGATTCGCCTCACTGAGGGCCTCGGCCGGCGGCCCCTCCGCCACCAGACTGCGGTTGAGGAGGAGGACCCGATCGAAGCGCGTCGAGGCGAGATTGAGGTCGTGGGTGGAGATGAGGACCGTCACCCGGGCCTCGCGGAGGTGGTCGAGGAGCTCGAGGGTCGCGTCCTGGGTCACCCGGTCGACCCCGTTGAAGGGCTCGTCCATGAGGAAGATGTGCGGCTCCTGGGCCAGGGCGCGGGCGAGGAAGACCCGCTGCTGCTGGCCGCCCGAAAGCTCGTTGATCGAGCGCGTCGAGAGATCGGCTATGCCCATCCGCTCCAGGCTCTCGTCCACTATGGCGCGATCGCGGCGGCCGAGGCGCTCGAGCCAGCTGATGTGGCCGTAACGGCCCATCGTCACGACATCGCGGACGGTCACCGGGAAATTCCAGTCGACATTCTCGCGCTGCGGAATGTAGGCCACGCAGTCGAGGTGGGAGCCGAGGGGAAGGCCGTGGATGAGGATGTGTCCCGCCCGAAGGGGGAGGAGACCCACGAGGGCCTTGAAGAGGGTCGACTTGCCCGCCCCGTTGGGCCCCACGATGGCGGCCCTCGTCCCGTGGTCGAGACGGAAGCTAAGACCCTCGAGGATGCTCCGCGACTCGTAGCCGACCGTGATCCCCTCGACATCGAGACGGGCCGGACTCTCGACGATGGGCTCGGCCTTACTTGAGGGCATTGGCGATCACCTCCGCGTCGTGGTCGAGCATGGCGATATAGGTCGGGGCGGGCCCCTCGGGCGCGGAGGTTCCTTCGATATAAAGATCGGTGACGACCCTCACCTTGGCCTCCGAGGCGACCGTCTCGGCGATCGTCTTGTTCTCGCCCACATCGAGGAAGATCGCGGGGACCCCGCTCGTTTTGATGGCGGAAAGAAGTTCCGAGAGCCCCTTGGCCGAGGGCGCCGCCTCCGTGCTGCTCCCCGGGAGGACCGTGCCGATGACCTTGAAGCCATAGGCAGCGGCGAAGTGGCCGAGGGCGTCGTGGTTGGTGAGGAGGAGACGCCGATCGGGGGAGAGGGAGGCGAAGCGGGATCGGATGCGCGTATCGAGGGCCGCCAGTTCCGCGGCGTAGCGTTTGGCGTTGGCCTCGAAAAGCGGGGCCGCGTCGGGCGCTATCTTCGAAAGGGCGGCCACAAGTCCCCCCAAGGCCGCCGCGCTAGTGCGCGGATCCGTCCAGAAATGAGGGTCGCCCGAACCATCGTCCTTGAAGAGGGAGACGACATCGACCCCCTCGAGGGCGCCGGCCGCCGACTGGAGCCAGGCCTCGTAGCCTGCCCCCGCCACGATGAAGAGCTTTGCGTCCTTGATGCGGGCGAAGTCCGAGGGCCTCGCCTGGTATTCGTGGGGATCGGTCTCCGGGGGCACGAGGGTGCCGACGACCAGCCTGTCGCCCGCGACATTCCGCACGATGTCGGCCAGAAAAGACTCGGCCGCCACCACATCCTCGTGGGCCGTGGAGGACCGGGGAGCCCCCCCCCTCGCCTGACCCAGCCCCGCGGCCCCGAAAGCGGCAGGGCGCGAGCAGGAGAAGAACGCGAGGGTCGCCAGAAAAAGCATGGCCAAGAGGGAGTATGGAGGCCGGCGAGAAGCCGTTTGTGGAAAATGCATGGGGAAAGTGTACGGCTTGCGGATTGTCATCGGCAAGTCGAGGACCTCAACGCTTCCCCAGCTGGGCCACGGCGGCCTTGAAGTCCTTGGGATAGGCTGCCTCGAAACGAAGAGCCTCGCCGCTTCGCGGATGCCCGAGCTCGAGCGACAGGGCGTGGAGGGCAGTGCGCGACAGAAGGGGCCTCTCGGCATATTCGTCGCCCCGCCACTTCTTCTTGAAGGAGGAGAGGAAGAGGGCCTTGCCGTCGCCGTAAAGAGGGTCGGCGACGATGGGGTAGCCGAGGGCGGCCAGGTGTACGCGAATCTGGTGGGTTCGTCCCGTCCTCGGCCTGGCCTCGACCAGACTGTAGGGCCCGTAGACGGCGAGGCGGCGGAAGTCCGTCACGGAGGGCTTGCCGTGACCAGCGTCGATGATGCTGCGGTGGAGCTTGTCGCCATCGGCCAGGAGGGGATAGTCGCAGACAGCCTCCTCCCAGGAGGGCTCGCCGCGGACAAGAGCGTGGTAGACCTTGGCCACCTCTCGCGACTCGAAGGCCTTCGACAGGACCTTGTGGGCCTCGGCGTTCCGCGCGAAGACCAGGACCCCCGAAGTATCCTTGTCGAGACGATGGACGACGAGGAGCTCCTTGGCCTTGGCCTCGCCGAGACTTCGCCCCAGTTCTTCAAGGACGGTCGGGGCCGTCGGGTCGTAGCGATCGGCTATCGAGAGGAAGCCCGCGGCCTTGTCGACGACGAGGATGTCGCTATCTTCGTGGATAATGCGGATTGATGCGCCCATGCCCACACTGTAGGGGCGAAGGAGGGCGGGGTTCAAGGAGGGCGGCGCCCCGCGACCGCCACCCCGGAGGCGAAGGCGCCGGCGGCAAGCGAGCTAGTTCTTGAACTTCTTGTAGCTGGCGGCGATGGCGGGCACGATGTCGGCCCATTTCTTGTTAAGATAGGTGTAGTCGGTGACGGTGGACAACACGAAGATTGGATGGATCGAGGCATATTTGGGGCGCGCGAGCCAGCTCCTCGCCTGAATGTCGGAGACGACAAGCACGTCCACCCTCCCCGCGGCGAGGGCCGAAAAGGCCTGACTCAGATCGGGGGCCTCATGATAAAGAAGCGAATCGATCTTCGGCTTGACCATACTGTCCATGACCTTGTTGCCGACCAGAACCTCGA
Source organism: Rectinemataceae bacterium (assembly GCA_035531315.1). Classification (GTDB taxonomy): domain Bacteria; phylum Spirochaetota; class Spirochaetia; order Treponematales; family Rectinemataceae; genus CAIJMU01. The sequence continues at coordinate 15,111 of DATKTD010000081.1, forward strand.
CCGAAAGCCCAAGGCGCGCCAGATCCTCGAGACTCCCCGCCATTATCCCCCTTTTCGCGTAGGCGATCTGACATACCACGATGAGGGGCTCGGGAACGCGGATCAGATTCGGATAATCCTTTTCGATGCCCGCGACACGGGAAATGTCCCCGTCATCGAGGCCGTCATTGGCGTCCCGAAGAGCCCGCTCCCCCGGCTTGAACTCGAGGACGAGATCGTAGCCCACGTCCTTGAAGGCCGCGGTGGCCCATCTCGCGATCGGCGATATCGCCGGATCGGCGGGGTCGCCGAAACTCGAGAGAGTCAGCATGTGCTGGGCTCCCAAGGGCAGGGAGAGGACGACGACGAGAAGCGAAGCGAGAATCGATTGTTTCACAAGCGAAGCATAATCCATGCCCCCACCTCGCTGTCAAAAGCGTCCCCACAAATCCCCGGACCGCCTCGCCACCCGGTCGAGGAGCCTGAGCATCAGCGCCCTCTCCTCCGTGCCCACCACATCGAAGGGATCGCCGAAACTCGAAATGGCGAAGGGCTTGGTGGCCTCCACGCGGTCGAGGAGTTCCTCGCCGCGACCGCTCAACTCGATGAGGGCCGAGCGTCGATCCTGGACCTGGCGGCTCCTCACGAGCCAGCCTGCCTTGCGACAGGCCGAGGACACCACCGCCATGGTCGGCCTGTCCCAATCCAGCCCCTCGGCCGCCTGCGATGGGGCGAGGGCCCCCCGGCGCCTGAGGTGACTGATCAACTCGTATTGAGCGAGGGTTATGCCGAAGGGCCTCAGCCTCTCGGAAGCCCTGCGGCGGAAGGCACCGGCTATCCGATTCATGGCCTCGCAGGCCTCCACGATATCGCGTTCGCTCATTGTGGTTAGAACTCTAAGCATTTTGGAATTTCAAGTCAAATTCGCCAAAACCCTTGCCCCTCATCCCGTCCTTTCTGTATCTTATGGATGACCCTCGGGTCATCCCATATCATCGGAAAACCGAACGGTTAAGGTGAAAGCTTCGCAATCGCCACCGTCCGGTACCAGCAGTATCAAGGAGAACAGTCATGGCCAAGCAACTTCAGTTCGGTGAGGACGCTCGTCGCAAGCTCCTCGTCGGCGTCGAGACCATCTCGCGCGCCGTCAAGGTCACCCTCGGTCCCAAGGGCCGCAACGTCCTCCTCGACAAGAAATTCGGCGCCCCCACCGTCACCAAGGACGGCGTCTCGGTAGCCAAGGAAGTCGAGCTCGAAGACCCCTACGAAAACATGGGCGCCCAGCTCCTCAAGGAAGTCGCCACCAAGACCAACGACATCGCCGGCGACGGAACCACCACCGCCACCGTCCTCGCCTACTCCATCGTCAAGGAAGGCCTCAAGTCCGTCGCCGCC